>CBDURE010000028.1:0-29974 GCA_965369605.1 uncultured bacterium
ATAATATCCCCAAATGCCTGGCCCAGTTGGAACCTGTTAAAACGATACTGGAAAAAACCGCGGCACCGGTCGCTGAGTTTGGGACAACAAAATACATTTTCAATGCCAACGACCAGGTATTCCTTAACACCAAACCCATGACTGACAACGACGGGCTTTTATCCCCGATACCTCTTTTTACCAGCTGGGACAGCAGTAAAATTGAGGGTCTTGAACAGGTGGAGTGCTGGGTTACGGGAAATTCCACAGTTAGGGTAAAAGGTATCAGGCGAGCGGATGACGGCAACTGGTACAACGTTTCCACCGGCAGCGGAACCTTAAATGAGTTGGAGGGTTGGATTCATGAAATATTTCTCTCATCGTTCGCCCAATCAAATCCCTCTTTCAAAGGTTCGGAATCTCCAATGGGTGGACGCGGAGGCGGTCGACGAGGCGGCGGACATGGCGGTGGTGGTTAATAATAGGGAATGGTGACTTGTAACCCGGGAACCCCTTCCCGGGGAATACGTTATGGTAAAAAGTAGCTGTGTTGCACTATCCATGGCTATCTTAAAAGGGGACTGACCCCTTTTCCCAGGAATGATTAAAACCAGATTATATTTCAACTATTGCCAAACAACAACTTCTTTGTTACTCTTGAAAGGTACTAATATTTAAAAAAAGTAACTTTTTTTGACATGAAAAATGCGGCATTGTATATTACCCAAGTCTAAAAGATAAATTGTGTAGAATATAAATTTCGATTGAAAAGAAGCACGATGGAACTCAAGCCGCTTGCTGGACTCACAAGAACGCTCTGCATTCTTCTCAAGATCACCATTGCAATAATGGCTCTTGGCGTCTTGGTCGACATTTACGATTACTACTCTTATGCTAACCTGCCCCCATATGTTGATCCCAATGAAACAATTCTCCCGTCTGACATAGTAACAGGTATTATTGGTCTGATTCAGGTCGTACTCGGTATCATTACAGTCATAACCTTCCTGCGGTGGATTTACAGGACGAACAAGAACCTGCGTGCACTAACAGGGGAACCGATGACGTTTACACCTGGCTGGGCTGTGGGATGGTTCTTCATACCTTTCGCAAATCTCTACAAACCATACCAGGTGATGAAGGAGATATGGCAGGTTAGTCACAAGCAAGCGGTCATGACCACTATTGTTGGCTGGTGGTGGGCTATCTGGCTCATATCCAACTTCATTGGTTTCAAACTTGCCATTCTGGCTAATGATGCCACCGGATACATCGCAACTGCCATGATCTATATTGTGTCCGATGGACTCGATGTGGTACTGAACATAGTTGAACTTATGCTCGTTACTCAAATCGGAATGGCATACTCAAAGAATTTCATCGAGCAAGATGCTCCAAAGGTTGGGGATTCCTCTACTCACCTACCACACTTCTAAAAGTGGACAGATCTCTTTATAAAACAGGTAAAATAAATAGGGACATTCCCCTCTGAAAAAGCCAATTAATGCTGGCTAAGCACACCCTACGAAAACGCCTTGACGTGCTTTTGGATTTCCTGCATTGTTTTGTCTCGAGCTATGTCGAGGTCATAATCGGATTAGAGGCCCAGCCAGAATTCCGTAACTCAATCGATGCCAGCGTATCTCATTCCTTACCCCTCACACGCAGCTTATCTTCATCGAGAATCCACAAACGACCTGACAACACTTCATCATCAATCATCGGAATTAGTTTTCGTAATAGGGATGCCAAAGCATTCAAATCCTGACGTTGAAGCCTCAAAATAATTATGCCGTCATATTCCTCTGGCGGATATGTTCTGATATCCGAAAAGTCAAGATCAAGTGTAAGAAGAGCGCGTTTTTCCTGTTGAATGACTTTAGCTAAACTACTATCCGCTGTTCCTCCCATTTGCTGGTCGAGGACAGTAATGGCATCATGTCCACTTTCCCGTAGTAATTGTGCCGCCAACAGAGGAAGATTCTCATCGATTTTGAAACGCATCAGGCTGCACCGGGTGTTAACGGCATAACCCGCTCACGGGCAAGTTCAGCAGCATAGGCGATTGCTGCTAGGATATCCTCTCTTTTCAGGGATGGATATTCCTTTATTATGTCAGCAACCGTAAAACCCGCTGCAAGGTTGTCAAGTACAACCGAAACCATAACTCGGGTTCCCTTTATACAGGCTTTTCCATGACATATAGCCGGATCAACGGATATTCTTTCACGCCAGTCCATAACATATACTCCTTGTCAATTTGCAATCTATGTTTTTAATTATACATTATTTCGAGTTTTTTATCTCTTTTACTAAAGTCAAAATACAACTAAAGCCCGGTACGGATTTTTCCAGTACGCTACACTGATATTCTACGGAAAAGAAGGTGCGCAAGCAGGCCGGCAAGTGGCGGGAATATGAGAGTGCATGCGAATCGTATCAGTGTGAAACGAACGCCGAGAATCCCGATCTCCATGGGCAGCCTGGCGAACGCCCAAAGCGACCAGGCGGTGAGAAACGCGACTGTGGTTCCTATTCCCGCTCCTGAACGATACAGCGCGGCTACCAGCGGAAGGCTGACGTACGGCCCACCCGGAGTGAGCCCGCCGGCGAGGCATCCGATAAGAATTCCCTTAAAGCCCGATTCCTCCCCGATCATTTTAGAAATCGCCTCACTGGGGATAAGCGTCTGAACAATGCCGGCAACGATGAACGCGAATATCAGAAGCGGCAGAACCTCGAATGTCATTTTCCATCCTGCAAATTAAATAGGGACAGTCCCCTCTGGAATAGCCCATTAACACTACGCCCACGCCATTACGAAAACACCTTAACGCATTTTTTGATTTCCTTCATTACTTTATCCCTCACTTCATCCCTCGCTATATCCAATCCATAATCCGACTGGAGACCCAGCCGGAATTCCGCGGATGTGATAAAATGAAGAGAGCTTATCACTATAACAAATAATTTCGAATTGCAAGGAACGTGGTAAATATGCGCCAGGTTTTGATAACTATAACACTTTCGTTTTTAATGTTTATACTCGCGGGATGCTCCAGCTCGGGCAATTTGCCGACTCAACCGGCGAATCCTGATAATGCGGACGCGAATACGCAGCTGCTCTATTCAGGCTCGTTTGATATCGACATCGAAACAGAAACCATAACTCAAACCGAAAACAGGCAGCCTGATTTTGTTTACGACATCACCGGATTCCTCCCCGACAAATGCCCCGGCGGTTGTTTCAGATTCGCGATTGCCAATGTTGTCGGCACTGTTTTTGAAATCGAACTGACACTGGAAAATCCCGTTGCAATCGCTGCTTATGATTTACGGCTGGTTTATCTCAACACGTTCGGCAAAACGGTACTGAATCCCGACAGCTACACTGACTTTTCGGGGACACCAATCACGAACATTCATCCGTTTACAGCATTTATGAAGGAAACTCCAGACAGGGCATTTCCAATGGGTCCCGGAGCAATCGACACTGAAACTCTCTTTCTCGATATCCCCCCCGGAGCAGACGCATCTGTGAATTACGCCATCACCGCCAGCTTGCCATCGAATGTGGAGGAGCCATACGAGATTGTGGAAACATCGCAGGCTGGAACGTTGACGCCATCCGGTGGCAGCGCTGTTATCAGCTGCCTTGTAAATGATCATCAGGAGAATGTCTCGGATGTATTTCTGGACGCGATTCCATTCACGGGTACCCCTGTTCAGATGCTCCCCACAGGTGGAAATGCTTTTGAGGTTGAAATCTCAAACACCGCAGGAACTCCGGTTGGAATATACAATCAGCTGATTATGGCATTAAGCCCAAATCCGCAAAACATCAGCACATATAACTATGTGAAAATCACTGTATCCGAAGAGCCAGCCGATGTAATTTACGTTGATGATTCATATACAGGCCCTCCATACGACGGCACAATAGAACACCCTTTCAACACTATTACAGAGGGACTTTCAGCGGCAAGTGCGGGATATGAGGTTTGGGTCGATGATTCCGGCAATGTGTATGACGAAGCGATTACGCTTGTCCGCAATGTCGTTTTAAAATCAGTCAATTGGGACACATCCGACGGCGATGATGAAGCGACCGTTTACACAAACTCCGACGCTCCATGCGTACTTGGCGCTAATGATGCTGTAATCGAGGGATTTGAAATTGACGGCGCATCTTGCGGAATCGAGTGCTACCACTCCTCACCTGAGATTATCAATTGCAGGATTGTTAACGGCTCCGGAAGTGGCAATGTAAAAGGCATCTGGCTGCATAACCGCGCACACGCGCGCATTTCCGGTGTCGAGATTTACAATATGGTAAAATCCAACCATAACACCGCATACGGAATACTGGTGGAGGAATGCAACAAAGACATTTACGGACAGGTTATCATCGAAAACACAAACGTTCATCACTTCCCAACCGCTACATGGGACACTTCATGCGGCATATATATTCTAAATTCAAGGGAAACACTCCTCGATAACTGCACTGTTTATGACCTTGACGGCGGTTGGTGGTCATACGCAAAAGGAATCACAGTCGATGGTTCCAACAACACGCAGCTGATTTCCTGTACTGTCTATGACATATATTCAGAGGATTCATACGGCATTTACATAGCAAATTCCCCAGGCGTACTTGTTGATGACTGCAATGTTTATGGCGTGGATAGTGAAACCTGGTCATCATCAAGAGGAATAACAGTTGCTGGCTCCGATAATACGCAATTGAAATCCTGTACAATCCATGACATCTACACAGTGGATTATTCAGCATCATACGGAATCGTAATTTCCAGTTCATTGAATGTACAGGTTGAGCATTGTGTTGTACATGGAATCGAGGGACTTAATTACTCGAACATACACGGCATCATGATTTCCGGCGCGGATGGCACACAGGTTATTAACACACTGGTTTATGATGTATTCAGCAGATTCTATGATACGGTATATGGAATAAAGGCGGTTGAATCAGCTGATGTAAAGCTCACCAATAACGTAATTTACGATGTAAGAAAATATTACGACGGATGAGGCGAGTACGGCTCTGTGTACGGTCTGTACACATCAAACTGCGCGAATCTCATATCACGCAACCTGATTATTTCCAAAATCCACAAAAGCTATCCTCTCCAGTATGCATACGGGATTGGCGGAGATGCTCTCGATTACACATTCGAATACAACGATGTTTACGACTGCTCGACGGCATACTACGAAAGCGGAACTCCAGGGGTTGGATGCATAAATTCGTATCCGAAATATGTTAATCCATCCGATGATTTCCACCTTCAGGCAGGCAGTCCGTGCATCGACACAGGCGATCCGGCAATAGAGGATTTCGACAGCAGCCGTTCGGATATGGGCTGTTACGGCGGTCCTGGCGGGGATTGGTAACGGTTCGGCGGTTCGGCAACTGATCAAAAAACCATGATTGCTGCGTAACTGATTGCCATCAGGATAAATGCCGCTACAAAGGCATTAATTGTTGCATCGGAAGTCGCCTGACCGCTCAGTATATGCATTTCTACCGGTGTCAGACTCCTATAATTGAATTATCCGCAATGGTGTCTCGTAGCCAGGGAACCCCTTCCCGGGGAATATGTCATGGTAAAAAGTAGCTGTGTCGCACTATTCATGGCTATCTAAAAAGGGGACTGACCCCTTTTTGCCAAAGGGTTATGCCCCTTTTGTTCTTTTCTGATTGTTTAATCGCACCATTGTTCATGTTGTAACAATTCTGGAACAAATTGTGATTCCCAGATTTGAAAAAGCTCATAGAGCGGTGTTCCAGGTGTAAGCTGCTCAGCACTTTTACTGATCATTAACGCATGCTGCGGATCTTGTTGTTCGGAATAAGAATCTGTTATAATAAGTGTAAATCTATAGTTATTATTCTCGATAAAATCAAATGTTGACAAATAAGGCAATTCAAGACCATTAAATTCTTCATTATTAAAAAAATATTCATTATTCTGCTGAATGAAGGAAATTATTGGCTCCATTTGCGCAGAGGTTAAATCGCATTCATAGGAACAACAATATGGATTTGTAGCATAAGTTACCAAAGAACACTTATAATATAACCGGATTTCTGTATAATACAAATCACACCCAAGACCAAGACAGCCATATTGAAAACAGCTTCTTCTGGATAAATATGGGTTTTCGGTGGTTGTTGTGAAATCAATAGAAAGATGAGAAAAAGGTTCTGAGCCGTTTAGAAACAATGAAAAATGCTCAAAAGTAAGAGGGTCAAATGATGTGAAAGGAATATCGAATTTAATATTGCTTGCCTTGTTGTCGTTGCTACTATTTGATAGTTCTTCCTTGTTTGAACTATTTTGAACATTGGTGGTTTCTTCTGCCGTTCCAGAGCAGGATGCAATAGCAGTTATGTTGATTAGTATTATAAACAATGTAGGTATTATATATCGCATTTTAAACTCCTTATAAAAGTTATTAGTAAGTTACACCATCATCAGATAAATCAAAATAAGTGATACCGGAATACTGAGGACAATACGGATCTTTATGGCCACCCCGTGAACCTGATCTATTATCCATAATATGGCGATGATGCATGTAAGAACGCATATCCCAATAAGCTGGGTTCCCGAAAAAAACAGGACCGAATGATAAACCATATGGTGCTTCATAATGAATATTGTCACTGCAATTTAAAAATAAGTGAAGTAATTCATGGGAAGCACATACACCACATAATTTTTGAGGTATTTTACATTTTTCTTTATCTACCATGTATGCTTTCTGATCAAGTTTTATGTAATCGTGGATATTACCAACATAAACAAAAGAATGCCAGTGCCCGTTTGGCGGTTCTGGCAATGGCACCGATTCACCAAAATAACCACTGGCGCAAGGTGAATTACCTGCATGATCAACACCAATCAGTTCAACAGTATCAAATTCAGGTTCGTGGAATGGGGTTGCATAATCAGCATAATCATGTGTTGTCAGATATATATCATTGGGAAGCTGTGGGTAATATGGATTCGGACCTAATTCTCTGCCTTTAACAATTTCAATGAAGGCATCATCAAAAGCGCCCTTTATCCAGATAGTACTGTTGCTATTGACTTTGTAATCCCGGTCGTCAGGATATTCGATTTCATCACCATATTCGGTGCACCCGGTTTCTGTATCTCCTCTTGGCTCCATCCAGGCGAAGTCAATTGTGATTTCCCGCCAGTTTGTAAATATCTTATCAGAAGAGGCAGTCAGGCAATCGTGAAGATCCAATCCATAATATGAATTTGATGTTGAGGCTTTGAATTTGAAATTATCACCGCCATGGTTCATTGTAAAAAGGGGACAGGTACCTTTATAGTAAATTACTGCATATCCGAGAGGATAAATAATTATAAAGGTAACTGTCCCTATTTTTATCTACTCACGTGGAAGTTCTATCGGATCACCCGGCGTAAGATCCCTGCCTGCAAGTGCGGGATGATCTGCAGAATATCGATAACACCTGAAAACTTTGCTTGCCACTATGGTTCCTTGTTTCTGAGGTCCATCAGAAGTTACCGGATTTATATACTCCCAAACGATTTCTTCATCTGGTGTAACCTCAAAAAACCTTCCGGGGTTACCTTCGCAAATCAGGGTGTTCCCATTTGGCAACCTTTGAGTTCCTGATAGTGCGCCTGAAAAGAAATCTTCAGGAATTTCTGTAGTATAAATCCATGATTGCTCATCAGGACCATACGACTCTCCAGGAATTAATTCATAATTCCCGAATTCATCTACCGGTGTTACTATTTCATCAATTGATGAATAGTCAGTGTCTCTAAAACGACCATTATTAAACGCGAGTATATTGCCTTCACCATTTAGGCCGGATTCGATCCACTGGATATCATGCGGACCAAAATACTTCTGGTCAGATTCATCACCGGCACCGTACGACTGTGGATTCCCCCACCTGTAAAGGATATCACCTGCAGGTCCGCGTGCAGCCTCAATTCCCGACTGGGGATTGAGATAATCAGCTGTGCTGTGATCAATAATCCACAACTCACTGAAATGCCTGCTGCTTAAAACGATCTGGTCAAACCCGGGATTGTAATCAACCGCATTGACGTGCAGCCAGTCATCTGAATCATTATCCGGGAAGTTTATATTCAACTTCCCCGGATCTGTTATATCAGTGCTTACAGGCTGCCCATTTGCTGTGCCTCCAAACTCACTACTCATATGGTCCCAGGCATGCCATTCCCATACGATATTACCCCCAGTTGCTCCATAAGGCTTTATTTCGATAATTGAGTCCGGTCTAAAGTCTCTAGTTGGAAGTATTTCCGGATCTCGTCCAGCGTCAAGTGTTTCCTGGTCTTCCTTGTATTCGAACGCGATAAACAGTGTATTTCCATTCGGTAATCTTTCAATATCATGATGAAATCGATACTCCCCTGCAGGGAAGTCATATTCCCAAACCAAGTTTCCATCCCAGTCGATCTCCTCTATCCTGCCACCAATAGCACCAGGACCGGTTCCCCTGCAGGAATACAATAAATTTCCATTCTCCAACAGGTAGCAACTAGAGCCTACAATGTATTCACTTTCCCAGGAGTGAACCAGGTTACCATCCATGTCAAAGAGATATGCTCCGGGATTCGTCCCAGGAGCAAATAAGGTATATCCCTCAAATGCCCCTGGTAGGTTTTGAATCAACCCTATTGTATTTTGCTCAACTGATATCTTAATCTTTACGAAATCAAAAAGCGGGACACCGGAAGAATAGGCAATAATAACACCGGAATACACACCCGCAGTGGCTGCAGTGTTGTTTACAAGTTCTAGCTGAAATAGGGTGTTATCAACCTGTGTAAAATGCACCAGGTTTTCAGCAGTTATCGCAGGGCAATACAGAGATACTGAACCCACATCGTTTTGCCAGTCGAAAACCTCAATCCAGATATTGGCTGATGCACCCATATCATCCAAAAGAGTCTCCTGAAAATAATTGTCAATCTCATATGGTTCAGTGCAATTTCCCGGATACGCAATGTCGATTGCAAATCTTACGTATGTATTACCGCCTGGACAATAGATCCTTAAATTTTCAGTGACTTGAGAATATGCATGAAAAACTCGATCCGTGTAATCAGTAGCATAACTCTTGAATGGATTAATGGGCAAACCGGCTGGTAAATCCCATGCGTCAGTCCAATCATCAGAATTGATAAGATTATGACCATTATTATTGAATATAATCAACCTCAGGTCATAACCACTGATACCATTTGGATTACTCATAGTGACATCAACATCCAAAACCCCGGTTAATGCATCATAACTATTCACATTAACTGTCGGAGTTGGAAGCATTGTGGTAACGTCAAATCTGAATGCAGCATTGCGATCAGGTGTCACAGACGCAGTGCCTGAGGTGGTGTCAAAATCAATAATCCATTGACCAAGTATATCCCTTCCGGAATCTTCCACATCATACATTTGCACCGGTATATTCTCGGTGAGGACTGGGATATCTGAATCATTTTGATCGTGTAGAGTTGTTACAGGATTATTACCTGAACATCCCGGAAAAAAGATAACTGTCATAGAAAAGCCAGCAGTTATTACAATTAGTAGTAATACAATTCGGGTATTCATATCAAATTCTCCTGTCAAGTTAAACGCTTGATTAAGTAATCTGACTATTATAACATAGGATATCCGATTTGCCTATCTTATATTTTTTCAACGGGATAAAGGGGACAGCGCCCTTTTATATCGCCGATTATACCTGCTTTCGCGGACGACCTCGTTTACGTTTACATATTCCACTGCCGATTTCCTCGACATCCTCGACAGAAATATCCTGAATGATAATCCGCAGTATTCCCAGCATGCACCTATCTCATTACATCAGTCCTGATCGGACAACTAAAAAGGCGCTGTCCTCTTTTTCAGCGCACTTTGATTTCTCCCAAGTTTCATGTACAATAACTCTATAGAGCAAAACTTATAGTTCACTACTTGTAATGGGATTATTGATAATTCCATTACCTTATTGTGAGGTATGCATGAGATACTTAAAACTTCTTTCAGGACTACTTCTGCTGGTGTCAATCATCGGATGTTCTTCGAAATCAACTACACCGGTGCAGCCTGAGATCGTGGTCATGCCATCTACTAATGAAAGTGTGACAGAAGATAATAACCATATCCTTTCAGGCATATGGAAAGCCGAGATTGACTTTGAAACTCTTGAATGTGAGGTCGCACCTGATAGGTCATCAATGGTGCATTACAATGTCAGCGGCGGGATTCCCTTCCCGCAAATCCAGGTCAATGCAATCCATCCAAATGGTGAAATCGATCTCGATGTTACTCTCCAGAATACGTATCCAATCGATGTTTACGATGTGCGGTTGATTATCTACACAAACGATTCAACCGACAGTTTCCTCGATCCCGAGGACTGGACGCCTCTTTATGATATCCCCGGAGGTTTGGATATAAATCCTTTCAGGGCTTATTCGAAATCAGAACCGCGGAGAATATTTGCAAAGTATAGTCAGCAAACGGAAAATCTCAGGATTTTTCTTGAACCGGGACACACCTGGCTGGCTTTCGCTGTGGATGCCTCATTTCCTTCCAACTGCAATGAACCCGTTGGGATTGTGAATTTCACACAGGGAGCGCTCGGGAATAGTGTTGGCGCTTTTACCACTGCGGAAATTGATGTTTACGACTGGCAGAATGATGTCAGCGAGGTTACTCTTGAATGTCCTGAAATAACCGGGCAGCCATCAGTTTCATTTTCACAGATTTCTTCAATTAGCTGGCAGCTTAACCTGGTAAATGATACGGGAGCTCCTGAAGGTGAATATACTGGTTACATCAAGGCCTTATCAGCAGATTCAGGTACGCTTGCTCTGTACGACCAGGTGAAAATTACAGTCACAGGCGTTTTAGACATAGTGATAACCTGGAATGGACAAGAAAGAAATGCATCAGTTGAAAGCATTGAAATCGATTCATCCGGAAATATCTACTGCCTTGCTTCACTCAATTTAGATACTCAGATATTATCAAAACTTGATCCGGGTCTTCAAGTCATCTGGTCAACACCATTACATGATGTTGTTGGAGGTGTTTCAAACCCTGACCTTGCGTTATCCGAGTCAGGTTTTGTGTATATAATTGGTTCTTTTAGAGGCACTGTTGATTTCGATCCCGGTCCGGGAGAGAATAGACGGTCATCCGGCTGGTGTGGTCGTTATGAAACCTATTATACATCTGACATATTTGTGAGTAAGTTCGATACCGATGGAAACTATATCTGGACTAGCACAAAGGGAACAAGTTGCTGTGAAGGCAGCAGTGGATCGACAGGGAATGAATATGGCAGAGCAATCGATGTTGATAATTATGGTGATCCATACATAACTGGTGTTACCAGTGATTCCGGGTCCGATAGGGGTAGACCTTTATTTTGTAAGATGTCCCAGATAGACGGAGCTACTTTATGGTGGAATAGTGTTTCGACCGACGGTTCAGGATATTCAGTTGTTCATGATGGCGATGGAAAAGTTAGTTTCGCAGGTACTTTTCGTGGCTCTGTTGATTTTGACCCGGGTCCGGGAACAGATATCCATGAAGCAAACGGATATTCAGATTATTTCCTTACTCAATACGATTCTGATGGTCAATTTCGGTGGGCTCACACCTGGGGAGGCTCCTCAGGTGATAACCCATCAAATCTGACAATTGATGAATCAGATAACATTTATTCATCAGGACCATTTTATTTAAATATCGATTTGAATCCTGGCCCGACGGTCGAATGGTATGAATTCTCTGGTTACTTCCTAAGCAAATTCAATAGCGCAGGCGATTATTTATGGGGTAAAGCATGGGGTGGTGACGGAAATGTTTGGAACAATAATTACGGTATAACTTCCAGTTCAGATTCTATCTTCGTCATGGGCAGCTTTCGTGGAGTTGATTTTGACTTTGATCCGGGTCCGGGAATAGAACTACATTCAACGGTGGGGATTTATAACGACATGTTTATCAGCAGGTTCAACTCGTCGGGTGATATGATGCAGGCGACGGTATGGCACGGTCCCGATGCGGATGAAGAACCGATGGATCTGGCTTGTAATTCAGACGGTGAGGTAATTGCTGTCGGTGCATTTGAAGGCACACTCGATTTCGACCCTGGACCTGACGAACACATAATCACCACTGATGAGTGGCAAGACGCATTCTTAATGAAACTTGCTCCTTAGGAAAATTCGTAATCCGGTTCCCCTTAATTCGAAATATACAAACCCGGCAACGCTTTGCCGGGCGAAGTCAAAATACAACTAAAGCCCGGGGAAGCGTCCCCGGGTTACAAATTATCCTTGAATCACCGCATTATCAGCATATCATCAAATCCTATATCACTGCAACTTTCAAGTGGATTGGGTGTCTTACAGGTGTATTGAAAATCTTTGTGGATTTTCAAGGAGAAACTCTAAATCCTGCCGGTAAAATGACGATATTTCCTTTCAGGTGCGATAAATCGCTTTCAGGTTAACCTAACATTATCTGGATTTATAGCGTTTTATCCCGCTGTGATGGTGAGATGGCAATTATGGCGCAATGTGAAAATTTGTCGGTATATCCCCTTGACAGGTTTGAGTCTATGGGGTAAATATATAAGTAGGAGGATCGTGAAGGGGATAGTATGCACATTGCATGTGAATGCTCACCGGTAGTAATCGGACAATGAGTTTGGTTGTCCGGGATGCGTTTCATGTTTTTTTGTGTCTCTTAAAGGGTGGCGTTTGAACATTAAAAATGCCTTACTACATTAGTGGGGTGGCAATATGCCAGGTATGGAACAGGGTAAGTCAATGCTGCCGAAAAAGCTGCTTGCTTGCCGTAACTTAAAGAATCTCCTTCAATCGGGAGAAGACCGAGGCTACGTCTTCAAAGAAGACCTTCTGGACAACGTTCTCGTTGCCAAAGGATTTAATGAAAACAAACTGGACGCCCTCTGTGAATACTTCCGTGGGAATGGGATTCTCGTAACAACCAAGGAATTCAAGAAAAAGACTCAGAAGCGAAAGAAGGACATTCTGGACAGGCTGGAGAGTGATGCAAAATACTCTCATGAAGCAAAGATTGACGATTCAGTAAAGGTTTATCTGCGTGAAATCGGATGGGTTCCGCTCCTGATGTCCACCGAGGAAGTGGAACTGGCGAAAACCATCAACGATGAAGACGCGGCGGATTACAGGCGTCAGCGCGCGAGAGAGAAACTGACAACCGCAAACCTGCGCCTCGTGGTCAGTATCGCGAAGAAATACAAAACGCAGGGATTGAGTTTCCTCGATTTGGTTCAGGAGGGCAATCTCGGTTTGATGCGCGCCGTTCAGAAATTCGATTACACCAAAGGCTACAAGTTCAGCACGTACGCCACCTGGTGGATCAGGCAGGCAATCACAAGAGCGCTCGCCGACCAGGAGGATATAATCCGCAAGCCGGTGCATATCGTCGAGAAAATCAACAAACTCAAGAAAGCCGCGAGTGAATTCTCACAGCGAAACGGCATAGACCCGTCGCCGAATGATCTCGGCACAAGAGTAGGCATGACCGAAAGGAAAGTGCAGGAAATCAAGAAAATCGCGCAGAGGCCAATTTCACTTGAAACGCCAATCGGCGAGGATGACAACAGCCAGCTGCAGAATTTCCTTGAGGATCAACGAATCCCCGCGCCAGACAAAGCGGTCATGAAACACCTTCTTCGGGAGGAACTCGAAAAAGTGCTGGGTACGCTGAGTGACCGTGAAAAGCGAGTACTCAGAAAGCGATTCGGATTCAACGACGGCCACTACTATACGCTGGAGGAAGTCGGCAAGGAATTCGGCGTAACTCGCGAGCGAATACGTCAGATTGAGGCAAAAGCGCTCAAGAGGCTGCAAAGCCAGAAGCGAAGCATACGAATCAAGGATTTCCTCGATCTGGGTTAACTACAAAAGAGAAGGGTAACGAACATCACAAAATCCCCCGTAACAGGGGGATTTTTATTTGTGAACGCATCATTTACTTTGTCGCCACTGAAAAACTACGCTTCAAATAAGAGATATATGTTTTTCCTGGGAGCGCCGGAATTTTTCCGGCGCGACAGGCGTTCACGCCTGTTTTAAGGCGCTTTCGCGCCTATGCGCCGGAAAAATTCCAGCGCTCCCAGGTTCAGAATTTTAACGTTACGATAATATCAACTGGATTCATGAATCCACCTGTTATGATTCGAATTCGGGTTAGCGTAGCAGGATAATGCCTCAAGTTCGTTCTCTCGATTCAGCAAATAAATAACGAAAACAGCCTTGGGACCTTTCCTTCCCTCGACAACAGCGAATGAATAATTGCCGGCGTAATGATTTACATACGCAGGCTCCGACACTTTAAAATACAATACCGGACGATTAAGCAAATCAGTTACTTCATTTGGTATGTTTTTGCACACAGCGAATTGCTCCCTCTGCTCCATTGGCTTGCCAGTGTATGGATTAATCCACGCCGATGGATTTTTCCTGCCGAAGTAGTTGAGGTAATCCTCAAGTGTGGGAAGAACATCCTCGTATTCCTGTGAATAACGGGACAGGATTTTAAACATCTGCCTGTTCAGCCAGTATAGTTTTGCATTTTCGCGAGGATACTTGACACCGTATCTGTTTATGCGCGATTCCGTTATTTCCTGAATCGCATTGGCTGTCATATCCATATCGTATATTCCATATACATATTCAGTACGCCCATCCGTTACATAGCCATCATCACCTACATGAATCTGAACATAATAGAGATTGTCATATCCTTCCAGGTCCAGATAGCAATCAGAATCCATTAAGCCCAGATGCTGAATGTAAACCATCGCTTTTCCATTTGTTGCGAAAAGGTAATCGCCGGGAGAGTATTTAAGGCTCGTTTTGATATCCTCACCAGTATATGGGTTTCTAGGGATAATCGCGTAATAACCATTTTCTATCATTGAATTAATGTTGCATTTTTTATTATCTATGAAATAACCTGTATCGCACATGCTTTGGCTCACAATAAAATGATTGACTGTCAGTTTAACTCCCGCTTTCTCATCCCAGTCGGGGTCGTTAATGGCATCATTGCTTTCCCAGTTAGGCTTAAAATGCTCTCGCGCCAGTTCATTAACATAGGTTTTTCCAAGAAACTCAAAGAAACGGTCATTTTCAACAGCATCAAGAGCAGCCTTTTCATCATCGCTGAAAATCACAGGCGCGGATTGATTGCCTGAATCGTTGCCGGCATTCGGCGCTGCATCACTGGATTCCTCAGCGCATCCTGATATAACCATGAGCAGAAATGCAATTGCACCAATGATACAAACTTGAAATTTCAGCATTATAAAATCGCTCCTGAAGGATGATTTTCATTCAGTGAAATTATACCCGCAAATTGTTAGACACGAAATGCGGTGGGATGTTTGGGGTAATTAACCTAATTCGTAGGTTCCCAGACATACATGCCGGATTTATTGATGTATCCCCATTTACCATCAACCTTGACCATTGCAAGATCATTTAAGAAAGGCTTGGCGAAATCAAAATGAGTTTTAATTACTTCGCATCCTGTTCTGTCAATATAAGTGCGTATTCCCGCCAGTTCACGTACCGCAAACCCCTCCGAGAAACTGCCAACCCATCCGTTTCGGATTTCAAATCGGCTTGCTCCCGCTTTGTCGATATAATTCCATGTACCTGTTATTTCCGGTGTATTTGGGACCATAGACAGTAATGACAGAAAAGCCGTGAGGGTGTCACCATTCCATACTCCAGCCAGCCCGTCAGAGTGGCTTTCCGCTCTATCATATTGAGGCTTGACTACAAAGTGCCCGTTTCTATTGATGAAACCGTATTTACCCTTGCCCCAATCGCCAACTTTCACGCATGCCAGCCCTTCTGAAAATGGTTTTGCCATTTTGTACTTAACATCAATAACTGTATGCCCCTGCTTATCAATAAAGCCGTATTTGCCCCTCCTCATAGTGCCAATCCTGACAAGAGCAAGGCCCTCGGAAAATTTCTGGTCGTCTTTTGTGAAATCCTTGTAAGGAAACTTCGGTTCGATAACCATCCAACCGGACTTGTCAATATATCCATACATCCCGGTTCCAGCATTGCCAACTCTGACAAGAGCAAGATCCTCCGAGAAACTGTCAGCATAATCGAATTTGATATCTGTCGCTTTGTTTCCATCCCTGTCGATAAAGCCGTACGCAGGTTTTGATTTAGGTTGAAGCCGGTCTGAAAATGATGCGGTATGGCCACCCAATCTGCCATCAGATGATTTACCGATGGAACGTGGCTGGTTGAGTCTTACAAGCGCAAGTCCCCCGGAGAAATTCGCGGCTTTATCATACTCAGGTTTGATAACGATTTTTCCCGACTTGTCAATATATCCCCATTTCCCATTCTTCAGAATTGGGAAACGGTTAACCACATCCTTTATTTTGAATGCATAATCTGTCATGAGCTTCAATTATAAACGAGATTTATCTGTATGACATGCGGGGCATGATTTTGTTGCAGGTGTAATGGATAAAAAAAAGCAGGGGCACAGTGCGCTGTGCCCCTGCATGTAATCAGATTTCAACTACATCATTTCGATTCGCCGGTGTCAACATCCTCGGATTGTTCGCTGGCGGGAACATCGTATTTGGGCTTTTTATCGCCGTCCTGCTTTTTCTTGCCTGAGCCTGCCAGAGGATGAGCGAATGTTACATAATCGCAGTCAGGGTAATTTGAACAGGAATAGAAAATTCTACCTTTTTTGCTCCTGCGCTCGACCAGTTCACCATTTTCCCGATTTTCCTCCTTGCATTTCGGGCAGGGGAAACCAATCGTAAACGGGCGTATGCCCTTGCAGTCAGGATATTTCTCGCAGCCGAAAAATCGTCCGGTACGTGAGCGCCTTAGAATCATGCGGCTTCCGCACAACGGGCATGGTTTTTCACCATATTCGACTTCCGCCGATTCACCCTCCGCGGTTTCTTTCTTAACTTTCTTAATATATTTGCAATCGGGATATCCTGAGCAGCCGGTGAATCGGCCGTAACGGCCTAATTTCTCAATAAGAGACTTGCCGCATTCAGGGCACTCTTCATCGAGTTCCTTTTCGCCAAGGTTTTTCCTGTATTCACATGTTTCACTTGAACAAGCGAGGTAACTTCCGAAATAGCTGTTCTGCAGAATGAGAGGGCTTCCACACTCAGGACAATCCTCGTTTAACGCTTTGGTGATTGATTCATACAATGGTTCATAGAATTGCCGGACAACATCCTGCCAGACTCCTTTCCCTTCCTGTATCTGGTCCAGTTCATCCTCCATTCTCGCGGTGAATTTATAATCGAGAATAGTTGGGAATTTTTCCAGAAGAAGGGCATCCACTTTCCGTCCCAAATCAGTCGGGAAAAACACGCTTTTCTCTCTGTTAACATATTTCCTGTCGAGGAGAATTGAGATCGTGGGAGCGTATGTGCTCGGACGCCCTATGCCCAATTCCTCAAGCATACGAATCAGCGACGCGCTGTTGAATCTTGGCGGCGGTTCGGTGAAATGCTGTTCTGGTTTCAATTCGACAAGAGAAACTGAATCGCCTTTGCCTACATCAGGAAGGGGCGGTTTTTCATTTTTCTTTTTCTTATTGTTGTTGTTGTTATCCTCCCAGACTTTTCTGAATCCGGGGAAAACCTGGACTGTTCTTGATGTCCTGAATTCATACTTGCTGCCGGTAACAATCAGAGTTGTTATTTTATCCTCGCCGGGAGACATCTGGCTGGCTACACATCGCCGCCAGATAAGGTCATAAAGCGCGTATTCCTCCGATGTAAGTTCATTTCTAAGCGATTCAGGCGTACGGCTGACATCAGTCGGACGAATAGCCTCATGAGCGTCCTGAATCTTTTTCTTGGTTTTGTATTCGTTCGGCTTGTCGGGCAGGAATTCCTTTCCGAAAGTATCCTTGATATGCTTCCGCATTTTTTCCAATGCTTCATCGGCGATTCTGAAGGAATCGGTTCGCATATAAGTAATAAGTCCAACCTGGCGAGTTCCGATTTTGACACCCTCATATAATTTCTGGGCCGTGCGCATTGTTTTACGAGGCGGAGATTTCAGACGTCGGGATGCATCCTGCTGCATCGTGCTTGTGATAAACGGGGGCAGCGGATTCTTCTTTTTGGTTATCACTTTGATATCATCAACAAGGAATTCGGATGCGTTCAATTCGCCTGAAATGCGTTTGACATCATCCTCGGATGGTATCTCGATTTTTTTGCCCTCATATTTGGAAAGTTCAGCGCTGAAATTCTCGTTTTTCTCGGTCTTGAAAATCCCCTCGACTGACCAGTATTCCTGGGGAATAAATTTCTCAATTTCCTCTTCTCTTTCACACACAAGCCGTAACGCGACCGATTGAACACGTCCCGCGCTTAACCCGCCCTGGATTTCACGCCAGAGGTACGGTGAAAGCGAATAGCCGACAAGTCGGTCGAGGATACGGCGAGCCTGCTGCGCATCGACTTTGGTCTGGTCGATTTCCCTTGCGCCATCAAGCGCCTCTGTCACAGCGCGCTTTGTTATTTCGTTGAACTCAATTCGTTTTGTGTTTTTCTTTTTCAGGATATATGCCAGATGCCATGCTATAGCCTCGCCCTCGCGGTCAGGGTCGGTTGCCAGCAGGACATCATCGGCTTTTTTCGCCGCGGCTTTTAAATCATCCACAATCGCCTTGCGCTCTTTGGATACTCGATATCGGGGTTCAAAATTATTTTTCACATCAATCCCAAGAGTGCTTTTGGGCAGATCACGGATATGTCCCATGCACGCCATGACCACATAATCCCTTCCGAGATATTGGTTTATCGTTTTCGCCTTCGCTTTTGACTCTACAATTACCAGATGTTTCGACATAATCACCACACAAAGAATTTCATATATATAATAAGTAGTAAATCATTTTCTTCATTCCTGATATATAAGGCAGGGATTATATCATAAAGAAACAATTTTCCAATCAAATGTTTAATCGGATTCATTTTAATTTTATTAAATTTTCTAGTGATGCGGCAGGGCGTTTTGATGGTTCCGTGTGTTTATGTGTAGGGGCAACCCCCCGTGGTTGCCCTGTATTTGTGCTATTCCTCAGGGCAACCACAGGGAAATTCCCCACTAGTGGGTTGCCCCTACACATCATGATTTTACTATCACGGCGCGAGACGCACATACCTTTTACCGCTTACTTCCTTCACATAACCATCCATCTGGAGTTGAAGCATCATGCCTGACAGTTTGCTTATCGGGAGTTTTGCCTCAACCGCGATTTCATCAATGTGTTTCGACTCCCACCCGATAGATTCAACAATTCTCTGGCTGATTTCATCCAGCGGTGGAAGTGAAACCTGCTGCTGACGTTTTTGCATGACCAGTCTGAAAATCCCAAGAATGTCGTCAATTGTGAGTATCAGTGACGCTCCATCGCATATCAATTGATTTGTGCCTTTCGCGTTCGGATTATCAATGCGATCCGGAATCGCCATAATCTCCCTGCCGAGTTCCATTGCGTAGTCGGATGTTATCAACGCTCCGCTTCGTTCCGGCGCCTGTATGACGAGAATCCCCCTACTCAGTCCGGCTATTATTCGATTCCTGACCGGGAATCGATACGGCTCCGGCTGTGATCCCGGGGGGAATTCTGAAATCAACGCGCCGTTTTCAGCAATTCGATTAAATAGATTCTCGTTGCTTTGGGGAAATGTGATATCGATCCCCGAACCGAAAACGGCGAATGTTTTGCCGCCTGCTTCTATCGCGCCCTTGTGCGCTTCACTGTCGATTCCCGATGCTCCACCGGAAATGATTGTGAATCCCATACGGGCAAGTTCCTTCGCGAACCTGAATGACTGCTCCCTGCCGTAGCGGCTCGCTCGACGAGTTCCCACGATACCGAGTGATAAATCGAAATCGTATTCGACATCGCCCCTGACATAAAGCAAAGGAGGCGGCAGCAGCGCTTCTCGTAGTTTTTCAGGATAATCCCTGTCCCAGAAAGTAACCAGACGGACATTTTTCCCCTGTATTCGCTCCATGCCAAGTCCGGGTTTCAATTGCCTTTTGATTTTAAGCAGCGCGGTTACAGATTGCCTCGCCAGGCCGGGTACGCCCTTGAACTGACCCTCTGTAGCGTTGTAGATATTCTCAAATGTTTTGAAATGCTCAAGAAGCAGTTTGAAATTACGTTTGAATGACTCACTCCCGTTCAGCCCGACAAGGTAGTTAAGCTCACCGCTCGAGATTTTAATATGCTCGAAATTGGTTTTAGCGTCCGAATTGTTTTTCATTGTGCACTCAGATTTCCTTTACAGATTTAAATTCAAGTACCCAATAGACGGCGCCGAACGTCAAAACGCTGCAGATTTTTTCATTTTTTATTTGGAGATTTGGAGATTTTAGAGGGTGTTAAATCGTTTTTACCTGGCGGCTGATATCCCGGACGCCCCCAGTCGGGGATAAACGCGTCGGGTCCGAACAATCCATCGGGAGGGATTCCCGGTTGCATTTCGTTCGGAATATTGCAAGCCGCATCAAACCTGCCCATTCCGATAAACGCCCCACCGCCTTTTTATGTTGCTGATTAAACCTGCCTAATTCAACATTCTTGACACATACTTGCCTTATAACATCAGTCCTGTTCAGCGAATAAAAAGGGCGCTGTCCCCTTTTCCCTTTCCTCTGATGAATAAACAATTGAAAAAGGTTCTCTGTTCCCTTTTTCCATAATAGAATTGTGAAATTTGTCAGACGCTTAAAAAGACGCCATTAGGTGCTGTCCCTTTTTACCGATGAATGGCACCTATAAGCAAACTGACTCGAATTGTCTTGCCAAAGAGATCACCATGTCGGCATTTTGAAAAGGCGACCCTGCTCATTTTCGTCATGTAAAGTGAGTATGATTTCACTTTGGTCGAATACCGGAGGATCCTTGTCTTCACGTGACGGAAGGTTAGAATCTATTAAAGTGATGATCGATTGAATTCCAAGGTTTGAATAATGATGAATAACTGCAAGTAGGTTTACTATCTTTCGATCCTCGATTGATTCGAACACGCCATCGTGAAAAACAAAACGAGGGAATTCGTCACCTAGATGTGCGCGCAAAACTGCCATATCAAACGCAATACAGAGAAGTTTACGGTATGTGTGACCAAGGTCAGCACTGGTGGCATTGCCTGACTCATCGAGAATTTCCGCCTTGAACTCTAAGTGCCCTTTTTTGTTTGGAGAAACGCTTAACAGGGCCTTACGGGCTATCACTTCTTCGATGATCCCATTGAAATGCAATCGAATAGATGAGAACAGGCTACTTTTATCTTCGTTTTGTTCCTCGACGTCAGTTTCAATCTGTGTCTGAAGTTGTCCACATTGCTCTGATAACGTACGGATGCTCGTGCGTAGATCCTGCAAACGATGTATGAATCCACGTTGCCGTTCCAGCGATTCGATATCCGCTCTTAAAGTCACCATGGTGTTGGAAACATACTTATATTTATCAAAAACATCCGTGCCACTCAAGAATGACAAAGAATCAGAGCGTTGCTTGCCCAGAGAACTCAGCTCAACATTTAAGCGTTTTATCTCAACCTCACACTCGTCAAGTTCTTCTTGAAGATAGGCACGTCGCTCTTCTGTAATTGCACGGTTGAAGGTAATTAATTGCTGGAAGTCCTTTTTGATTTGGCCCAGGAATTGAATGCCAGCTTCTTTAAAAAGCTGCTCTGCTTCATCCACACTAAATTGCATTTGTTCCTGTTTTAAGGAAGAGAGAATCTTCTTTCTATTTTGGCTAAATGAATAACGCTTCTCATTTAATTCAGCGATACGATCATCAATTTCATCAACCAGTTGCTTAGTAAGGTCTTTGTCCTGTGTGCGGAAATCGAAGGCGTCCAATAGCTTCTGTTTTTTCTCAGATTCTTGCTGTTTGAGTAGCAATAAGCCCTCAATTTTACTGATATCCTCAATTGAACCACCCAATTCAGCTTTAATGGTTTGCTCTTTTTCCAATTCAGCTTTGAGTTCATCTTCCTTTTTATAATGTAAATCTATTAGCTCGGCATTAAAGCCAAGAATATGAGCGAGAAAAGGCTTCCAATCTGAATGCGCACCAATAAATTTTCCCAGTTGGAATACATCACGATAATCTTCCTGAGAACGTAATAAATAGCCCAGGCCCTTGCGGAAGGACCAGGGTTTAAGGGAGCGATAATCGAGCAAGCTATCTAACATTTTACGTGCTTGATTGAAGGGCATTTCCTGGTGATCCCACTGGCTCTCTTCTAATGTAGTGTAATCCTGATTGCTCTCAATATGTTTTTTGAAACTAATTTTACTTGCCTTGTCTACACTACGACGAACGGTTAGATAAGATCCATCCCTCAATTCTATCTCAAGAAAAAACACAAATTTCTCAAACATATCGAAATGTTTAAAGAGAAAAAACTTAGACGTTCGGCTAGCGAGAAGGCTGAAATCTAGCAAACGTCCCAAGGTGGATTTTCCAAGATTGTGTGTATCTTTGTCACGATTTTCTGGCAAGCGGATTTCTGCCATGACAACGTTCAAGCCCTGCACAAAATCTATTGGCTCGAAAACATCCGGCATATTAGAATAAAGTCTAGTTAGTTTCATTAGATCCCAAGTATTCCACGGCGTCAGTTTTTGGTCGATAATCAATGAGCCCTAAAATGTAAAGGAGATTCAACGCTGGGAGGAAAAGTATGTCTCCTCCGTTAACAGCCTTCTTGGTATAATTTCGCAGGTTTTCATAGTCCACAAGCCGTTGTTTTTTTAGTCGCTTCAGCAATAACAAGGATACATTTATAACAGTTCGATCGGGGTGTGAGTGCTTAGTTGGTCTCAGCATCGCCAACCTCCCCAATATCACAATTCCAGTACATATAAAAAAGTACAGCTCGTGTTAGACGCTTATGTTTGGTCTGGTTTAGTACAGGATCGCGTCCGAACAGCAAATCAAGCAAGTATTCCATCACCTTATCAAATTCCTGATAATCCTTACGATGTGCGATGATTTTAAACTGGAATTCATCAACAATTGTCTTGTACTTACTCAAAAGATCGAGGTTTTCCGGTGCTGACAGGAATGTATAAATCTGTGCGGTCTCTTTCAGGTATTTTTTACGGAAGTCTTTAGCATATTCATTACTCATTCTATTTAGCTGGTTCTTTTGCTCGTAGGTTACGCGTGGTGTTGGCGGATCGTCAAGCACTGTTATTGTATCAGCCTTCTGCGCCGCCAGAGCTTCCACGACTTCGGCTAAATCTTCAGAGGTAATAATCAATGGTGAATCAACCAAATCGAGTTTCGCTAGATCTGCCACATCAGGGAATTCCCTAAGCCACAGTTCAATCTGTTCCAATCCACACAAGTAAATTGATTTGTCTGGGATGTTACACTCTTTGGCGAGATGCGAACAAATCGTGTTATGCGTATTTGCGGTTAAACGTCGGTTTGCAAATAATATATAGTTGTCAAGTTCCTTGCTATCACGCAATTTTTTTATTCGCAGGATCTCTTTGTCAAGTATGGTATTTGTGCTGGTGGGGCTGTAGAAATCAGTCTCCGAGAAACTCCGATTGATGCCATTTGTGTGCTTTGCCTGAATGATCGTCGTGCCAATCCACGGTTCTGCAGTGCTGGGAAACCTTTCGGCCTTACCGACAAATTTGGCATCGCGCCCACCATCAGGACCTTTAGCAAAGCCTTGCACAGCAGTGCCAAACAATTTTTTACATAGAAGCACGATCAACGTTTCAAATTGCTCGTAGCTAAGATTTTCGTATGAATACCTCACTAGCATTACACCGTAAGAGTCATCAATGTCATGAATAGTACAAATAAGGGGACAGCGCCCTTTTTTGTCGCTGATTAAACCAGCCTATTTCAACATCATTGATATACACTTGCCTTACAACATCAGTCCTGTTCAGCGAACAAAAAAGGCGCTGTCCCTTTTTTCTAAAACGGATGCGCAAATTCGCTGATAGGTCGGAAATGACCGTAAAGGTCATCCATAACCTCGCCAAAACTCGACACAATCATACCAAATCCCGGGGCGTTTAGCGATGGCGCTGTGCCGGGGAGGTCGGGTTTGCCAAAGCCCGGGAGGTCGGGGATTGGGATTGGAAACGGCGCTATCAGGTCGAGCCCAATCGGAAGCCCCATCAAGTCGGCGGAGTAGCCGGGTATAAACGGACTCGTCGAATCGCTTGGCGGACGATATCCCGGACGCCCCCAGTCGGGGATAAACGCGTCGGGGCCGAACAATCCATCGGGAGGGGTTCCCGGGTTAGGAATGCAATGCCGGGATGGCTGCTCCACACAAAAATAACTTGCGAAAATACTAAACGCATGTATAATGTCAAAAGGCGGGTTTTTTTAAATGCGCACAAGCCCTGCATTTTTACTGTGATTTATTGAACTTGGAATTAGCTATAATTGTTGATATAATAGACAGTTCAGCCCTTATCATTTTTACTTATAGGGGGTTGAGGAACTGCCATATTAAGGAGCTATAAGAGACATTTTGTCGCTTAACGAAGGTAAAATAATCATTAAGGGTGCGCGCCAGCACAACCTTAAGAATATCGATGTCGAAATCCCGCGAAATCGTCTTGTGGTAATCACGGGACTGTCAGGCAGCGGGAAATCGTCCCTTGCGTTCGATACGATTTACGCCGAGGGACAGCGTCGGTATGTCGAATCGTTGAGCTCATACGCCCGTCAGTTTCTCGGCCAGATGGACAAGCCTGACGTTGATTATATCGAGGGGCTTTCTCCGGCAATTTCGATTGACCAGAAATCAGCATCGCGAAATCCACGCTCCACGGTTGGGACTGTTACTGAAATCTACGATTATCTCCGATTATTATACGCCCGTGCCGGAACTCCACACTGCACACAGTGCGGGAAGCCGATTGTGCAACAATCTGCGCAGGAAATAGTCGACCAGATAATGGAACTTGACGATGAAACACGGTTTTATGTGCTTGCGCCGGTTGTCCGTAACAAGAAAGGTGTGTTTAGCAAACTTTTCAAGGAGCTGGCAAAAGAGGGTTTCAGCCGTATTCGCGCCGATGGCGATGTTTTTCTGCTCACGGATGACATCGATTTAAAACGCTACGGCATCCACAACATCGAAATCGTGGTTGACCGCCTGGTAATGAAACCTGAGATAAAACAACGCCTGACTGAATCGATTGAATTGTCACTCAAGCGCGCGGATGGGCTTGTTATCGTTCACCTTGTGGATGAGAAAAAGGACATCACATTTTCGGAGCATTTTTCGTGTCCCGATTGCGGAATCAGTTTTGGCGAAATAACTCCGAAGCTGTTCTCTTTCAATTCACCACATGGCGCCTGCACAGCTTGCAACGGGCTTGGCGTGATACGTGAAATCGATCCTGAACTGGTTCTGGACAGAAATAGAAGTTTATACAATGAGGCAATAATGCCGTGGCGGGGGACATCATCGGGATATCTTACAAGCGTGATTCATGCCGCGGCGGAAGTACTGAAAATTGATCCATACAAGCCTTTGAAAGATCTTCCGGCAAAGAAAGTCGATGAGCTGCTTTATGGCCGTGAAGAGCAAATCATGGTTGAATTCACATGGGTAAACGCGGATGGCCATGAGCGATTCGCCACGATGCCATTTTCAGGCGTTATTCCATATCTCAACAGGCGATTCAAGGAAACGACCAGCGATTACATCCGCAATGTTCTCGAAAAGTATATGAGTTCACGGCCATGCAGTGAATGTGGTGGAAAGAAACTCAAATCCGAGGCGCTTGCGGTAAAATTCGGCGGACAGGATATTATCGAACTTACAGATAAAACAATCAGCGAACTTATTAAATTCATCTCGAAAACGAAACTGACATCATTCCAAAAGAAAATCGCTGAACGGATCCTTAAAGAGATAAACGATCGCCTGACTTTCCTCGATAATGTCGGGTTGAATTACATAACACTATCCAGAGGCGCGACAACACTATCCAGCGGTGAGGCGCAGCGAATCAGGCTGGCGACTCAAATAGGGTCAAATCTCACCGGTGTTTTGTATATTCTCGATGAACCGACAATCGGGCTTCACCAGCGCGATAATACAAGGCTGGTTCACACGCTGAAACATCTTCGCGACCTGGGCAACACTGTGATTGTGGTCGAACATGATGAGGAAACAATTTCCGAAGCGGATTGGATTATCGACCTTGGTCCCGGCGCGGGCAAAAATGGCGGTGAAGTTGTCGCGCAGGGTAAACTCGATGACATAATAAAAAGCAAGAATTCGCCTACAGGGCAATTCCTGAATATCAAAACCGGAACAAACGGCGAGACTCATCTTTATAAAAAGAAATACCGCAAACCGACAGGCGAACTTGTAATTCGAAATCCAAGGCATCACAACCTGAAGGGAATGGATGTCAAAATTCCGCTGGGATGTTTTGTCGCGGTTTCAGGCGTTTCAGGAAGCGGGAAATCATCGCTGATAAACGAAACGCTCTACAGGCAGGTCGCGCATCATTTTAACCTTCGAACCGAAAAACCGGGAGCGAACGACGGCGTTGACGGCATGAACCTGCTGGAAAACATAATCGTTGTTGACCAATCGCCAATAGGCAGGACGCCTCGATCGAATCCCGCGACATACACCAAAACATTCGATAAAATCCGCCAGCTGTTTGTGCAGACAAAGGAATCGAAAATCCGCGGATACCAGCCCGGACGGTTCAGTTTCAATGTAAAGGGCGGCAGGTGCGAAACATGCCAGGGGGATGGCGTCATTAAAATCGAAATGCATTTCCTGCCGGATGTTTATATCAAATGCGAAGCCTGTGATGGAAAGAGATATAATCGCGAGACTCTTCAGATTGAGTTCAAAGGGAAAAACATTGCGGATGTTCTGGACATGACTGTCAAAGAAGCGCTGGATTTCTTCTCAACCGTACCGGTTATCAGGGATAAAATCCAGGTGCTTTATAACGTCGGGCTGGGATATATCCGACTTGGACAACCAGCGACCACGCTGTCCGGGGGAGAAGCTCAGCGCGTTAAACTTGCTTTGGAACTCAGCAAGAAAAAAGTGGGCAAAACTCTGTATATTCTCGATGAACCAACCACCGGACTGCATTATTTCGACGTCCAGAAGCTTCTAAACGTTCTCAACCAGCTGGTTGACAGGGGAAACACAGTTGTGATTATCGAGCATAACCTTGATGTTCTCGCCAGCGCGGATTACATAATCGACATTGGTCCCGATGGAGGAGAAGCGGGTGGGCGTATCATTGCAGAAGGAACACCGAGAAAAGTCGCTAAATCTAAAAAGTCCTATACGGGCAAATATCTTAATAAACTTTATTCGCGGGAATACCGCAACAATTCAAAGGTAAATAAAAACCATAAGGCAATTGAGGTTACAACATGAAAATCTACGAACCACCGGAATTTGAATTCTATGCTTATATATTCAAGGATGAAAAAGGATTTCATGGCGGGATAGCATCCAGAAGAGGATTATGCACTTGCACTTTCTCTCAGAAAAAGCTCTCCGATGCCAAGAAGATTCTGAAAGAAACCATGTCCTCTCGGAATGGAAAAACCAAGTGGGTAAAGGATTTAAATGATGTCGATGATGATGACGTCAAATATATCCTTACTCGATTCCAGGATGAGTTTGAACAGTACTTTCATGGCAAACTCAAGCGATTCACGCTGCCGATAGAGATTGGCGTCGGCTCCGATTTCGACCGCAAGGTCTGGATGAACCTTGAGCGGATTCCATACGGGGAGACTGTGAGCTATAAGAGTATCGCGGACAAAATCGGTAACCCCAAAGCGGCGAAAGAGGTCGGCAATTCCTGCACTCACAACCCGCTTCCGATTATCATTCCATGCCATCGAGTCATGGAAACCAAAAAGAAAATAGGCAAATTCTCAGGCGGCGTTGTCAAGAAAAAGATGCTGTTGAAACTTGAGGGTTCATTAGCTCAAAAGAAAAACTAATTGTGTCATACCATAGCTTTAGTGTGGTGCGAATTAAGCAGGATATCGAAAATACTACATCATTTCGAAAGGTGTACAGAGATTATCCTCTTTGTTGGCGACCCGTCCGCATATCAGGCAGATATGCTTTGGATTATTAGCAATCTTCACGATTTTGGCAATATCGCGTCGCCGTGCAAGATAGCACATATGATTTTCGTGCAGTGATTTGTTGGTGCAACAGTGATCGGCATTAATTTCAGCCTTTGTCAGGTCAGAAAGTTTCCGCTTCTTCTTGATAGGCTTGCTCTTGTCAATCATATTATTATTCGCTCCATAAAAGAAAATAGCCCCAAGGGGATTTGAACCCCTGCTACAGCCTTGAGAGGGCCGCGTCCTAACCACTAGACCATGGGGCCTCAAAGCGGAAAGGATTATATCGCATTTTTACATTTCCGGCAATGTGTATGTGGCATCCCAAAATCCATTCTTGATTTTCCCTTGACCAATCCGCAATTACCATTTAATTTATATCCACCTCAATTATCTAATTCCTCAAAAGAGAGGCTACGAAATGACAGAAAGAGAAGTTAAAAATATCATGGTTATCGGCGCAGTAGGGCAAATCGGTTCTGAACTCACGATGGCGCTTCGTGAAAAGTACGGCAACGACAACGTTGTCGCGGTGGGGCGCAAGACCGCACCATCGGATGAACTTAAAAATTCAGGCCCGTTTGAATTCGCGAATTGCAACGACAAGGAAAGTATCGAGAATCTGGTCAAGAAATACGATATCGATACGATTCACCATCTCGCAGCGATTCTCTCAGGCACCGGCGAGGCAAATCCCGAATTGGCATGGCATGTCAATATGGACGGCTTGAAAAACGTGCTCGATATCGCGCGCGATTACAAACTCGCGCGTCTGATTGTGCCAAGTTCAATCGCGGTTTTCGGTCCCGGGACACCGCTTCAGAACACACCGCAGCAGACAATCCTGCGGCCGAACACCATCTACGGCATAACGAAAGTCGCGGGAGAACTTCTGTGCGACTACTACTTCGAAAAGTGGGGCGTCGATGTTCGCGGGATGAGATTCCCCGGATTGATTTCATACAAAACTCCTCCGGGCGGCGGCACTACCGATTACGCTGTTGCTATCTATTACGAGGCAGTCAAAACCGGAAAGTATGATTGCTTTGTCGAGGAGCGAACAACACTCCCGATGATGTACATGCCGGACGCAATCAAGTGCCACATAGATTTACAAAACGCGGATGCCTCGAAACTGCGATACCGCAACGCCTACAATGTTACCGGATTCAGTTTCGATGTTAAAACGCTTGCCGATTCAATCAGGAAAATAATCCCTGAATTAGAGGTAACGTACGAGCCTGATTTCCGCCAGAAAATAGCGGACAGCTGGCCCGATTCAATCGACGACACCGCCGCGAAAGAGGATTGGGGATGGGATCCTGAATACACTCTCGACGGCATGACCGAGGACATGATAAAGAACCTTCGAATCATGCATGAAAAAGGTGAGGTTTAGGTTTGAAAAGTTAAATAATCGTTCTTGAAAAAGCCATTCAGGCTAGTGCGGAACTATTCCTGTTAATATTACGACGTCTTAAAAACCGAGCCCCGAACGTGAGTGAGGGGTATCTTCGGATATCCACCCACCTCTCACTAACGAGCCTGTCGGGATAAGTTGTTTTATATCTCATCCCCCCCTTAATCCCCCCGCGAGCGGGGGGAGATTTTTTTGCATTTGTAAACAATATATCTGATCTATATACTTGCGAAGGGAAAAGACAACATTCTCCCTCCCCGCTCGCGGGGAGGGCTGGGG
>CBDURE010000029.1:0-29898 GCA_965369605.1 uncultured bacterium
AGGGGATATCAGCCCGAAAGTCGTTATTAAAAAACTCAAGGACACTCTGATTCACAAACTGAAGTCCAAGCAGTCTCAGGCTCGAAAACTCACTTTGATGCAGAAAATTCCGCTTGAGGGTGATTCAAGGGATTTTGGCATTATTGTGGACGGTCTGGACAATGTTAAAATAAAAATAGCGAAATGCTGCCTTCCGATTGATGGTGACAGGATAGTTGGATATGTAACCAAGGGCAGTGGAATAACGATTCATCGCAAGGTGTGCAAGCAGGTTGCATCGAAAACCTTTGATCAGGAACGATTAACCAGAGTTAGTTGGCTTTCAGGATTCGATGGCAAATATCTGAGTGCAATCGACCTTTGGGTGCTTGACAGGATAGGGCTTCTCAATGACCTGACCAACGCGGTCGCTGAAACAAAAGTGAACATCAGCGATTTAAAGATGCATCCGTCCAGTGATAAAACCGTTCGAATTCGTCTTCGTGTTCAGGTCAAAAACAAACGCGCGCTTGAAAAGGTTATCAGTCTGATGTCGAAGATTCCTGACGTTCTCGATGTTTCCCGCAGTGTCAGGATGTAGATTTTATCCCCTGATTATTCGAGCAACCTGTTCGTTAAGATTTTTGTTGGTGGCGTAAATGAATTTGCTGCCAAGCGTAAGAGGAGATGTGTCGCCGTCCATGACAACCCCGCCGGCTTCTTCGATAATGACCCATCCTGCGGCGTAATCCCAGGCATTCAGGCGTGAGTGAAGCATCACTTCGATTCGTCCACGCGCGATATCCGCCAACGCCGCGGCTGCGCTTCCGCGAATCAGAATTTGATTAACATCCGTCGCCGAGTTGTTGAACCATCGGTTGAAGAGTTCCATTTCATGCCGTATCCAGAAACTGCCGACTTCAACCGCGGATTGGTCAAGCGAGTTAATCTCTGAAACCTTGATAGGTGTGTCGTTTAGAAACGCTCCGTGATTACGAATCGCGTGGAACATTTCATCCTCAATAGGTTTATATACCACTCCAACAATTGGAATTCCGTTTTCGCAGTAGCCAATGGAAACAGCGAAATTCGCGCATTGATTGGATATCATCCTGCTGAAATTCACGCTGCCATCGATAGGGTCTATCAGGAAACCAGTGAAATTGTGAAGGTCGGACGGTTTGTATTCCGGATCAAATTTTGCTTCTTCCTCGCTGAGAATATTCGCATCAGGGAAATCATGTTTGATTATTTCATTTATCAGTTTGTCAGCATCGAGGTCTATCATCGTGACCATGTCATCATGATTGCCGATATTCAGGCGCTGCTCGGGTGTCGATTCGCGCGTAAGCTGGCCTGCAGCACTCGCGGCCTTTCGAATCGTTGAAAGAACATCCACTGGATTTAATTCTGCCATGAGCCTTCCCTTTCTTTAAGGTAAACAAGCAATAATATCGATTTGATGATTATAACGCAAATATTCTCTAAAACGCATTTGCCATTTAATAATAATACCAGATGCTCTTATAGTCCCTCGTATTCTCCCCCAGCTTTTTCAATTCCTGAAGGTAATCATGGATTGAGACATCCTCCGAAAAATACGTGTCAGTCGGATTGATATTCTTTTCCCATGGATGGAATTCATATATTCGCCTGCCGTGAGGAGTAATCATGATTAGCTCATGATTTTGCCACGCTTTGAGAAAGTTCTTGCCCAGCTTTGGCACATTATAAACCGGTTCATCAAGCCTTAGTGTGCCGGGAAACAGGCGTGTTTCCTCGCGGCGTTCCTGCAGAATTCTCGCGATAGGAACTCTGTAAGCGGACATTTCCTCCTTCCCTTTTGTGTTGAACGTATAGTAAGGGTCAACGCCGACTCTCTTCATAAGGCGTTTGAGAGCCATTGTCTCGAATCGCCTTGAAACGAAAAACGTGAATACCTGCTGGTTGTATATCGAGATACCGGAGTCTCTTATCTTTCTGATAGCTTTAAACGCGTCTAGCGTGATTTCTGAAACATGCTGGAAATGTGTTACAACACAAATTTCCATTCGTTCAGGCTTATGAAAACGTTTTAACATTTCCACAAACTTGTCTGTGATTCTCATTGGCATTGTAACAAGCGTTCTTGACCCTATTCGAATCCGTTCGATATGCGGCATCTCGCTGAAACGTTTGATGTAATATTCCAGGCGTGTATTTCCCAGCATTAACGGGTCGCCGCCAGTGATAAGCACCTCAGTTACATCAGGATGATTTTCAAACCAGCTTATTGCGGCTTCAACCTTTTCATTGGATGCAAGCGCCCCGGGAGCGTTAACTTCATCTATTTCCCAGTTGCGCTGGCAGTAGACGCATATCTGCGGACAAGTATTGTATGGCTTGAAAATCGCGATTTTCGGATAACGCCTGGTTATCAGGTCTATCGGTGATGTGTCCCTTTCAAGCATGAAATCGAAATTCGTTTTGTATGATTCGCGATTATCGGCAAGGCTTTGGACATAATTCAAAGGAGGGATAACCTGCGCCCTTATAGAGATATCGTAATCAGAGCCGAGTTTAGGATTCATCAGGCTCAGGTAATATGGCGTTATCCCAAACGGAATCCTGTTGGCGATTGCGATATCGATTGCCTGTTTGTTTTCTTCAGTGATATCAACAAGTTCAGACACTGTTTTTGAATCGCAGATTATGTTTCTAACATGCCATTTCCAGTTTTCCCAATCTTCATTGGATGCGTCGAAATGTTTGAGAATTCGCTTTTTATTCTTTTTGCACATCTCGATTATCGATTCATCCATGCCGGTTTTGTAGCGGTTGATAAATTCTTCAGCGTATGTTGATATTCTGTCCAGCTCATCGCTTCTAAGTTTAGCCGCTTTTCTTCCTTCATGCTTCACAAACGCGGGTATGTCCTTCTCTGAATACAGTCCGCTGTTTCCATGCATTCCCGTGAGTATATGAATGAACTCATCGAAAAAGCCACGATATATTTTCTCACGTTTAACTTCAGGATAATCCCTGGCAATCATCCAGAGATATTTCAGTGAGCTGACTCCCGTCATCTTCTCATTTCGATGGGCGAGGATATTCTGGAACACCTGCAGGCATGCCATCGCGTTTGCCCATTCCAGCGGATGAAGCCCTTGGGTTCCCTCTCTCAACTCGCGGTCAATCTGGTAGCAGTAATTGTAAACACGCTCGCGAGCCATTTCCAGCGTATCAGCGTTTTTCAGGATAGCGAATAATTCAGGCGCCGCGTTCTTCAGACGCGTAAACCTGTCCTTTTTCGGTTTTTGATTTGTATCTTCTGTTTTCTTTTGTTTTATCACTGTATTATCACCTGGCGCATAATTTCCCTGTCAACAGCATGCGTTGGTTTTTCCTGTTCAGGAATGTCTTTTAAATCCAAAGAAAACCCAGCTGTTTGATACCAGAGGTTTCGATTAAGATATTAACACAAATCGGAGTTCAATTGTAACCCGGCATCCCTTTGCCGGGGAAACAGGTGGCTATCTCACGCAAAGCCCCGGTGAAGGGACACCGGGTTACAATTTCATAGGTTCTCTCTGCAAGCCAAGTTTTAATATACAAACCCGGCACGTCGGCAGGCGAAGTACATGTTGTCTCCTCGCCGGAGTATTGCGTGAATGCGCTATCTATTTACTTCCCTCTATCTTTTTCCGGGCTTTTATAACTTCATCCTTCAACTCATAAATAATCACGTTATGGCCTTCGTATTTGTCATCATAATAAATTACCTTGAATTCCGTTGTTTCCTCAGGCGGGAAATGGAAAAACCACGCCAGCATGCGACGTTTGTTCTTTTTTCGTGGCAGGAATTTATCCATCGCAAAATACTTAATATCGTGTTTAAGCATGAATTCAACAAGACCGTCGTAATTGGTCGCCGGAGTGACCCAGCCCTGCATACCGGCGTAATACGCTGTCATGTGAGCGCATTCGACTATATCCCGGTCATCCTCGGATATATAATTCCGCATGAATTCACCGGATAGCGCCCATTCGTTATAGAAAACATCAGGATCTGTTGGATGCGTGAATTTGTATGTCAGCGATGGCAGCCCGAATGATAGAATAATCAATCCTGTGAGAGGGATAACCAGAATACGGGATTTCTCAGATTTGAAAAGCAGAGTATTTTTCAGAAAATCCTCAAGCCTGAGAACGCCGATTGCCACAAAGGGAACAAGAAGCGGAACAATCGGAACGAAGTAGCGAACCTCGATGAAATTCATCGGCGCGACAATCAGCCAAAGCGGCAGCCACGACATAAGGATTCGCTGTCCGGGTGATCGCGCGAGCGAAAGCGGAATTGAAAACAACCCGATTCCCAGAAGCATTAGAAACAGGGGAGTTGTTAATCGCACGTTCATAAACGGTGGAACGTGTTTTATCGGAAAATCTATGAATATTTCAATTAGTTTGCGAATGTACTTCTTTACATAATTTTTCGCGAATTCAAATCCGTGATGATATCCGAATTGTGGTTCACCCTCAAAGATTGCGTATTCGTAATCTTCCGTTATGGCGCCCTCATATCGAGGGTCAACACGCTCCAGGTCGAGTGTCGGCGCGTGGAGTCGTGTAAATTGAAACTGCGATTTGCCATCTGCTGCAAAATGCCCGGTATATGAAAAAAGGAATATCCAGTAAGGAATGGCGATTACTAAAAACGCCGCGACATATAATCCAACCGGCAGAAATCGTTTTAGTGTTTTTTCCTTTTTTGAAATTGTGTAGTAGAGAAGAATAACCAGCCCCCACAAAGCGGCGACGAGTCCGAACGCTTTTGCCAGATATGACAGCGCGACGAAAATCCCCATGAATACTGCGGGAATAGCTTTTCTATCGCTGTTTAGCATCTTGATTGAGAACCAGACTGTCCATACAATCATTGAGGAAAATACCGGCTCGGCGTATGTAACAATTGAGTAATGCGCCAGAAGGGGATCAACAGCCGCTACAAAAGCCGCCCATCTGCCTCCCTTCTCTCCTGCTAATTCGCGTGTTATCAGATAAAGTCCGGGGATTATGCTTATAGAAACAAGCACGGAACCAAGACGTCCGGCAAGTTCGATACTTGAAACGAAATTCCTCATGAAAGCGATAATTATTGGCAGAAGCGGCGGAACAGTCCAGCGGCCGCCATTAGGGTCCCATGTGTCCCAGATTCCACCTCGTATATTCTCACCCTGCAGCAGATAATGGATGCCATCGACATAAACCTGCTTTTCAACTGAAATAAGCGCGATGCGGATTAGCAGCCCTAATATGGTAAGAGCGGCAATCACCCACGGTAATTTAGTCGCCCACGGTAACTTAATTGCCCAAGGCAGTTTAATTGAAATCCACTTTTTCTTTGCAGGCTTATCCTCCGAATCAGGAGGCTCCTCGGTTTCCGGCGCTTCGTCATCGGATTTTTCCTCTTCCTCCTCATTTGGAGTAAGGATTATTAACTCGTCCTTTTCCTCTTCAGGTTTGGTTTCCTCTTGTTCATCAGGTGGCGTCATTTATTCACCTCCCTATTTGTAAAAGGAGATGGAATTACACCATTATTGCAATATGAAATCCGATCTTTCATGTTTTAATCAATCTCAAATATTCTGACTTTGTATCCTGAAATATCGTCGTTGTCGTATATTAAGTTTAATTCATCCGGGATTATGAGTGAATTGATATCCGCATACAGAATATCCCTCAATTCAGGGCGATTTAAGCGAACCTTGCGTTCCTCAAGCACGATATAATCAATATGCCGTTCTTTTGCGAATCGTATAATTGGGCGAATACCCGCGCGCGGCAGCACCAAATTCGGCTCGGTTTGAGCGTAGTAACCTGTAATCGGCGAAACAGCGAGGACTCCATTTCTATCTGTAATCGGATCAAAATCTGGCAGTTCATCCCCAGCCGGATTATTAATATATGCTCTCAAAAAAACACCGGCGTCGCGCAAATCCGTATATGAATATTTCGGGCCGCGATGTGTCAACGGATAAATCATCATCGGAGCCATTAGCAGAAACAGTATAATTGCCAGGACAAGCTCGACTTTCTCCGGTTTGTATTTCGCAAAAGTATTCTGAAACCACAGCAACACCGCAACAGCGCCTCTTCCCGCCAATACCAGAAGGAAAACGGCAATCGGCGCGATATATCTCGCCTCCGTGTAATATAATGGCTGCAAAAGTAAAAATGGAACAGACCATATTCCAAACAGAAGCATCAACTTTTTAAACTGCCGGTCCCAAACTGCACCGAACAGTCCGATGGCTATTAAAAACAGGATTAACGGTGAGAAGAGCTCACGCAGATGGTAGTAATATATTCCGATCTGATTTTTTAAATATTTTCCAATAAAAGCTTTGCACCATGTGATAACCCCGACCGTTTCTGATTCGAAATAATCAGGCGTGTTTATCAGATATTCGGAACCATCCTCGGTGAGAATGCCGTCATAGCGCGGGTCGGGTGAAAAGTCTTTCTCAGGATGAAGCATTCTTGGCGAGTGCCATTTTGACTGGTCGCTCAGAAGGAAATTGTCATACACTCTGGACAGCATGATTTGATACGGCAGAGCGATAATGACAAATCCCACAACGGAGAGTATGAGTCCGATGAAAAATTTCCTCTGCACCTGCAAATGCTTGAAAGCGCTGTCGTATCTGGATACAAGCCAGATCGCAACTGGAAATATCAGCATGAAAGTAATGCCGATTCCTTTTGTCAGGTAGGCGTAAGCGGAGCAGATTCCGCAAAACATGAACCAGAACGTGTTGTACCCGCGACAAGTCGCCGCGTATGACATATAGGCGGTGGTCGCGAGAAGAAGAATGAAAAGCGATTCTGTTTGAATCAGCGATGAGTACGCTATCAACGGTTGGAAGCATGCGGCGATGAAAAGCGTGTAAACAGCGGGTTTGTATCCGGCGGCTCTCAGCGCGAGAAGGAAAATCAGAACCAGCGTAATCGTTCCCGCCAGAAGCGATACCCATCTGGCAACCGTTTCAAAATCTCCGCCTGTCAGTTTGACCACAATCGCGATTAACAAAGGATACCCGGCGTCCGGTACTTCTTTTAAACCGGTAGGGCCAAATGTATAGAATGTTTTATCAAGGTAGTTTTGCGCGAATGTCAGGTAGCGAACAGAATCGACCCCTACACTCTCCCGTGCTATTACAGCCACAAGGCGCAGGAGAAATCCGAATAACACAAGCGCGACAGGCGCAAGGAGAGGAAAAGAGAAAGGTTGTCCTGCGCGCTCTTTTGATATGTTATTTGTATCCGTTTCAGGCATCAAAACCACCTAATCGAAAAACAGAATAATATATTATACCAGAAGATGGAATAATTTTCTCCCGATTTTATTTTCACGCTCTACTGAATCCGATAACGCTTCATCAGTTTTTCCGGTATCTCCTGCATGAACATTGATTGCGTCCGGTATCTGCCGCCGCGTTTCGGTGTGTAAACAAGATATATCTTCTCCTTTGCGCGGGTCATAGCGACATACAAAAGACGTCTTTCCTCCTCGATACGCTCCAGGTTTTCCAGCGCGAGGTAATGCGGAATCGATCCCTGTTCAAGCCCCACGATTATTACAATCGGAAATTCAAGCCCTTTCGCAGCGTGAATGGACATCATCCTGACAGCGTTGCCATCCGCAAGGCGATCGCTTTCTGTCATGAGAGAATAATGATTCAGAAAACCGTAAATACCACTGCCCAGATCGCGTTCCTCGAATCGCATTATCATATCGTTGAGATGGTCAGCCAGGTTTTCCCAATGTTTGCGTTCAGGATCATCAGGATACTTTTCCTTCTTTAAAAGTGAAATAGTATCAAGCAGTTCTTTATACGCGCTTTCTGAAAAGGATTTTTCAAGGCCGTAATTAATTGTTTTAAGGGAAACTTCATCATTCGCGACCAGCCGAATCGCCGCGTTCAGGAACGCTCCCCCCGCATCCCTTTCAGGTTCATCGCGTTGAAGCGCCATCAGCGCCATGAGGATTACTGACTCAGCTGAAAAGTCGAGTCCGCGTTTGATACCGTCGATTTCAAGCAGCTTGTGGAAAACATCGTAATTAAGGAGAACGTCCTCGCCTGCCCTGTGAAGATTTCCCGTTGCGAGTCCGAAACGTTCTCCAAGCGCCTCAAGGCGATTGCTCTTATTGGGGAACAACTCACGCGCCCAGCGGACAGTATCGATGCTGTCAACGAGAAAATCCTGCCCGAGTATTTCAGGATAGTAACGTTCCATTATCCGATTGTCGAAACTCAAAATATTATGCCCGATTAACACAGCCCCGCTGGAGAATGCGTTGAATTCAGGGATTACACGTTTGGGGTCAATTGCATCCTTGAGCATTTGCGGTGTTATCCCGGTTAAATTCTGAACCTCAGGCGGTGGCATTTTGTTTGGCTTAACCAACGCGTTGTATGTTTCAAAACTGTCAGAATGAAGCGTTGTCGAAAGCGCGCTTATTTCGATTATCTCACACCGGCGAGTATCAATTCCCGTTGTCTCGAGGTCATACACAACAAGGCGTTCATTTGGGCAGGATGGCATCCGGGTCAGAAGGTCGGTGAGAAACCTGAAACAGGTCAGAGGAATAAGAAATTGTTCACCATGAAATGGCGGTTTTATTTCAAACATCTCGAACGAAAAACCGCGTTTCCAGAACTCCTCAAGGAATGAGCCGGTTTTATCCGCGGACCCCAGATGAATAACGACAAGTTGATTATCCTGGCTGATATTTTTCGAAAGAACCTTCCATGTGTTTTCAGAAATGCTCTCGGAAAGCGAAATCTGCGATGCAATCCCCAGGTGATTTTTAAGCGCAAGCGCAATCATCAAACTCGCAAGCTGAAGCATCATTCCGCCCGGATGCAGTATCAACACATGCGGTTTGTTTTCACTATCGGATAAAAGCTCAATCAGCTTGGACCAGTCGCCTGTCATCATGTTGAGATGTTCTATTAATTTTTCCTCTTCAGACGGGCTGAACGGACTCAAAAACGAGCCGAGTTCTTTTCTCAAGCGTTTGAAATAACCGGATGGGCTTAGCTCGGAACTCAGAGATGTTAGTTTTTCAACCAGCTTGCTGAATCGTTCAAGCCGTTTTCGCGCGAGCGGGGAAACCATTATGTTGTAATCCGTATCGCCAATCAGTTTAAAAAGGCTTACGCCATGATTTCTAGCCTGATCGGTTACACGGTATCCCTCAAGCGGATTGAGTATTCTTCTCGGATAATCCCACGCGCTTTTAACATCCCAGTCGAACAGGTTTTGCGACAGTTTTAAGTAGCACATCAGCTGGTCAATACCCTCGCGGATAATATCATCGCTGGGTCGAACCCTTAAAACCGGAATGTCATCGTTCAGCAATTCCTTCTCGATATTGTCCCCATGACCGTGAATACGGTAGATGATTGCTATATCACCCGGCGAGTATCCTCTCGACAGATTTGTCGCAACGACTTTGGATATCGATTTAGCCGTGTTGGTGTCGCCGGAAATTTCCAGAAACGCGACACGCGGTTCGACATCATCCGGAATTTGTTGTTTTTTTCTTAACTGTGAACTGTTATGCGAAATGAGTTCTTTTGTCGCGAGGATTATCTCATCAGCGCTGCGATAATTGGCGCCAAGTTCCATTCTTTCAGCTTTGAAATCGTGCAGGAAATTTCTCATTAATTCCGGGTCGCTGCCGCGCCAGTTGTATATCATCTGGTCCGCATCCGCCACTGCCAGTACAGTCGCGTCATCACTAACAACAAGACGCACCAGTTCATACTGCGAGTGGTTTATATCCTGAAACTCATCCAGAAGAATGTGGTCATAGCGATTCCTGAATTTCATCCTCGCTTCTTCATCCCCCTGCAGAATCATAAGCCCGAAGAGGATGAGGTCGTTGAAATCAAGCGCGTTGTTCGTTGTCAGAAATTCCTGGTATTCCTTAAATACTTCTTTTATATCATCCCAGAGATTCTTCTTAATTTTTGGATGAACAAGCGGAAATCCCGCCTTCGCTTTCTCAAAATCAAGGTGTGACCTTAGGCGGCGCAGCACTGTGATAGTTGGCGAAATGCTGTGCTTGCGAAGCGACCTGATTAGAATTTCATCCTGCGCGGTTTCATCGATAACGGTGAAGAATTTATCCAATCCGGCTGTTTCGTGGAATTCCCTGATTATTCGAAGCGCGAATGAATGAAAAGTTGAAACAGTAGGCTCGGATTCAATATCTCCAAGAGATTCGGTTATTCGCTCACGGATTTCATCCGCGGCTTTGTTTGTGAATGTAACAGCCAAAATTCTATCCGGATCAACGCCATTTTCTATCAGGTGATGAATCCTGCTGACAATCACGCGTGTTTTTCCGGCACCCGGCCCGGCGATTACAATCAGGTTTCCCCGATCATACTCAACCGCTTTCTTCTGCGTTTTATCAAGCTGTATCTTCATTGGACGTTTTGGAAAACAAACCCGCCTTGCTGTCGATATTAAAGTCAGATAAAATCAGTTTAAGCTGATTATATTAATTTGTTATGGTAGCATTTTAGCGTTGATGATGGCATAAGAAAAGGAAAAAGCTGATTTAAGGGTTTATGACACCTAAGCATATCGCCAGACCGCCTTATAATCCCGCAAAACAAAGGATGCGATACCTTTTCATGCTAGCACTATTTCTGCTTGGCGGAGTAGTCGCGTTCGGGTCACCATATCCGGGTTTATCTGTCGAGGGGCAAAAATGCCTCGGACTCTTTCTGCTGTGTGTCGGACTCTGGATGTCCCATGTAATCCCGCTTCACATCACGAGCATGCTTGTAATGGTTCTGCTACCGGTAACCGGAATCATGGATTCCCGTACCGCTTTCGGGCTTTTCGGCAACGAGGCGATGTTTTTCATTCTCGGCGCGTTTATTCTGTCATCGATTCTAATCGAATGTGGCCTGAGCATGAGAATAACTCTTTGGGTGTTTGACAAATTTGGCAAATCTCCGAGAAAACTTCGCGCCAGCATTTTTCTTATGTGCGCGTTTATGAGTTTCTGGATGAGCGAACACGCTGTCGCCGCGATGGCTTTTCCGATTCTGCTCGAATTGGTACACGCTCTTAATTTGGAGCCGATGAAAAGCCGTTATGCCGGTGGAATGTTTCTCGCTCTGTCGTATGGATGCATTATCGGCGGAATTGCAACCTTCCTGGGAGGCGCGAGAGCTCCTCTCGCACTTGGAATCCTGCTGGAAACAACAGACGAAAGAATAGGCTTTTTCCAATGGATGATTGCCGCTCTTCCCCTTGTGCTTGCATTGTTGGCGGTTGGATTTGTTGTGCTGGAAGTGTTCTACAAATCTGATATAAAAGACATAAAACGCGCTCATGATGTAATCCACCAGAAAGTGCTTTCGCTTGGTAAAATGTCACTACGGGAATACGCAATCGGCACGGTTATGTTATTGACAATCTTCAGCTGGATTTTCATGCGTAATTACATCGGTCTTGCAAGTGCCGCATTATTAGCGGTTTCAATCCTGTTTATTCTAAACCTGGTAACATGGCGTGAGGTTGAAAGCGGCATCGACTGGAGCATTATTATCATGTACGGCGGCGCGATTGCGCTTGGAAGCGCGCTTCATGAAACCGGCGCGGCTTTTTGGCTCATGAACGGCCTTATCAGCGGGCAGGCTTTATCGACTGTCGCGGTGATTGCTGTCGGCGGCGCGATTTCAATTCTGCTTACCGAAAGCATTTCAAATACAGCGGTTGTGGCCGTGCTTCTTCCAATCGGACTAGACATGGCGCCCCATCTGGGAATAGATCCCGTCGTTATGACTTTCGCTATAACTCTTCCTGCGGGACTCGCGTTTATGATGCCGATGGGAACTCCTGCTACAGCAATCGCTTACAGCTCAGGCTATATCAACAGAGTGGACATGATTAAAACCGGAATTATAATGAACGTCGCAGCGTGGATTCTGTTTATGCTGACCGTAATATACTACTGGCCGCTTCTGGGTTATACGTTTTAAAGGAAAAAGGGGACAGGTACATTTTTAATATATTTAGGGATGGCAGGTTTAATCATTGTTATAAATGTACCTGTCCCCTTTTTCTAAAAGGTGAACGAAAATGAAAGGTGTATTGCTGATTATATCCTCAACACGAATGTCGCAAAACAGCGTTGAATACGCGATACGAATTTGCAAATCCGAAAACGTCCCGCTGCATGTAACATTCATCCTCGACAGCGAACTCGCGGACAGCATATTCGACCAGCTCACAATGGAGGGTTATCTCGGCGAGCGTCCGGGTAAAATCGTGCACAAGGCTGTTCTTAAGGAATATGAAATTAGAGGAAGGGCGAAAATTGAGGAACTCTGCAATCTGGCGAAAGAAAACGACCTCGAATGTAACACCGTATTCCAAAAGGGAAACTTTCTGGAAAACTGCCGTAATATAATTTCAGAGAAGAAAATAAAGCATATTGTAATAACCCGGCTAAAACGTTCCAACCTGTCTCGATTCATCTTCGGAAGCTCAATCGACCAGCTCCAAAAGGAATTCCCCGACGTCGTATTCGAAGTCTTCGAGGAGGAGTAGGGGCATAGCGCGGGTCTAATTGGGTCAGACACCTTTTTAGTTTAACCTACTAACCTGCTAACCTACTAACCTACTAACTTACCAACATGCCTGCAAACCTCAAATATTCCCATTCCCCCATTCAACTTTTCCCCCGCACAGTGTATCTTATTTATAGATAGTAGTATAATTGATGAGGGGAGTTATGTTACCCATTTTTCAATTCGTTTCCGGGTGAGGTTAAAATATGAAATATCTACGAATACTAATGATTACTCTGATTGTCCTGATTCCGCTGGCGATGACCGGCATGGCGTCTGCATCAAACGATATCAGGGATGGCAAAATAGAATGGTTTATCGATGATGTAAACCGTCTCGACAACGCGGAGGATTTCCACCCGGATATCGCATCCATCTGGCCCGGCAAGAAAATCCCCGATGGCGGCTATCTTCTTCCCGGCTCGCAATTAACTCTGCATTACAAGAGCCACTTCTACAAACATCTAAGCATGCTGGCATACTCGCCCGATGGACAGATAATGCCGCTTTTCACGAATAAATACATGCACATGGTTCCGACTAAAAACCCGATTAACAAATACAAATTCAACCTCCCCCCCGTAGAGGGCAGGGGATCGGTGATTCTGATTGCCGGTAGAAGCCCGTTGGACAGGCAGGTAATCGCGCAGGTTGCGAAAAATCCCGATGCCGAAACATTTCCATCCGGTGTTGAAGCGGTTAGTTTCTGCCATTTTTTCATTAAGGATTATGTCAACTCAATGGCTCAAAATGCGCCGTATTCCAATCACGATGGTTACAACACACCGAATTATGGCGGACAGGGCGGTAATCCTCCGGGGGCGTATAACCAAAAGAGATACTACTACAACTCGCCAAATTATCACCGGGGAAATAATCGAAACTATTCACCACCGACACAGCAACCACTTGGGATTAAAGGCGCGATTCCGCTCAGCGAAATGGGGCCGACCTACTATTTCTATCCGAACGGATATGTAAGCCAAAACTACAATCCACATCCGTATTATTTCCCGTACTACTACAATCGCCCCATGTATTACGGCTACCCCGGCGGGCCGCAGTACAGGCCGCATGGGCAAAGATATTACATAATCCCGGGCAACAACGGTGTCAGAACAAATCTGCAGGATTTCGTTTTCAATGCTAATTGCAATTACGGTTCTTTCATTTTCGGAGAGGATGGTTACCTCGGTGGTAAATTCTTTTTCGACGGCAACAATCCATCACCGAATGGCATGACTTTCAGATTCCCATCCACAAACACATGGGAGCATGAGGGTCCCGATGGCAGCTGGACTCGACAGATGCCAAGCGATTTCGACTTTTACCTGAACGGCCAGGTTGTTCCTATTTACGGCGGCGGCAATGATCCGTTCATCTCGATTCCCCTGCAGGGATTTCTATTGAACGGCTTAAACGAATTCAGGCTCCTGCCGAGCTCGAATCCGAACATACATGGCATTGGGCCTATCGAGATAGTCGTCGATATCAATTTTTAATTACACAATTACTGTAGGGGCACATATAAAAATAGCAGAGGGTTTTAACCCTCTGCTTCTAAAAATCATCTGCTTTTAAAAAAAACTCTGCTATTCAAAAACCCTCTGCTATTTTTATACCCAATTATATCCACGCCCCCCCATCATTCCCAAACCGGATTCTATTTTGCTTCTTTTGGCGGTTCTGCCATCTTAAACAGAAGTAGATTCAACGAGTATATCAAATCGCCGTCCTTGTCTTCTATCTTCTCAATCTCTTTAATGAAATCCTCAATCAGTTTCTTTAGCTGCTGTTGTTTTGGTTTGATATTTTCAGAATTGAATTTGAAATAGAGCCTGTAGATGGAAGCTGATTCATCAGGAGTTTGTGTGGCTTTGGTCAAATCCTCCAGCATTGTCAGAACCATCTGGCGGATTAACGGGCTTAAATTGGCAACGCCGAAATGCTCCGATGAACCAAGCATCACGACCCAGTTATCTGTCAGTGTGAAATATTTTTCAGTGATATTCCCCACTTTTCTGGTTTTAACCAATTCAACAATCTGGGCTTTTTCAAGAACACGCATGTGGTGATATAGCGCGTGATGATCAACTTCCAGTATATCCGCAATCTGTTTAACAGTCCGAGGTTCAGAAAGATGAGGAATCATCTTAAGGCGAGTCGTCTCGCTGAGAGCTTTGAGTTTCATAACATAACATGCATCTATTTCTTGTACGCCCATAATCACATTTCCTATAAAGATATTTTTACAAGAGAGAATTATGGCAATAAATAAAGAAATAGTCAATTATCATGCTGTAAAATTTCTTTACACAGGTAATGGATCTACTATCCGGTAAAAATCGAATGAAAGAACCCCACACCCGATTCCTCTCATGCTGTTTTGTCCACAGACAAGGTTTTCAATTGGCAAGGGTAATAATGGTACCCCCTGGGGGGTATAATTATCAGGCAAAATATGGATGGAGATATAATGTGAATATGCCCGATGATTTGATAATCAGAAAAATGCGTCCAGACGACAAGGAAACTCTGATTCGTATCACCAGTAAAATCTGGAACAGCGCGAGTATGTTCGAAAGAGTATTCGACGGCTGGCTTGGCCAAACCAAAGGTGAATTCACAGCGGTTGAGCATAATGGCGAACTAATCGGATGCGCGAAACTTACATATCTAACCGACACGGATGCCTGGATGCAGTCCCTGCGGAAAAATCCCGATGTCAAAGCGAAGGGAGTTGCGGATGCTGTAACGAAGCACTTCATTGAATTGGGGAAATCAGATCCCGATATAACATCGCTGAGATTTGCAACATATATCGGCAACCACGAATCAATCGCTGTTTCTGAACAGCTGGGATTTAAAGCAATCATCAAACGTTCGATAAAGGAACTTGAATTCAAGAAGGATGAAATCGAAAATGTCGATAGTGCATATCAAGTAACAATATTAAAAAATAAGGACAGCATTTTCTCCTATCTGAAAAACGCCGAGTATTTTAATAAACTTAACGGATTTCTTAATTTCGACTGGATTGCCCATCCATATTCAGGCAAGTTAATCGAGGAGCATTTCATCGATAAAGATTTGTGCATGGGTATTATGCTCGACGATGAAATCAAGGCAATGGCGTTGATCATATTTAATGAGAGAATCAACCTGACATTCCTTGATGCTGTTGAATACAAATACGCTGAAGCTTTGATAACACACTTAAAAAAAATCGCGCCTGAAAAAGAAGGCAAAAGCCATATTGAACTATTTGTCCCCGATTACCCGCAAATGCTGAACTGGCTCGCGCAAATGGGATTCACAAGCTGGGAACAGGAACTCGATTTCATAATATACGAGTATCCGCTGGAGTTGTTGAAATTGTGTATAATGACAGATCCGCAAGTGAGTGATTGATGTAAAATGAGAAAATATCTTCCACAAATATTCAGCATACTATTTTTCCTTCTGTTAGGTTTAAATTTGCTATTCATATTTAGGGACAACATCGTAAGTTTGTTCTACAGAGAGTTACATCCTAATATGGAGAGAATAAATTATTCATCTAGGGAAATTGAGGCATCAGACAGTCGAATTACCGCCATTGCTGTCAGTCCTGATGGTGAAATGCTTGCTAGTGGAGATGAATGCAATAAACTCAAACTTTGGTCAATTAAATCAGAAGCGCTTATCAAAGAAATAAAAGTGCATCCTGTATTTAACCAGTATTGCGGAATTAGTCCTGATGGCTCTTTGGTTGTTTCGTATTGGGGAGATGATAGAAGAATAAGGATTTGGTCATCCGAAACCGGTGAACTGATTAATGATTTGGGTGATGAGACAAACGGGATGAATTTTATAGGCATTAGTCCAGATAATGCAGTAGCTGCATTGGCATCTGAAGGGAGGGAAGCCCAGTTTTATCTCTGGTCTATCGAGACAGGTAAGCAACACCTTAAGCTGAAAAATATTCCGAACATACAAATAAAAGGCACAGGTTTAAGTGAAAAATATTGTGGATTTACATCAGATAACAGTAGATTCTTTGTTAATTCAGATAGAAAATTGCATCTGTGGGATGCAAATTCAGGAGTTAATATTTGTTCGCTGGATGAAATTAAAGAGTCTATTTTTAGTCCAAATTCAAAATATGTAGCATTAAGGAAAATGAGAACATCTACATCAGAAATCTTTATCTACTCATTAGAGAATAACGAATTACATTCAAAATTCCGATTACCAGTTAACCAAGGTTTTGTAGAGGCTAGATTTAGTTTGGATAGTAGAAAATTAATAGTATATGCTAGTAGAGGTGTATATTCTAGTCAAAAATATTCCTTCGTTTATGATCTTGCAACTCAAGAATTGCTTCAGTCGAATGATGATGATAGTCGGAAAGAAATCAGTCTTGATGATGAGTTGTATATTCTGTCTGATTCATATACGCCAGAAAATGATATTGGGTTATGGTCAGTAGAAACAGGTGAGTTAGTCAAGAAGATAGAGATTGAAACGAGATATCGGAATGCGGTAATCAGTAATGATGGGAAATATCTTGCTGCAATGGAACACAGTGGGCTTCCGGCAGAATTACATCTTTTCTCTGTAGCTACAGGTAAGCTAATCAGAAATTTTGGCGAGGTTAATTGGGAATCTTCGAGGATTGTTTTTTCAAAGGATGGCAAAAGAATAATCTTATGTCCTTATTCATATCGTTATTATCCCAGAACTGATAATGTAATCTATTCATTCACGATTGACGAATCAGGTTCAACTAAGATATTTGACAGCAATGTAAAAGGAATCAATTCCGTCAGTTTTAGTCCAGATGGAAAGTTCATTGCATCAGTTGGCAACGATGGGATAATCAGGCTGAGTTCTGTGGAATCATGTGAACTGATACAAGAAATCAGTATGGATGATATTGGTATTATTAAAGCAAAATACAGTCCGGCTGGTGATTTGATTGCATCACATAATAGAAAAAATGATATTTGTTTGTGGTCAGTAGAAAACGGTGAATTGGTTAGAACTGTAGATAGCCACTCTGAGAGTATTAGCCCATCTTCCGGTAATCGAAGAGGTATTGCAGCAATTGATTTTAGCCCTGACGGGAAATATATAGCTGCGTGTTTTCAAGAATATGGCATTGTTTCTTGTCACGGAGATGGGAAAGGAGAAGTGAAAATCTGGGATGTTGAAAGTGGTGAGTTATTTAAACAATTCGGTGGGAGAATTTCATCAACGAAATGCGTAGCTTATAGTTCAGATGGTAAATATGTGGCAACAACAGGTGGGCATACTCCGGGAAATGTTTGGTCGATTGATACAGGTGAAATGAAACGTGGGGAGGGACTCGGCGGGCATAACTTTTTTCTTGACACTAGTTATGATGGTAGATGGATAGCAAGCATGGATTCAGACTCCATTTTTTTCAGAGATTCCAAAACCGGTAAAGTTGAATATTGTATCTGCAAATATGATGACATCTTCACATCATTAGCATTTAGCCCGACGAGGAATGATTGTTATACCGGCAATAGATTTGGTTTAATCGAGTTTTGGAGAATTTACGACAAGTAAAACTGGAAAAAGAAGATAAAAAGAACTGAGCCTTTTATAGTGAATCCGACAGTTGATTATTATGTATCAGGTATTTTCAGTTGCACGTTAAGAAACTCGCCGATTTGCTTTCTCAATAAATCGCGCACGCGGCGATATTCGTTCAGGATATCCTCTTCACTGCCAACCGCATCGATAGGGTCATCGAACGGCATGTGGACTAGCTCATCGGCGTTTTGGAAATCCGGGCAAACACTTTTGGCGTAATCGCACAGAGTAATCACAATATCAAATCTCTCATTTATGAAATCATTCGCATGCTGCGATTCATGATGCGTTATATCAATGCCAAGTTCATCAAGAGCCTTAATCGCGTTTGGATGCACATAGCACGGCATGACTCCCGCGCTTTTAGCATCAACCCGCCCCTTGAAATCATGATTTATCAATCCCTCAGCCATCTGGCTTCTGCAGGAGTTGCCTGTGCAAATGAAAAGGATGTTTAGAACTGTTTTAGGCAATTTGTTCTATCCTGCCAGGTATGATATTTCGTCATTCTCGCGAAAGCGGGAATCCAATGTTCTTTTATAGAGAAGTTGGCATTTATCATTTTTTAAATGGATTCCCGCTTTCGCGGGAATGACGGGTTAATTGCTAATAATGGTTTCAGTGACCGGGTGCCGCCCACAAGCAGTTGAAATCGCTTGTGATTTCAACTGCTTGTGGGTGATTCGCAACGAAGTTACGCATTTCACCCACAATCACAAAAAGACGTGATTGTGGGCGCCACCCGGCTATATAAAATAGCAAAGGGTTTTAACTCTCTGCTATTTCCCAATTCTGCTATTTGATGTAATGTTGCTCAATATACGGATTTTCATTTTGTAAATAAAAATCCCTGCCCTGATGGTATTTTATCGAGCCGAACTGGACTGTCTTGCAGCGTTCAGCATCGGGCAGGTGAACGATTCCTTTCAGCGGGATTTTAATATCCGGGAATTTGTAAACGATAATACGCCAGCCATCATTGTGGGCTTCCAGCAAATCAATATGGAAAAACGCTTTTTCTATATCAGGGAATAAATCCGGCCGTATCTCGATTTCATCCCATTCACTCGACTTGATTTCATCATCCAGCATCGGAGGCGGACCAACTATTTCAGGCATTGGCCCTACAATTTCCACTATAGGCTCAGCGAACAGCACTCCCTGTGTGCCAAAATACGCTGCCAGATTCGCGACCCGGCTGTATTCCTCCATTTTTTCATCCGACCACGGCACGACCATTACAGCATCACGGGGAGTTTTTGCCGCGAACGCTTTGGCATCCATAAGCCACGGATTGTTTGCTTCAAACATCTGCGGATGAATCCCTACACCGCCGTTATACACAGCGAAAATCAGCAACAGAACAAAAACCCATCCTGAAAGCGTGTTTGGCTGGATAGGCAAATCGAGATATTCATACGATGGCTTTTCGAAAAAGCCCTTCAACCCAAGCGCGAATATGACCATAACGGGAAGCAGGTAATACAATCTGTAAAACTCAAACTGCGGAGTGAAGAAAGTAAAAAATACGAAATAGGGGATTATCCACAAGAGAAGCAGAGCCGCGTAAAAACGTCGCCGCCCGATTGCGCCGATTACATAAACAAATCCTCTTATAAATACTAGAAATACTGTCAAAAGCGAGATAAGCGCCAGTATTTTCTTTGCGGTATCCTCAAACGAAAGGTTATCAAACCTGAATAATCCGAAGCGGATATAGTCGGGATAGAACATCAACTTCAGATGTGAGATGCCAATAGCTTTCGCGAAGGCGGGAAATCCCGAGTTTTCACTTCCGAACCACCATCTTTGCTGATGCCCGTACGCTGTTGCCCACTGCCAGTATTCATCCAGCGATTGGAACTGGAAAAACACTCGCCCGATTAGAAAATAGGCCGAGACAGTGATAATCGCGGGAAGAAGCAGTAAAGCCATTCTTGCGGCAGCTGGAAACCTCAGCCTGTTGTCCTTGAATCTGAATGCCAGTACCCAGAAAGTGTAAATCGGATAGAAAAAGACGACCACCTGATGCAGCAACATTCCAACGCTGAATCCCAGGCACGCCCACACCATCCTGAATCGCGGCTTTTCAGCGTCATTCATCGAAATCAACAAATACGCCACGAAAACCGGAAAGAACGCAGAGATAATATACGCGTTTGAATCTGTGGAAAAATGCCAGAATGTGTATGAGAATCCCATGAAGGACGTTGTCGCTACTGCCAGCCCCTCTCGTTTGAAAATTGTCCTGAAAATTAAATGCGAGAAATAAATTGTCAGCGCGCCGAATATTGAACTAACCCAGATTAAAAATGGTAGTGCGCGAAGGCTTGGAACATGCATGTGAATTATCTCATACACGATGTCCAGCGAAAGGTTATATATAAGATGATGCGGATGAATCAACCCGTGCACAGTGCCTTCTTCGCACAGTGTGGCGAACACGATACCGTCCCAGTAGTACAGCACTGTGGGAGTGAGCAGATAAATCGCACCGAAAATCAGCGCGAGAACCCAGGGAGTATATTTTTTCAATGGTATCATGTTATTTTATCAAGGTTGATTATAGCCATGCGTGAACCTTTTTTAAAGCTGGAAGTTCAATCAATGCTCATATAGCACCATATGCCCCCACCCCAGCCCTCCCCGCGAACGGGGAGGGAGAATTTTGTCTCTTCCCTTCGCAAGTATATAGACCGGATATTGTTTACAAATGCACAAAACATTTCCCCCCGCTCGCGGGGGGATTAAGGGGGGGAGATACAAACACAACGATAAATCGCTGTGCTAAATCTGCTTATCCATGAACACTTCTTTTTATGATTGCCTCTAAGTAGGTGTTCAAATGTTATAATCATATCGAATTCTAAAAAGGAAAATAACTTGCGATTCACTGTTCTCCTGATATTAATTATTTCCCTTCTCTGCTCAATTCCAGCATTGGCGGATGTCAACGACCTTGAACGCGCTGTATCTGACCCGGTAGAGAGTTTGATTTATCCGCAGCAGCTCGTTGTCGCGAACGATGGCACTTTCCATATTCTCGATACAGTTTCAAACTCATCGCATATTAAGGCATATTCGAGAACAGGTGAGTTCATTAGCGGACTCATTCCCGCTGGTGTTGGTGAAAATGCCGCGAGATTTGATCTTGGGCTAACCCTTATAAGCGGCAGGAATATTTTCGCGGTTTCCAATGATGGCGATTTTGTTCTGCTTGATAACGAGGATGGCTGCTCTGTTCTGAAAGTATTCGATTCCATCGGCACCCTTTATGATTCCACAATCCTTGATTACCTGATGAAGGAATCGGCGTACGGCGCTGTATGCCTCGATACTGATAAAATCTATGTCGAGCATGAGGACATCATATACGTAACCAGTTTCCCGTTTTCAGATAAACTGGCGCGCTTCATCGGGAGAAAAGGCGATGTCATTGATAACTGGGATGTCGCGAACAACCATCTGATTGTGCTTGCTGATAATGAGATTGTTGTGTTCAACAAAAACGCCATGCCGGTTGATTCGATAAACATCGCAGAACTTCTGGATAATCCGGACGCGTTTGATATCTTCGATATCGCTGTCAGTTCAAACAGGGAAATCGCGCTGACTGGCGAGATTATCGATAAGGAAAATCTTAACTTGCCTTTCCTTGCGACCATTACTCATTTTGGGAAGAAAAAAACCGTTGTTGAATGTGAAAAATATATAACATCGCTAGACTACGACATGATTGGAAATCTGCATGGGTTAATCGCTAATCCTGACACAATGGCAGTAACCCGCTTTAACACTGAACTTGAACCCGCTAATTCGATTTCAGTTGGCATCTGCCGCCCGGTGCTGTCTCATCCGCGACGGATTGCAATCGATGATGATAACAGCATCTGGCTGGATGATCAGTACAACCCGGAGGATATAAATAACCCATTTACATTCGATGGCGACATGACTCTTGTACTCAAGCGATTCGAAAATAACGAGATTAGCGAAATCGAAATTGAAAAACTCGGGACGAACAGGTTTGCATCTGTTTTTTTGGATAAAATCGATAAATACATTGCCCTGAGCGGTGTGAAAGTTGACCTGGATGGCCGCCCAATCGGTACGCCTGTCTTTTTCACAAACGTTGAAGGCAAGACAATCGAACAATTATGCTTTCACGATACCTCTGACATTCTCATTTCAACGTTGCAGAAAGATGATCATAACAATGTTTTTACGCTTGATCCCAACGATGGCTCTCTTTCAGTTAAAGAGGTGCGAAGTGATAATTATGATGATCTATTCGAGACTCAGGTTGTTTTAACGAATGAGATATCACTCGATGGCATCCCGATTATTTTCCAGATTGACGAAAACATTGCGTTTATGCAGGCGGCAGGTGTAACGGAATTTGGCTTTCCCTCGATAATGCATCTCGATATTGAATCCGGTGAAATATCCCATGAATGGAAAGCTTGCGATTATGTTGACTTGCGTTTGCTTTACACCTGCGATGATTCAACCGCGGTCGTTTACTGGTATCCGCACGCGTTGATGCGTATTGACAAGGATTACAATATCCTTGCATGGCTGGATATTCAAAACGAAACAGCGTTTGATTTCCTCGATGGCGCCTCTAAAAACAAAAACCACTACCTTCTGGAGGGGCGATTTAATCTGGTTTATAGTTTTGATGACTCTGCATGGGACGGTCTTGAGTACTGCACGAACAATGAGGCGTTAGCCGCTGTAAACGAAATTCGCTCATTGCTTTCAATGTTTTACGGAAGAAAGAACCATTTTCCCAAAAAGCTCTCGGATGTTATCGGCTTGGGTTTGATTGATGATATGGGAATGGCTGACATCCTGGAATTCTTCATGAGCGAGGATGTCATTTACTACGCCGGCTCCAGTTTTGGGTATCAGTTCATGGTATGGGGAAAGGATGATGACAATACTCTATTCGAGGTAACCGACAAGGAAATTCTGGAAATTGAATGAATCGGGAAACTGAGTATTCCGCCCGGGAGCTTCAGCACTCCTGTAATCGCGCCGGGAGCTTCGGCACCCTTGCCGCAACCCGGGGTGCTTCAGCACCCCCTCCCATGTTGACAGAACCATACTCATATAATATATTTGTAATGATGCAATTAATCTTGTGGGAACGTATGTATTACTATGAACATAAAGAAAGACCTATATGAACTACTCGGCGTCGAAAAAGGCGCTGAGCAGGATCAAATAAAAAAAGCGTACCGTAAACTCGCGCGCAAGTACCATCCCGATGTCAATCCCGGCGACAAACAGGCTGAGGAGAAATTCAAGGAAATCGGGATGGCGTATGAAATCCTCTCAGACACTGAAAAACGCCAGCGATACGACCAGTTCGGCGCGGCGGCTTTTCAACCCGGAATGGGACAATCGGGCGGATTCGACCCTTCTTCGGCCGGATTCGGTGATCTATCGGATATTTTTGAAATGTTCTTTGGCGAACGCCAGGGAAGAGGCGGTCACAGGCGGGGTCCAGCTCGCGGAGCCGATATCCAGGCTGTTGTGGACCTGACACTTCTAGAGGTTGTAAAGGGCGTAAAAAAAACAATTACAATCGAACGGTCTATTCCATGTTCATATTGCAGCGGTTCAGGCGCCAAACCGGGTTCTCATCCTGAAATCTGCCCGACCTGCAATGGTCAGGGGCAGGTTATTACTGGTGCCGGAATGCTTCGATTTTCTCAGACTTGTCCGAACTGCCATGGTTCAGGGCAAATCAACCCGAATCCCTGCGATAAATGCGGGGGAACAGGCAGGCAGCGCCAAACGGAAAAAATCGCGGTGAAAATTCCACCCGGCGTTACAAACAACAGCCGTATCAGAGTCAGCCAAAAAGGCAATGCGGGGGATATGGGCGCGCCTGCTGGTGATCTTTATGTTTACACGCGCGTATATGAACATTCGTTTTTTCAACGTGTTGAAGATAATCTATATTGCATAATTCCGATAACTTTCACAGAGGCAGCGCTTGGGGCATCGATTGAGGTCCCCACTCTCACCGGAAAAGGGCGCCTTAGAATCATCCCGGGAACTCAATCAGGGCAGCAGATTCGAATTAGGGGCAAGGGAATCCCGCATCTTCGAGGATGGGGGCAGGGCGACCAGATTTGCGAGGTCGTTGTGAAAACACCGTCTGAACTTTCCACAAAGGAAAAAGAACTCCTTAAAAAACTGGAAAAAGAATCCAAGAGTGATATCCGTTCGGATTTGAATATTTAATACGTTTATGTAAAAGACGGGATTCTGATACAGCTGCCAAGTAGCGCCCCTATCGGCTTCTCTTCCCAATTACCTTTGGGCGTCTCACCCAGAAATTCTGGAATACTAGATATACAAAAATGACCATAACCACTAAAAGCAGGAATTTAAACGGAATGAGGTTAATTACCACATTCTCGGATTTCATTTTCTTTTGTTTTTGAAGACTGGCGTGTTTACGGGTGACTGTTGCTCTGTCTTTTGAATTTGACGCTTTAAGATTATCATTCGCGAGTTTTGCCATTTGCTTGTTAAAGTTATCCGATGGTGTTTTAGATAACACGACTTTTTCCGGAATAATCAGGAAAAACAGAAAGATAAGCATGATTAACATTGTGTAGCAGTAAATGTTTATGTGCCATTTTAAAATCATATCATTCTCGCTTGTGCGAAATTTGTCTCCATTAATTAGTTTCATGTAATTCGCGCTGATATATGCCGATTTTTACACAGCGCCTTTTTTCATTCGGGGGTCGAGTGAATCCCTGAGGCCGTCACCGAGGAGATTAAATCCCAGAACAGTGAATACAATTGCCAGTCCGGGGATTACACAGATGAAGTAATGTTTTGAATTAATATATGACCTTGCGTCAGTCAGCATATTTCCCCAACTTGGCGCTGGCGGTTGTACACCGAGTCCGAGGAAACTCAATCCGGCTTCCGAAAGGATATTCCACGCGATTCCCAATGTTCCGATGACAATCAGCGGCGCGATTGTATTCGGCAGGATATGCATGATGAGAATTCTAAAATCATTTGCGCCGATTGCGCGAGCGGCTTCAACAAATTCCTCCTCCTTTACAGTTAGAACCTGTCCGCGGACAATTCTCGCGACCTGAGTCCAGCCGACAACTCCCAGCGCGAAGAAAATATTCCACAAGCCCGGCTTTTCAAAAATCGCGAGTATCCCGATTGCCAGAAGAAGTGATGGAAAGGCGAAGAAGATATCGGTGATTCGCATCAGGATTGAATCGATGCGTCCGCCGTAGAATCCCGCGATTCCTCCGACAACGATTCCAATCAAAAGAGCGATTATTTCCGCAACAACACCCACTAGCAGTGAAACCCTCGCGCCGAAAAGAAGGCGTGAAAATAAATCTCGCCCCTGATCATCAGTGCCCATCAGGAAAATAGAGTGATTGTTGTTAATTATCAATGGATATTTAAACGCATCTATGTTTGCGAATTCGAATTCCTTGTCTATATCTGTTTTGGAAATGATTGTACCCGGCGATTGCTTTTCATATCCCTTGTATATCAATTCAGGATCATGTGGCGCGAACAGGGGACCGAAAATGCCGGTAATGGAAAGTATGATGATAATCACAAGTCCAAATATGGCGCTTTTACGCTTGAACAGTCGCCGTAGAACAGAGCGAAATCCGTGATCAGCTCTTATCGCTTTTTGGCTCTCTTTCACGAGGCACGATTATATCATAGAGGCTTCTGAAAAAAGCGTATTCGCATTGTACCCGGCGTCCCCTCGCCGGGATTTTCCTGCCATACATTCGGGAAAGTTGTAGCCAGGCTTCTCATTAGCCGGGAAAACGTGGGTAATATCCACGTATTTTCCCGGTTAATGAGAAACCGGGCTACCGTTTATGCATTTTTGCACAATATTCAGGCATCAAACTTGATTTAGGCTGTCACTAAAACATAGCTTGACATAAACTTATTTTTTAAAGTATAATGATATAATTGACGAAGCAATGAATGAAGAGATGGAGGCGCCCCATGAGGAATACAAAACCATTTTTGTTCAAAATTAATTTTACATTAGCGATTTTTTTTCTTCTGTTTCTGTCCGTTTTTTCAGCAAGATTCTCTTACGCGGATACATGTCTTCCTGGTCCTCCTGACGGCGATAAAACTGTGGTTAGCGCTTCTCCTCTCCAGACAGAACGTGCAACAGCGGGGACAAGACTGACATTCCCTGTAAGCAACGATTTATACGATTCAAGCTATTACCAACTTAATGCTTATAGAATTCATTTGGCTGAAGAAATTCGCCTTTACAGACGTGTTACCGGGGCATATCCGGAATCCATGTCTTCTTTTGTCCGAAGCGGTTTCGCATTGCATTGGCCTCGAAATGTAATAACTGGAGCGCCGGTAGGCGTTTTAGTCGGGAGAGATTTCAATCTTGATAAATCGGATCGAGGTTTGATCAAATGGGAAAAATTCAGTGTCGATCATGCAAAAATGACATTTGTGGATCTCGACTATAAAGCTTATCGGGATAGTGGGACAGAAAAATGGGTTGAGAATTATATTGAATTCAGGTGGAGAAATTGGGAATCATATAGAAGTGAAACACACGAAGATTATCGTCGTGCATTCAAGGCAGGAATACGTACTGGTGATGATGATAAAGAGAAGCGTATCATCATAGGTGCAACAATCCCGGTCAATGATGTTTTGTCGAATGAAAATCGGATGATATATGGAATGTGCGGACAGATTCATCTTCGTGTTTGTAAAGCAACACGGAGTTTCTATTTCAACGAAAAAAACTTCACTTTACCCCCGGCTTTTGTGGATTTATATTCAGGTTTTAAGGATAAACCAGGTTTTCATAATGAACACAGCCTGATCATTCTTGAAAATTATGCTGACTTTGCTAATCTGCTTAAAACCTCAGGCGCGGATTTCAAAATTGGATTTGACAACAGTGAAAGTGCTCAATACTCATGGCTCAAAATCGGCGATGAGACACTCATTGCGTTTTGCAGGATCTTTAATCCCGATAATGCTTATGGTATAGGCTCACAATATCTTGGAATTTTATATGGTCAAAATGGAGAGAATATCGACCCTGACTACTCTGTCTATCGATCAATGGCGGATATGTCATCGCCTATGATAACCGCAAACAACCTTGACCAGATTGATATTCCGAATGAAATTACCATCTCTATCGAGGATATCCCTCTCGGTGAATAAGTGATTTTTTACACAACTGATTAGTTATTTCCATTCGGGACTGTCTCCAGGAAACAAAAATCGCAACTCGTCTTCCCCTCGCCGGGATTTTCCTGCCATACATTCGGGAAAGTTGTAGCCAGGCTTCTCACTAGCCTGGAAAACATGGTAATATCCACGCATTACCACGGTTAATGTGAAACCGGGCTGCCATTTATTCATTTTTCCACAACAATCAGGCATCTAATCCATATGAACAGATTGAAAACATTAAACGATAAACGCTGTTAATTAAATCGGTTTACTTTTACGCTGAAATGCGCAATAATTATCAGCGTATTGGCTATATCCATAAATACCGCATCATTGTGGAGGCTTTAAAATGCGAAGAATATTCTTCTCCATTCTCATCGCCGTTTTTGCACTTCTTCTGGGATCTTGTTCTCAGAATAGCGTTACTCAGCCTGATGACATCACGCAGCCAAATGCGCAAGCTGATTCAAATCAGGCTTTTCTTGGGCATTACACGGTGAATCTTGATCCTGAAACACAAACAGGAACAATTACACCAAATCGTGAACTCAGCGCGCACATGAACGCAAAGGAATATCTGCTCGGATGGCCTTGCGGCAATTGCCTTCAGGTAAAAAATATTCAATTTCTGCCTGACAACATTGTAGAGTGTGATATTGAGGTTACTCATCCCACGACTGATCCCATGTTCACAGTGTTTGACCTTAGAGTAATCGGGATTTTCCCGCCGGATCTGCATTATTACGGCGCTGGTGTCAGTATCGCGATTCAAAACAACGATGGCTTGACCGCGTTATGGGATAATCCAACTATTCCCGGGTATGTCAACAGTTTCATCGCATATAACAAGGGCGTTGCCCGACGGCCTTTCGCGCCCGGTGATGTTTTCACTGAAACGTTTGTTATTCAAATGCCGCTTGAAGCGTTTAATTTTGATATCGCAGTCGATGCCAGCTGGGCGCCAAATGATGGCGTTACTTTCCCAATGGAAATGAACTCATTTGAGGTTATCAACCTTGATGGTGAAATCTCCGCCGGATTGACCAATATCGGCGGTTCAGCTGAAATTATCGTTGATATGTATGATTACCAGGGCATTGGTACTATCAGCCAGGTGGTCGCGTACTGCGATGACCTTTTCAACGCTCCGGTTAACCTGTCATTTGAATCCGGCTCTGGAAGCGACGCGACTTACTCCGCAATGATAACCAATCAGAAAAATGCTCCTGTTGGCACATACCACGTGCTGCTTCGTGTGATTGATACTGAATCCGCAAATTATTCCTATGATTTTTCAAGGCTGGCTCTTTTCGGAGCTGAAGTATATCAAGAGCTTGTGGATGTTGAAATCACTCTTTCGGAAGATGATGACTACAAAACAATAGGTAACTACTACGATTTCGATTCCTTTGATGGAGTAATTACCAGAACCATGGTTGACTATCTTGACTACGATGGTCCCTGGGATTTCACCGGTATTTCATTTAATGGTGATGCGCAGCGGTCAATGTTGTCGCCGAGTGATCCTGAAGTGGCATTGTTTACTAATGAATTCCCTGGTAGAGAGCATTTTGTTAAGAACGATGGCCAATTCGGAATTGGCTCCGGATTGTATTACCAGGCTGAAAAACATGATTACGCTAAAAATAAATGTACACCGCTTGGTTTTTATGAAATGGACATGTTCAACGGCTCCGTTGTGTTCGCGGGAACAATCGATGGTTTCCCGTACCCATTTAATTCCGGCACTTCATTCAACCGTAAGTTTGGTACTGGCGGAATATTTGAAATGGTTACAATTCTCTATGACACCAACGCTGTCGGAATGGGCTTGTGCACCATAACTCTCAGTGGCGGAACCACAAAAAGCGCTCTCCAATTACGAACTATCATCGAAATGAAAGTGTTTGGGTATGAGATTTCCAATGCTCTGGTTTATGAGTGGTTTGATGATGATGGTAATATGCTCGTGACAATGGTCGCGCTGAACAATCTTGATGAAGACCCGAACTGGAATACATCAACTTTTGAAATCATCGGCGAAGGCGGAATTGCTGTCCTGGAAAGCATGTACCGTCAGTGAACAGGTTAGAAAGTTAGCAGGTTAGTAAGTTAGCAGGTTAGTAAGTTAGTAGGTTAGTAAGTTAGTAGGTTAGAAAGTTAGTAGGTTAGTAGGTTAGCAGGTTAGTAGGTTGTAGTGACTTTGTCCCGCATAAACCTTGTTTTCATCGGGGCGTGGCAAGGAAGCTGTCTCAGAACCTCCAAACAGAAAGATAAATATAATTCGAGCGTAAGCGGCAGTTAAGAAACTATAGGTTTTAAATGTAACCCGGCATCCCTTTGCCGGGGAAACAGGTGGCTATCTCACGCAAAGCCCCGGTGAAGGGACACCGCGGTGAAGGGACACCGGGTTACAATT
>CBDURE010000030.1:0-28874 GCA_965369605.1 uncultured bacterium
TTTATTATAGCCGATCAATGAGTTTTGAGACAGCCTCATGAGAAACCGGGCTACCGTTTCAACCTGCTAACTTGCTAACCTACTAACTTGCTAACCTGCTAACTTCTTTCCATTATCTGTTCGAGTGCTTCGTTGATGCGTTTCAACGGTTCAAGCAGATTCATTTCACTTCCCGCGCCCTCGATAATCGGTTGAATCTTGTCAAACCCCGCCTCATCGCCGGCGTATGTGATATGTGCCGGACTTCCGGTTGGATGAATCTGCATCAGGATGTCGCCGTTTTCGAGTTTGGAAACGTGCCCGAGTTCGGGAAACGGGCTTTCATTGCCCTCCTGAATTGAAATGAGCGGCGCGCCGAGAAGATCGTTCAATTCAAGAATCAGCCTTGAATTTGTGATGAAAAGATCTGGTTTGTCTGTGACACTTTCAATCAGGGACCTTGAGATAACCTCGACAATCAAATATCTGTCAAGCGCGTTGCCATAGATGACTCGTTGCAGCGCGGATGGAGTAACGGGATCAGTGTATCGAAATTCAATCGGAAATCCTTTCTGGTCGGTTACCAGAAGTCCGCCGATGAAAGTATCCTCGCCCATTTCGTTCGCGAGGATGTAGCCTATCTTTGCCTGTATATCAGTCATTGTTCTCTATATATAAAGAATATCAAATCGCATAAATATTATCGACCATTGCCGCCATATTTGTACACGCCGTGTGCCGCACAGGCGTGTGGTGCTCCTGACAGAAAACATGGATTCCGGGTCAAGCCCGGAATGACACTAATATGTCCGGAATGACAAAGTGCTAGATGAAAGGTTGTCATAAGGTTGTCATTCTGAACTTGATTCAGAATCCATATCTTTTGGGTTTGCAGATGGATTCCGGGTCAAGCCCGGAATGACACTAATATGTCCGGAATGACAAAAAAGCATCGACTTATCCACCCTACCAACCTACTAACCTACCAACCTACCAACCTACTAACTTACTAACCTACCAACCTACTAACTTACTAACCTACCAACCTACTAACTTACTAACCTGCTAACCTGCTAACTTACTAACCTACCAACCTTTTCAACAGTTTCAGTGTCTAATTAATGAAAATAAGATTCAGACGTGGTAACATTGCTTTTAATCTTATTAAGCGTATTAAATGATTTTGTTCAGGCATTACAAAAAATGGGGTGAATCCGTGCCTGAGAAGGAAAAGCACCGTGCGCGGGAAAGAACATCATATCTCAACTATCAGTGAAGGCTCACTAGGAGTATCGTTGATGCAAGCTGTTGCGCGAATAGGCACTGTGCCTTATCTGAATGCGATGCCTCTTACTCTCCCATTAGAGAAGAAGGTTTTGCATTCGAAATATACATTTATATTAACGAAGGCACCGCCGGCAAGGCTTGCGAAACTGATTCACACAGCGAGCCTTGATGTCGCTCTGCTTTCCGCTGTCGAACCGATGAAGGAGAGACGCCACAGGATAATTTCCGGCATGTGTATCTGTTCGAATGGCCCCACGCTTTCAGTGCAGATTTTCCACAAGGGAGACCCGTCTAAAATCAAACGTCTTGGACTGGACATGGAAAGCAAAACATCGAATATCCTCGGGCAGATTGTGCTTCACGAGCGTTATGGCATCCGGCCGGAAACGGTTCCGGTGCGGGATCCCAACGAAAAAACACTTGAGGAACTTGACGCGTTTGTCTCAATCGGCGACAAGACATTCAATCTGCTGCAAACTGACATGGAGCATATCGACCTTGGCGAGGCGTGGAAGGAAATCACCGGACTGCCTGTTGTATTCGCTGTCTGGGTAATGGCGCCGCATTTCAAGGACAGGGATATAATCGAGGTTCTGCGTCGTTCAACAACGCAGGGGCTTCAAATGCTGGATGAGATAATTCCGCGAATTGCCCGTACTCGCGATTTACCAATGGAGATGCTGACCAACTACTTCCACAAGAATGTCCATTATAAGTTGGGAACAGAGGAGAAAAAGGGAATAGCGAAGATGTTTGAACTCGGCGGCGCCCTCGAAATTCTGCCCCCACCCCGCAAGCTTGAGTATTTTTTCGGGTAGCAATTGCTGAAATAGTAGGATTCACTTTCGTGGATTGTCACGGAGAGCATCCGGCATGGCGCATATAATCAGCCATACAAAAGGTGTCCGTCCCCTTTTACTAAAAGAGGTTAAGAATGAAATATAAAACTATTCTGTATTCACTAATGATATTTATTGTATTTTCTTTGGGTTGCGCCAGTGAGTATCCAAAAGCTAATAAGGATGACTTATTGAAAGAGCATAAGAATCTTGACAAGCAAATGGGGAAGCAGGAAGATAACAATCGTAGTTCTGCAGATACACTACCTCCATATGCTTTCGAATACACGCCTTTAACTTTTCAAAAATTGCAGAACATAAGAAATGGCAGCGATAATTTCAATCAAATTGAGATTGTATATTCAAGTCGTACAAATCCTGGTCAAAACGGTCCCACACAAATAAAAAAACTGTATTTAACGGCTGGTGAGCCATTGAATACGTTTGACTACACTATGATTAATGAATACAAAGGTGGCTATGTTCATATTGACAGAACTATACCATTAACAACCGATTATCATAGAACTTTTTCAAAATCCGAAGTAGATTCAATTCTTGATTATATCGAGAACAATTCTGTGTATTTTTTTAATCATGATGAATTTAATGGCGAAGAATCATTTCTATCGACTGGTTATCACATTTGCCATGGTGTCTATATGTTTTCAATATCAATTGTCAAACCTGAATTTCTCTCTGGCTCGTGGCAGGAACAGTATTTTCCAGCATGGGGAATTAGTAAGTGCGCTGATGAATACCCCGGCGGTCCGGATGATCCCCTCTACGGACTATTCGAGCGGCTCGAAGATGATTTCATAAGTCAGTTTGAGTAGATAAACAGATCAATCGATACATTTGCCATAGAAAAACCCGGATGGTTGCATCCGGGTTGTTTTTTGCATTTAACATCGCTTTCCCCGGGAAAGGGTTCCCGGGTTACATTTAAAGACAACGCCTTAACGATCACGCAAAAGGTGTCTGTCCTCTTTTTGTCCCTATTTACCCAAATAAATTGACAAATAACATTGAATTTGTTACTTTTAGTAAGTGTTAGTTTATAGCAGTTATTTGTAGCTGCTATTGGCAAAGATTGAGGTCGATTAGTGATTTTAGAAACTGTGCATAGGATATTAGAATATGGTTGATGTTGAAAAATGGAAAGCTGAACGTGCAGAGGAACGTAAAGAGAAAAATATATTCCTTGGCAGTGGGCATCCGCAATCACCGATACCGCCTGGTGAGCTTCATAAATTTAAGGGTCTGGATTATTACGACTTGGATCCAGCATTCAGTTTTGAGCTGGAGCTGCATGAACATGCAGAAAAGAAAACATTAAAGGTAATGGATTCGAAAAATATGGAACGGCAATTTATCCGATGGGGTGAATTCCGATTTAAAATAGGAGACAAGGATTGCGTACTACAGGCATATAAGAGTAATCTGATGGAAGATCGATTGTTTGTTCCATTCCGTGATGCTACAAGCGGCAAGGAAACTTACAGCGCCGGTCGATATATGGACCTTGACCCCGAGAACCATCAGACTTCCGAAGGGAAATGGATTTTTGATCTTAACTCAGCATACAATCCGTGGTGTGCGTACAGTGAAGCGTATGCCTGCCCCTTTGTACTGCCTGAGAATTGGCTAAAGGTATCTGTACTTGCCGGTGAAAAAAATTATCAACATTAAATATCTGAAGGAGAAGTAAAAAAAATGACATGGGTAGATAAAAATAAATGTATTGGATGCGGTGTTTGTGCCAATATATGCCCCGATGGTTTTGAGATTAAGGATGAAAAGGCGGTTGTGAATAATCCAAATGCGCCTTGCATCAATGATGCGATGACATCGTGCCCTGTCGGAGCGATAATGTCTGAGGCTGCAAGTAATGTTAGTGGACAAACCGGCCAGAGCCAGGATACAGGCAGGGGAATGGGTAGAGGGGCAGGTAGAGGATTAGCCAGAGGCCCGAGAGATGGCAGAGGACAAGGAAGAAGTGGACGCGGAAGAGGGAGGTCATAAATATGCCATGGGTAGATAAAAATGACTGTGTGGGTTGTGGTATTTGTATTGATGAATGTCCTGTTGACACGATCTCCATTGTTGATGAGAAAGCTGAAATTGACATGAAAAATTGTATTCGATGCGGTGTATGCCATGATGTATGCCCTGTAAATACAGTAAAGCATGATAGTGAATTGATACCGGATGAGGTGGAAGCAAACATAGCTGAAACAATAGGATTTATGAATGCTTGCGCTGAGTTTCTTGGCGATGAAAAAGAGAAACAAAAGTGCCTTACCAGAATGATAAAGCATTTTAATAAAGAAAAAACAGTTGTTCAAAAAACATTGGAAAAGCTTCAAATGCTTAAGAAAGAATAATTACACGAATGAGAAACGGTCTTCTTGGAGAACCTTAAGATTAAAAATATTGAGTTTCAACAGATTGGGATTATTCGGTCACCATACACTAATAATGCTCCATATCAGCCTGTTGATGAGGATGAGGGCGATTTTCGGATAGTAGTTGATCCCCAATATACCGATGGCCTCTATAAACTTGAGGGATTTCTTTTTATCTATGTCATTTACCATATACATCGAGTAAAACGAGATTTATCAATGATTTTATCTCCCTCATGGACAGATGGTGTAAAAGTAGGCGTGTTTGCAAGCAGGTCACCTGTACGTCCCAACCCAATCGGGATTAGCGTCGTTCGTATAAAACGCATCATGAATAACGAGATTTTTACGTCGGTTCTGGATGTATTTGATGGGACTCCGGTGCTTGATATCAAGCCGTATATAAAAGACCTGGATGCAAAATCCGATGCCACTAATGGCTGGATTAACAAATTGGATGATCAGGAACATCTCCTCTTACACATCAAAGGTATCCCTCATGACTATTGAGATGGAGTCCCTTGAGGTCTGTCCCCAAAACAAATTAAAATGTACATTTGCCTTAGAAAAAACCCGGACTATTGCGTCCGGGTTGTTTTTATAATATGTAACCTGGGAACCCTTTCCCAGGGAAACCCCGGCGAAGGGACGCCGGGTTACGGTTACATTTTTATACTACGTTTTAACCATCGCGTCTGCCGTCGAATATTTCATCCGGGTCGAATGGTGTTCCGTCATCGCCACCGTAGCCGCCGCCTTCCTGTGGAGCGCCGGTTGGTGCGCCCTCATCGAGCATGCCCATTCCGCCGGGCATGATTCCGCCCCAAGGGCCATTGTTGTTGCCGTAAATCGACCACATCCAGAAATCATATTCGGGGTAGAGTGTATCGACCCAGAAACCCATGTAGAGGTCCTGGAAATCGGGATGCTGGATTAGAACATTGTATTCGGTTGGAATCAGTTCAACGTGATAGAATCCGTTTTCGCCGCTTGTTGTATCGCTGAAGAACTGGTTGTCGGAGGTTGTGAAAATCATTCGCACGCCGTCGATTCCATCCGAAGTCATGCTGCCCAGAACCTGTCCGGTGAAATGGACAGTTGTTACGACAGGCGGTTCATAGGAATGAATCGCATGGTCTATTGTAATAACCTCATCCTCTCCGATGTCCGTTCCGAACGATTCGGTGATGTAGCCGTACTTGAACGCGCTGATAATCCAATACCCAACCGGAATGTTGTCGATTCTGTATTCGCCGAGTTCGTTTGTGTATGCGAACGGATCGATATTCGGCTGGACACAGTTTACAAGAGCGTCCGGTATTGCCTTGCCGAATTCATCCACCACAACACCCATGACCGAGCCTACCGGAATGTTTGCAAGAACGAATTCAAAATAGTTCGATTCAGGATTTTCGACAACCTCAAGATCACCGTTGTCGCTCTGGTGTTTGTATGCCGAGACGAAATAGTAATACGCGCCGACTGGAAGTTCATCGATCGTGAACTCGCCCTGATCATCTGTGTTTACAGCGTAGAATCCCGTGTATCCACCACCGAAATATGAACCTTCACGTTCGTTCTGGTGTTCCCATCGATAACGCTGCATTATCGGGTTATCGACCGGATTCTGGTTGTCAGGATCACTCATTCCCGAAGGAGCCTGCGGTTCCCCGCCTCCTCTTGAGTTGCCAACGGCTTCCTCGAAACCATCCCAGCCGGGATCGGAGGGCATTCCGAATTGAGAATCATCGCCGTGATAGTTTTTAATCTCCTCGCCAGCGAAAATGAATTCGACATACGCGCCTTTGATCGGCAGGCCATCATCATCGACAACTTTTCCTGTCGCGGATGTCATCACAAGAGCCTTGAGTGTAAGGTTCAGCGACAAATCCTCGTGTGCGTCATAGATATCAAAATACTCGTTGTCGCTTGTGTAACCGTCTTTCCAGTAGTTGAGGAAGATACCGTAACCAATTGCCGGGTCGGGAAATTCAAAATAGCCGTCCTGGTTTGTTTCGGTTTCCTGGTACTGGGAGTCATATCGTGGCGGCGCGGGAGATGAAATGCCGTCTCCCGGTGAGCCCTCTTCCCATTCATCGGGGAGTGGATTGTTGTTCTCAGGGCCATCCATCCATGGTTCGGGCATTCCGATATAACCTGTGTCAACAGTCATTGTTAACGACACTCCCGAGATTGGAGCCTGTGTGACAGTATCCAGAACATATCCGGAAACCATGACCCCCTCTTCGAATCGTGCTTTGTTTTGCGGTTGGAGTGAAACGCCCTGGTATGTCAAACCATCGGCATCAACCCTAATCATGGCGATTCCAGCATGATAGCCTTCCGCGCGCACTGACAGGCGGTAATTGCCCTCGGGGATATTGAAAAAATTAAAATATCCCTCGTTGTGAGTTACGCACTGAAACAGCCCCAGATTCTCGTTCATAAGAATCAATTTGGCATTTGAAAGAGGCATTGTGGAATAATCGTCATAGACGTAACCGGTAACAGCGCCGGTTGGTCCTTTCGATTTTGCGAACTGGAAGATTACATTTCGATTATGTGAAGGCACAATCTCCCGTGATGCGAACACAATTCCCCTTTCGCCGATACTCACACGGTTGACAGAATTTATTCCCTTTGAAAAATAAGATTCGTCAATCTGAAAAAATCCCTGGTTATCGCTTGTGATTCCGGAATTCGATCCGTTCACAAGTACAGCTACACCATCCAGCGGGTTGCCATCCGAATCGAGCGCCTGAGCTGTGAATCGATCAAATGGTCCATCGCTTCCGCCGGAGCAGGCGGACAGTGAAACCGCAATGGCAATTAACAATGATGCAATGAAGAAAAATCTACAGTTCATGATATGAACCTCCAATATTAATGTGGAATAATACACCTTAAGTGTATTGGCCACAGGAACAACTAATTTGAAGTTTACAACATCTAACAAAAAGATACAAGAGTTTTCTAAGGAAAATATCGTAACTTATCGCTTTTTTTGAACCTGAACTTTTGAATTTATCAGATAAAATTCAGAAGAAGTGAAATTCTTTGTATAAGTCTTGCACTGTAGAGCCTTAAAATGTATAGTATAATGTCAGGGAATATATAGGAAATGGCGTAACGAGAAGGTTTGAGGAGTGAAGATGTTTACTCATCATGCAAAAAGAAATGGCGCTATAATGGTAGTGTCATATCAAGGTTCGATTACAGAACGCTCTAAAATTCCCATGCCTGGATTTGACAAAGCCATGGATGGTTTGTGTTCAGCTGTGATTTTGGATTTATCTGGTGTTGAATACATCAACTCCGTTGGTGTATCCTCTTTCATGGACACGTTCAAATACATCAGGTCCCAGGGAATTAAAATCGCGTTGTGTTCACCAACACCGCATATATTAAAGGTACTTAAACTTGCCAGGACTGAATTGATGGTGCCTGTGGCTGAAAGCAGGTCCGCGGCATCGAATCTCATTTTCACATTCACACAGAACAGAACAACACCAAGAAGAGAGAGTATTCTTCTTGTCAAAGGCCAGGTTAACATCCATGATGGATTCCGCGATGTATTAAAGGAAACTCAGCAGGAAGCCAATTACAATATTGTTACCTCCTTGAATCCATCAAGGGCATGGAAAATACTTTGCGGCAAGAACATTCAACTTGTTATTTTGGATGTTACAATTTCCAAAAGTGAAGGTCATAATTTTCTAAGAAAGGTACGCACGAATCGTGATCTAAAAGGAATACCGTTTATAATCGCATCGGATGAGGAACACTTCCCCGAAGCCGCTTACTATACTAAAAATGGGGCGGATGATATTCTTCGATTTCCTTTCAACCCTTATGAAACACCCATTCGAGTTCGGACGGCTCTGTCGCTGTATTACAGCTGGCAGAAGAACGTAGCGCTCGGAACGCAGAGTACTGATCAACAACACAGACAAGCAAAATGGAGATAACAGTATTTCACAATTGATTTAATCTGATTTACAACTCCGGCAAACGGCTAAAACTGCCATGCTTCGTTGCGCTCAGAATGACAGATAAACCAGGTTTCTGTCTTGCTTTTTTGTGGAAATAAGTCTTTTCAACAATCCCAAAACAAGAAAGTTATTAACAATGTGAATATCTTTTGGAAAGCAATTTCTTGACACTTGACTAATTCTGATTAAATTAGCATGTAGTATTAATCCTGCAAGTGATGTGATTACGAATGAATGAAAGCGTAGATAAATCAAAAGCTCCACCATTTTCTCAGCCTGCTGAGGAAGCGCTTCTTGGAGCAATCCTGCTTGAAAGTGATGTCATGGCGGATATCGTGGATATCGTTGGCTCGAATGATTTCTATCGTCCACAGAACAAGAAGATATTCGAACACCTCACAAAAATGTGGGAGAACCGTGAACCAATAGATATAATCACTCTTCAGGAAAGCCTTAAAGAGAAAAAGTCGTTAAGCAAAGTAGGCGGCGCTGTTTATCTGGACCAGCTATTCGATAACGTTCCCTCAAGCCAGAACGCGAAACGATACGCTGGTATCGTTCACAAGATGGCGCTTAGGCGCGAGATTGCCAACCTTGGGCAAAATCTGATAGACCTTGCGGTGGATTCACCTGAGACATCAGAGAAAATCATGGATGTTGTCGGGCAGAAGTTTTTCAGCCTTACGCAGCTGGAAAGCGTAAAAGACAATGTCAAGATGAAGGACATGATTGTTGAACTCCAGGAAAACATCGAAAGGTTGATGAAGGAGAAAGGCTTTTCAGGTTTGGAGTGCGGATTCGGAAAGCTTGACAACATGCTGGGCGGTTTTCAAAAATCGGATTTTATTATTCTCGCAGCGCGGCCGTCAGTTGGTAAAACAGCGATGGCTTTGAATGTCCTTGAGACTGTAACGCGAAACGGTGGCCATGTTCTTTTCTTCTCGCTTGAGATGTCTGCCCAACAGCTTGCCATGAGATTGCTTACATCAATCAGCGGAGTAAACTCACAGAGAATACGTCGAGGCAATATATCCCAGAGTACTATGGATGACAATATCATGCCGGCTTTGGCGATAATGGACGGCATGAATATCACTTTCAATGAAAATGCGACTATCTCACCTCTTGGAATCAGGTCTGAGGCGAGAAAGTGCATGTTGAAAAGTGAAAAGAAGATCGACCTTGTGATCATAGATTACATTCAGCTTATTTCATCTCAATCTGCAAGACGCCAGGACAATCGTGTTCAGGAAGTAAGTGACATATCCAGAGCTTTGAAATCGCTTGGGCGTGAGCTTAATGTTCCGATATTGGCGTTGAGCCAGTTAAGCAGAGCATCGGAAAAGGAAAACCGCGCGCCTGTACTGAGCGATTTGAGAGAATCCGGCGCGCTTGAGCAGGATGCTGATGTTGTTATGTTCCTTCACCGCGTAACACCGAAAGCAAAAAAGAAAAAACCGGGTGAGGTGCAGGATATCAAGGACGAAGAGCCGAAAATCCTCGATATGAAACTGATTCTCGCCAAGCACAGGAACGGGCCTACCGGAGTCATTAACATGAAATTTGAAAAAAGGCGAACAATATTTAAAGAGGAAACTCAGGAACAAGAGGATGTTTTTGTGGATGACGTTCCCGGTATGGACAGCGATATTGGTGATCCCGACACTGACCAAATTGATGAATATGAGTTTTAATTCGAGGATACCTCACCCCCTGGCCCCCTCTCCTGATGAAGGAGAGTGGCCGGGGGTGAGGTTCTTTATTTATCTTTCGTTCAAACTTAACCGGACAGTAGTGATTTGAAAATGAAATATTTCAAAATCCAAAATAAGAGGCATGGAAAATGAGAATTCTGGTTATAGGTTCAGGCGGACGTGAACACACTATCGGATGGGCACTGCATAATGACCCTGCGGTAAGCAAAGTGTTTTTCGGGCCCGGCAACGGGGGCACGTCATTAATCGGCAGCAACCTTCCGAATGTTAGTCCAATGGATTTCAATTCAATAACCGATGCGGTTGAATCCAATGAGATTGGCATGGTTATTTGTGGCCCTGAGGACCCACTCGCGGCTGGCATCTATGATTACCTGATGGAGAAGGGTATCGCCTCAATTGGGCCATCACAAAAAGGCGCGCAGCTTGAGGGATCGAAAATATTCGCTAAAGAGTTTTTGTTCAACATGAAAATACCAACCGCCGATTACAGGGAATTTTCCGACCCACAGGCGGCTTACGATTTCATCAACGATTTAAACTGGGAACCTGTAATCAAATGCGATGGCCTTGCAGCGGGAAAGGGTGTTTTGCTTCCTGAATCGAAAGATGACGCGAGGCAGGTTGTTAAAGAGATTCTGGTCGATGGCAAATTCAAAGGTGCTGGCAGGAAAATCATTATCGAAAAGCGAATCTCCGGTTTTGAAACAACGCTTCTGAGTTTTGTGGATGGCGAAACAATACTCCCGATGCTTTTCAGCCAGGACTACAAACGCGCTCATGACAATAATGAGGGGCTAAACACAGGCGGAATGGGCTGCCTGTGCCGGAGTCCGCGAATTGATAATGAGTTGAGGGAGCAGATAATAAAGGAAATAGTCGAGCCGACATCAAAAGGCTTGAAGGAATATTCGATACCGTATAAAGGCATATTATATTTTGGGCTGATGATTACCGATGAAGGGCCGCAAGTGCTCGAATTCAATGTCAGAATGGGTGATCCGGAAACGCAGGTTATTCTGCCTCTGTTGAAAACCGGAATGTCTGTCCCTTTCAAGGCGATTCAGGATGGCAAACTGAATGAAACCAAACTGGAGTGGCATGATGGCACAGCTGTTGGCGTGGTGCTGGCATCGGATGGCTATCCCGGTTCATATGAAAAGGGCGTGGAAATCGATATGCTCAAACGCTGGGATGAATCCGAGGAAAATTTCATTGTGTTTCACGCCGGCACGAAACGCGAAGGCGAGCATTTGGTAACATCCGGTGGTCGTGTTGTCTGTATGACCGCGCTGGGTGAGAATTTAAGAGAATGCCGTGATATGATTTACTCGCGAATTAATGAAATGAATCTGGACGGCTTGTTCTATAGAAGCGATATTGCTGCGGAGTATGTTTAGCATAATGCCCCCACCCCAGCCCTCCCCGCGAGCGGGGAGGGAGAAAATAGTGTCAATTGTTTGTGTTTGTATAGAATAGGCATATGGTTTACATAAAAACATCTCCCCCCGCTCGCGTGGGATTAAGGGGGGGAAAGCAAAAACATCTCCCCCTGCTCGCGGGGGATTAAGGGGGGGAGAGAAGTAACTTATGGCCAACACACAAAAAATACTAGACGAAATCCAACACCGTAAATCAAACGGCGAGGTCTGCGTATTCACCAACGGTTGTTTCGATATTCTTCACGCGGGGCATATTCAAATCCTGAAAAAAGCTCGTGAGATGGGCGATTTCCTTGTATTGGGGCTGAACTCGGATGAATCGGTTACACGATTGAAAGGTGAGGGCCGTCCGGTGAACGACGAGAAATCGCGTGAATGCGTTCTCGCTGCAATCAGGCATGTCGATTATGTCCTGGTTTTCGATGACGATACGCCGTTGGAACTGATTCGCAGGTTGCAGCCTGACATACTTGTAAAGGGAGGAGATTATAAGCCGGAGGAAGTTGTCGGAGGGGGCATTGTGGAATCATCCGGAGGGCGTGTGGAGATTGTGCCTCTTTTGGAGGGCTTTTCAACAAGCGATGTAATTCAGCAAATATCTGAGGACGATGCCGGATAGATGAGCCGAAAGTTGGATATTATTTTTTCAATCGACCCGGGAACAAGCAAAGTCGGATTAGCTGTCGTTGATTCGTCAGGTAAGGTTATTCATAAGGAGATTATAAAAAATATTCAATTTCTTGAAGAAACATTTATGAGCTTAATTTCTTCACATAATCCTAACGTAATTATCCTTGGGAATGGCACAGGGAGCAAAAAAATTGGGGAATTTCTTGAGTCAAAATTCAGTGAGATAATCCCCATTGAACTGGTTGATGAAAGGAAATCAACTGAGGAGGCAAGAAAGGAGTACTATCTTCGCCATTCTCCGATAAGGCGATTTTTACTGGCTGTTGCTCACATACTGGGCGTACCTGCTCCTGATTTTGATGATGCTGCTGCTGTAATTCTGGCAAAACGATATCTTAAGGCTAAATCAGGGCAAATTGGCGATCAGGCAGATTGAATTAATAAATAGTGAAAAAAAGTTGCCAATATGGTAAAATTCCTGCTTAAAATTGGGGATTAAGTTGTATTTAATTTAGTTAATATTTTTGGGCAAATCATGACGATAAACGGGGATTTTTGACGATAATATATGTATTCACAGGCACGGACACATTCGGGTCGGATTAAACCCGGTGTGGTGGTTATGTGTCTGATTAAGTTGTTATGGACTCTCCTCGCGGGGCGGAAAGAAAGGAGGTGAAAACGATTATTAATCCGTGAGTCCTGTTAAGGAGAAATGCCATAAATTTTATCAGTAGTTCGATTGAGGGAGTTATTCATAAGGCAACTTGGATTCTTATGAACCAGCCTCCTGAAAATCGAACCGAGTTTAATTCTGTAAGTTACTCCAAGGAGGCACACTAATGAAGAAAGGTTTTATTTTCTTCGCTGCTTTCCTGCTCGTTGGCGTTTTTTGCGTCCCGGCATTTGCGGGTCCTTTCACAGACGTGCCAACTGACCATTGGGCATACGAAGCGATTGACAAGCTTCAGTCAGAGGGTTTTGTCGAGGGTTACCCCGACGGAACTTTCAAAGGTAGCCAGTCATTCACACGCTACGAAATGGCAATGGTAATTGCACGCATGTGGGATCGCCTTGAGTCAATGATATCTTCACCATCTCCCATGAGGGGTGATTTCTGCACAGAAGCAGACCTTGAGGAATACAAAGACCTCATTGACAACCTTATGAGTGAGTTTGAAGGTGAAATTGCTCGAATCAAAGGTGATCTTAACAAGGCTCACAGCCGTCTGGATGATGTCGAGAAACGTCTTGGCGCACTTGAGCGAATTCGCAGAAGCATCGAATGGTCCGGTCTCATGCGAGTCCGAATCGAATCAGTCATCACGGACAACACCAATGTATTTGGTGGTGGCACGTGGGGCGGATACTACGATGGTTTCTGGGATGACCTTGAAGGCCAGATTAACGAGCGATGCCCATCCGACCGTGCGGGTTTAATTACACCGCTCATCGGCGGATTCGGTACTACCCCGGGTCAGGGGACAAGTGATCCAGAGCTCGAGCAGCTTATTTTCCTCGCGCTCAATGCACAACCATCCGACTACCTGGATGTTTATGTAAGTTTCCTGCAGATCGCCAGCTATCTTGATTCACCCGTTGGCGATCTATTTCCCTCCAACCAGGCTCTCGTAATTGATGAAGCCTGGATGAACGCGGACCTTATGAATCTTCTCGGCTGGGAAGCCGATGAGGTTTTCAACCGATTCAATTTGCTCTTCGGACGCATTTATGGTCGAGTTGGAGAGTATGGTCTGATGTTCGACAACGGCTTTGAAAGCCGTCCGGGATTCTTCTTTGATCTCGGTGGCGACCGTCTCGATATCCAGCTTCTGCTTGCACAGAATTCACGAATCGGTGAGGCCGAGGGCCTCGGCGTATTCCGCGCCGCATACGGATTCGGTGATTCACGCAGCATGAGGCTTGAGCGAGACTATTTCGCCAAGGTAGGTCTTAACGTACTCGCCAGCGGTGTTGGCGACGAGGATGGTTACGGTATCGATCTCAACACAGAGCTCCTTGCCTATGACTGGTTCTCACTGCTCAGATTTGAGTACCTCTTCCTTAATCAGGACCAACTCGGTCTTAATATTGAGGATTGGTATGGCGATGACTACTCCAACAGCTTCATCGTTGGCGTGGACATCTTCAATGACGGCAATTTGAAGGCAAATGTTGCCTATGCAGATATCGGTCTTGCGCCAGGCTTCTCAAGCGTTGACAACAATCCTTTCGAGGAATTCGACGCAATGTGGACTGGAATCGGAACCAATATGGGCTATGGATATGAATCAGGAATCAACATGTTCCCGGTTAACTTCCAGGGTATTGGATTCGATGTCGAGTACACATGGTTTGAGAAACTGTATTCTCACCTGGCTATTTATGACGGACAAACTCAGGCAGAGGATGACCTTCCGGTCGTCATTCGCTTGAACCTCCGTTATCCTCTCTCTGAGAGTTCCGATATTGCTCTTGAGTACATCCACGCTGGTATCGACTACGACACCATCGCGAAACTCAGGGGCGAATTCCTGGTCAGGTTCTAAACGACCCGACCGGTTTTTTCCATCCGTTCGCGGATGGGCACTGTCGAAAGACAGACTGGACTTATAGCCTTAGGAAGTATTTTAACTCTGCCAATAATCCCTCCGGGAGCAATCTCGGGGGGATTTTCTTTTTATTAGTCATGACGCAATTGTAACCCGGCGTCCCCTCACCGGCGTATAATCGAATCTCTGAAATGTGTAACCCGGTGTCCCCTCACCGGGGTAATGGTTTATCATACCTATCATGGTAAAATATTATCGAGGTAAACCATATTCACCTAATGTGCTTTTCTTGCTTTCACTTAGTTGCGCAGTAACCCGGCGAGGGGACGCCGGGTTACAAAACAACAACGGGCTACTTGCTTGTGCTATAAACTATGATTAACCTTGGAAAAAGGGGACAAGTACATTTAATTGCATACCAAAATGGTAAATGTCCCCATTTTCTAACTATTCAGATTTTACCCCCCTTATCTGCTAAAATTACTCGCTGTGATGAACGGTATCAAGGAAATTCTGAAGAAGCTTATTCCTGCAAAGTGGCACGAGCGGCTGGTGTTGATTTTCAAGTACTACGGATTTCAATACACCTGCCCGTGCTGCGGTGGGCGATTCAGGCGGATGCGCTCGGCTGGTTCTCCGTTGCGTACTAACGCGCAATGTCCAAGGTGCCAGTGCTTTGAACGCCATCGACTTTTGATTCTCTATCTGAAAAACAAAACCGGATTTTTCAAGGACAATTTGAAAGTTCTGGATATCGCTCCGATGGAGTTCTTTCAAAAGATATGCAAAGACGCTCGAAATCTCGATTACACAAGCGCTGATATTTCATCCCCGCTCGCGATGATGCATTTCGACCTGACGGATATCCCGCTGCCGGATAACCGGTTCGATTGCATCATTTGCTATCACGTTCTCGAACATATCCCGGACGACATGAAAGCGATGAGGGAGTTGTATCGTGTGCTCAAACCGGGCGGATGGTCGATTCTGCAGGTTCCGATTGATGTAAATCGCCAGAAGACATTCGAGGACCCAAGCGTTACATCGCCGGAGGAACGTAAAAGGCTATTCGGACAGGATGATCATGTCAGATTGTACGGCATCGATTTTCAGGACAGATTAACCAAAGTCGGATTTACTGTCAGGATAGAGGATTATCAAAAGGAACTGACATCTGACGAGATAAAAAAATATTGCCTGCTCGAAAAAGAGGATATTTACGTCTGCGCAAAAGAGCAGCTTTAGATTCTGCAGGAATCTGAGTGAACACCGTATGGCAGTTCCAGCTTTACATAAATTTCCTTTTCACGAGTCGGCAAATCATCCTCGAATTCAAACAAATATCCATGAATATCATGTGTAATGGATTTCAATTTCGGCAACGGTGATTTATCCTCACAATCGAATTTCCAGTTATCGGGATTCAGCATATCCTCGATGTCAATAACCACATGCGGGGTATTCTCGAATACTGGATTAGTATGGCATCCGGGATATCGTATTTCACATCCCAAATCATTATCGGTAAAAAATGCGTTGATACGATACTTGTTCCTTTGCGGCCTGTGCGTTTTTTCATCGACAGGGAATCCGGAACTACCCAGTTTGATACACTCAACCTCCGGGACCTTAAACGTTGCTTTTCTTATGTATGTGTTGCCGTCACCCGGTGTTAGATGAAGTTCAAAAGAATGTTCACTGCCGGGTTTGAAGAAACTTCGCTTTATATAATATCCGGTGCATGTATCATATTTGAAATGTCTGTCTCTAAATTGGCTGAATCTAAAACTCTGCGTAACATCTTCATTATTGATAATCACTTTGACAATATCACTCATCGCAAAATCACCGGATGGCACAAAGCAATTGAATGTGAAATCAGGAGGATTGGAATTATTTTCGTTACTTGCATCCAGCCCTAGAAAAAGCACAACGTCATTTGGAAATGGTCGAATATTACCAATAAGTTGCTTCAACCTCTCCTCGACACTTACATAATACTGACCACCGATTAAGTTAACCTGATTCGGAATTCTTGATGGATTGGATTCATCTAAAACCACACATCGTCCGATTGGAAGCAGGGTTTCATCATCAATCTCCACCTCTTTACCTGTCTGGCTGAAGTCGAATCCTGCGGATTTCATTTCACTTATTTGGTTTTTCGGCAGCGAGAAAGGAATTTCTCTGGACAGCACGGTGCCATCTTTCGCGCTCAGAGAGATTTTAAGCATATGATCAACGTTTGTATTAATAAATCCTTTTGGATTAAAAACGCCCTGAACAACAGCGAATTTTACATGAAGCCTGTTACTCCTGCTGCTGCGGAAATAAACCTGTTGCGTGATGTCTCTATCATCAAGATAAGCTTTGAATATGGCTTCCGGTATAAACTCTCGCGTATCCGGCGCGGCGAATGAAAAGAGAATGGCTTTTGTATATGGTGTCGGACACCGTTCAGGCTGTTCTATTATTTCGCTTTTGATAAAGTATATATAATCATCAGGAAATCTGTTGTCCTTAATGACGTCTTTAACTGATTTCTCCAGCTCACGCTGAATATTCTCATGCATGATGTAATAACCGTGCTTTTGATATTCAGGAATATACTTCCTTGCGTCCTCCGGGATTTCAATTTTAATCCACAGCCCATCCTCAAGAGAAACAGGATTATTGGATGTGTTTTGTTGCTTTATTGTTTTGTGTATCTTATTGTAATATTGGCATGAGGTAGTTAACAGAAGGACAATAAAAAGAAGGAGGAATAGATATATTTTGTTTACAGTCATGAAAGGCTCCTCGGGTTATGAATCTTTTTCCCCGGTGAAGGGACACCGGGTTACATATTGCCCCGGTGAGGGGACACCGGGTTACATATTGCCCTGGTGAAGGGACACCGGGTTACATGTTATCCCGGGAAAGGGATGTATATGGTTATTGAAATGCAATACAGTATAGAACGAGAAAACAGCAATGTTACCAATTGTCATTGACGATTCTCTTGACAATCGTAACCTCGTTGCCCTTATCGTTATAGATCATTTCGTCCATTAACGATTTAACAAGATAAATTCCGCGTTTGCCGGGTTCATAAATCTGTTCCCTGTCAAGAAAGAAAGTTGAACTGTCCCGGAGGAATCCCTTGCCTTCATCGCTGACCTGCATGCGAATCTCACTGTGGTTGTACATATACTTGACATAAACGTTCTTCGATTTATCCTCGCGGTTTCCGTGATGAATAGCGTTGGTAATCAGCTCATCTATTGAAAGGTGGAAATCGCTGATGATGTCATTTGGAATGCCGAATTTCTCCAAACTGTTGACTATCTCCGTGATAGCGCCATCTTTGGTTAAAGGCGGTATCTGCAGATAACTCCACCTTTCAGCCTCGAAACTGAAAACGGAAAACAGGATGTCATCATCATTTTGCTGTGTCGCTGATTTAAAACGTTTGAGCTGATCTCTTATGATGTTAATTATATCCTCAACTTGAAGATCGCAATTTTGCGCAAATAGTTCGGAGAGTCTCTCAATGCCGAAATATTCACCATCCGAGTTTTTATTCCAGATAAGGCCATCCGTGTAGAGAAGCAGTTTGTCATCCTCTTCAATATCCAGCGTTACAGTTTTGTATATATAATTTTCCTGTATTCCAAGAAGCGGGTTGCCATCTGATATTTCCTCCGCCACATTTTTTTTATTTCGCCAGATAATTGGATTAGGGTGTCCCGCGTTAACAAAAGTCACGTTGTCAGTATTCATGTCAATAATGCCGATAAGGGCTGTCGCGCTGAATTGACGGCTGATATCACCCCTTTCACGGAATATCATTTCGTTTATTTCATGGGCGATATATTCAGGATTCGGATTTTCACGGCATCGCAGGCGGAAAACAGCAAGAATCGACATCATGTTGAAACTCGCGCTAATTCCGTGCCCCTCGACATCGCCGAAAATGAAGCAGATTTTGCCGGCGCCCAGATCCAGCAGGTCGAAGAAATCACCGCCAAGATCCTCGCAGGGCATGAATCCGGTGGCGACTTTCAAACTTCCCTTTTCAACATACTCGGGGAAGAAACTGCGTTGCAGATTCCGGGCTTTATCCAGCATCACGTTCTTTTCGTTGAGCTCATTCGCAAGTTCGTGGGCGGTGTTCTGAAGCTCTATAATATTTTCCTTGAGATTGATGCGCATCTTGTCAAGAGTTCTGCCCAGGATGCCAACCTCATCTATTTCATCAACGCAGATAACTGTATCAAGATCGCCTGTTGCGAGGTTCTCAGCGGAAATTGTCAGTTTCTTGATTGATTTCAGGATTCGCGGCGCCATTAGAAAAGCAAGAAAGATAAGCAGGAATGGTATCAGCAACACTTCCGGCTTGGCGAAAAAGGCTTTGTAAAATCGGCCAGGATTTATGTAACCTTTTGACAGGTCTTTTTTCGTGTCAGGGTCAAGGCGAGTGATATAGATTGAATCACCCTCAGAGATATGCAGAATGCTGTTGTAATGATCAAAAATGCATTTTTCAAATTCCTCTTTGTTGAGGTGCTTTCTGTATTGCTCCTTAAGGTCTATCGCAAGCGACTCGCCAACGTCAGGATGATTTAGCGCAACTTCATCAGCTGCGGAATCGATAGCGGAATCCAGAATAGGCTGGATTCGCTCGGATGGCAGCTGGATATTTTCCATCATGTCGCCATCCCGGAAATTATCCAGCATCAATTCCTCGCCTGCCATGTAGAAAAAGGTCACAGCGAGTGCAATAACCAGGAAGAAAAGCAGGAAAACCTCAACCAGCGCTCTTCTCAGACCGGGCTTAAGAACAAGTTTGGCATATTGCTTGACAGGTCTCATTTGTTACTTGCGGAAACGACAAAACCCCAATTATATCGAGAGCGATTATTTCAGGTCGCGCCAGTTAGTTAATTCGATGCCTTCTTTCTTAATTAAAGCGCGTAATTCAGGATTTATCAAGACATTAAATTCGGTGAGACGTTCATTCGCATATCCTGAAATCTCGCCAAGTTCATCCGACAATTCTCCAGGATGGCACATAAGCTCAGTCACACCATCAGATGTATCGGCTAAAATGCTTGATAAGTTTTGAAGATTTATTGAATCAGTGCCGAAAAAACGGCTTTCGAAATAATCAGTTGTTCTTACACCTCTTGAGCGAACTTTTTCTCCCATCTCGGGATTAATGGTTCGAAGCGCCAAATCTTGTGACAGGGCACTAACTATGATTACATCCAGCACCTTTGGGTCAGCGTGTATGTGATGATGAGTATCAAGATGAGTCGCATTCAGGTCGTAACCCCAAAAATGTCGAATCTGAGTTTCCATCTCAAGGAAAATTTCCTCAACGGGAACATCATCGAAACTAACAACCCCATCATCATTAACCGGCCTTTTCTCTGTCCTGCGCTTGTGAAAATAACCATCCTTATCCACAAGATGCGGAATTCGCTCTTTCGGTAGAATCGATTTGCCGACTGTCAGATTCAGGTGGATTCCGATATCAAGGCTGGGATTTTCCAGAAGCTCGATTATATCCGCCCTTTGGGCAAGGTTAATCATTACTGATGCGGATGTTACAACGCCATCCTGATGCGCCCGGATTATTCCCTTTGAGACAGACCGGGTCAACCCATAATCATCAGCGTTTATAATCAACTGCTTAGCCATGGCATCCTGAGATTTCTTGATAAATGTATTTTGTATATTAGCATAGAGAATGTACAATTTTAACTGAATGGTGATTTTTAAACTGACTTAATTCGATTTTATCCGTAGGAGACTAACAATGAAAGCGCTTACGAGAATCGCGATTTCACTTTTTATGCTGTTCACGTTGATTCTGCCGTTCGGATGTAATGATTCAAACGACGAGAAGAATCCCAATATGCTTCTTGAGATGATTGACCTGATTAATGCCGAGCGAAGCACAAACAGCGTGCCGGCACTTACTCATAATCTCGACCTTTCCCATGTCGCGCAGCTGCATGCCGAGGATATGGTCGCGCGTAATTTCCTTGAGCATATTAATCCCGATGGCCACGATTATTTCTGGCGCGTAACCGATGCCGGAATCGCCTATATCGGTTTGGGTGAGAATGTATCCGCCGGACATTTCGATATGAAAGCGGCGCATGACGCTTTCATGCTTTCGCAAGTGCACCGTGACAATATTCTGCAGGTTGTAGCACAGGATATCGGCGTGGGCATTGCGCAGGGAGTGCCTAATAGTGATTATGGGCAATCGTTTTACATCTGCGTTTTGTTTATGCAGAGGGATTAGTTTTTCCAGTGCCTGACGCTTATATCAGCGTTATATAAATACATAATCGTCGCGTCTTAATAAAATGCTAGAGGGGTGTCATTCCGACATTCGCACAGCGAATGGTCGGAATCCCTTTAAGGAGATTGCATCGAATACGTCTTTCAGGTGTCAAACACCAGCTTTTTAAAGGTTTCTTAACTACTCATTTCGCCACTCTTGCGCAATCTCAGGATATTTCTTGAACATTTCGCGGAAGTAGTCCTTTATTTCCTTCAGGCGTTCTGCTGATTTCGCCTCCATTCTCAAAACCAGTGCAGGGACATTTGAACTGGCGCGTGCAAGTCCCCAGCCGTCTATCATTTTAACCCTCGCGCCGTTGATTGTATTGACATCAAGAATCTCGCCGTTACCCTCAAGCGCTTTGAAATCCTCGATAAGCCCGTCAACGACCTTGTATTTAACCTCATCCGCGCAATGGACATGAATTGTGGGAGTCGCGACATAATACGGCGTCTCGTCAATAATCTCCGACACTTTTCTGTCATCGGCTGCGAGGTATTCAAGCAGTTTGAATCCGGAGTAAGCTGAATCATCGAAACCGTACCAGTTATCCATGAAGAAAATATGTCCGCTCATTTCACCTGCGAGCGCGGCTTTTTCCTCGTGTAATTTCGCTTTGATATGCGAATGTCCGGTTTTCCACATAATTGGCGTACCGCCGTGCGCGAGTATATCCTCCGCGAGAGCATCCGAGCATTTGACATCGAAAATTATCTTCGCTCCGGGTTTTTTCTTGAGAATCGATCTCGACATGAGAATCATGTATCGGTCGGGCCAGATAATGCCGCCTTTTTCATCTACCATTCCCAGACGGTCGCCGTCGCCGTCGAATCCAAGCCCCAGATCGGAGCTAGTTTCAATAACCTTGTCGCCGAGGATTTTCATGAAATCGAGTTCAGCCGGATCGGGGCTGTGGTTGGGGAAATTTCCGTCCGGTTCGCAGAATAGTTCGACAATCTCGAATCCCGCCGCGCGATACAACTCGGGAGCGAATAATCCCGCTGAACCGTTCGCGCAATCGATAACAACCTTGCGTTTTCCAGTTACATTTATTCTTTTAAGGACATCCTCTTTATATGCTGGAAATACGTCCACCTTTTCAGATTTACCGTTGCCCTGTGCGAATTCCTCTGTTTCGGTGTATTTTTGAATTTCATCAAGTTCTTTGCCGATTAGCGTATAACTTTTACCGAATGCCAGCTTGAATCCGTTCCACTCTTTGGGGTTATGGCTCGCGGTAATCATTACGCCGCCCGGACTGTCGAAATAATACTGTCCCCAGTACATAAGCGGTGTCATAGTGAGTCCGATATCATAAACATCAACACCAGTGGACAAAAGCCCGTTTATCATAGCGGCCTGAAACGCGGGTCCGGTCAGGCGGGCATCATAACCCACGACCGCTTTGTCCGCGTTGCGTTTGCGTAAAAAAGTGCCGTACGCTTTCCCCAGCAGTTCAACCACTTCCGGGCTTAGCTGCGAGCCATCCGCGATTCCTCTGATGTCGTATTCTCTGAATATGCTTTTTTCAATTTGTGCCATTTTTCACTCACCCGTTTCAGGATTCAATCTTAAAGAGATTGTTTATTTTAACATAAAAGGAGACCTCTATGGATATTGGAATAATTGGATTCCGGGTCAAGCCCGGAATGACAAACGACTGTCATTCCGGCGAAAGGGACTGTTGGAAAAGGTGAGTTTCCACCGTAATCCGGAATGCCTTTATATAAAAATGTGAATCTACTTTGCAACGTTCGCAGGCATTCCGGGGGTTTCGCATAAATAGCCACCACCCCGGCATGCCTGCCAGATTTGTATGGATTATTCACTCTCTCTACAAAGGCATGACCGGGTTACGGTGGAAACTCGGCTTTTCCGACAGCCCCGAAAGACGGAATCCATTTTCCCTTCAGAGAGTTTCTCTCATATTAAATCGGCAATTTGTGGTTGTCTGATTAGGAATATTTTTATTTTAATCATTTTCGCGTGGGATTAAATCCAATACACACTAAACGGGGCCTAAACGGCGATTTTATTAACGGTAATAGTGTTTACCGGAAATTTCATTTTGGCCGGAGGGTTTTGATGTCATCCGAAGACTATCGCTTTCGCGAAGAACTGGTTGAGAAGATAAAGAACGGCGGCGATTTCAAGGGATTTGATTTCTCAGGGAAGTTTCTTCCTGGAATCAAGTTCTACTATCGCCATAAAAAAGGCGATGACCCGGTCGTGCCTGATATGACAGGCGCGAATTTCACCGGCGCGATGCTTCATAATTGCGATTTCCTCGACGGCAATCTTCAAAACGCGAATTTTGAGGGCGCGGATTTAAAAGGCAGCTATCTCTTCGGCGCTGACCTTCGTGGCGCGAATTTTACGAAAGGATTTATCAGCAACTGCCACATTTACGGCAGCAATTTAAACGGCGCATGCTTCAACGAGGCAAAATGCCATGAATCGCTTATAAGCGCATGTGAACTGAACAATTGCGAGATGCTTGGCGCGGATTTCACAGGAACATCTTTCAAGGACAGCAATATTGTGGAGTCGAACCTCGCATACTCCAATTTCACCGACGCCTACATGGAGGGCGCGCGGCTTGTCTATTCGAGACTTCGTAACGCGAATTTCACTAAAGCGGTTTTATTCCGCGGTGATCTGGGCAAGACGGATGCACGTTTCGCGATTTTCAGAGGAGCTGTGCTTGGTAAATATGACACTGAAGTAGGGCAGTTTTACGGCGCGAACATGGGACGGGCTGATTTCACCGGCGCTGATTTCAGAAACGCTGAACTTATTGGCGTGAACATGCATTCGGCGATTGTCCATTCCACCAATTTCAAAGGCGCGAACCTTCGCAATGCGAATCTGAGTAACCTGAAAATCAACGAGAAAACCAATATGTTTGATACGAACCTGGTCAGGGCGCGGATTAAAAATGTCGATTTCTCACGCTTGAGGCTTGGGGGAGCGAATTTGTTCGAGACCATGATTAATTTCGATGAAATTCCCCAGTCAATATGGGAGGAGCAGCAGGGTGATTTCATGCAGGCGTGGGAGGCGTACTCCCAATTGAAAACCAATTTCAAATCGCTTGGAGACAGGCGCGGCGAAAGGTGGGCATCCAAAAAGGAACGCCGTTTGAGGGGAGTCTGCCGTCGGCTTATGCAAAAGAATCAGAAGGAAAAAACTGCGGCGATGAAATAGCCTTCATTTCAGATCGAATAACCTGTTAGGTTAAATAACCCGTCATTCCCGCGAAAGAGCGTGTCGGAAAAGGCTTAACAAGCAAGGAAGTAATAATAAAAGACTACAATTGTGTTCAATGTCATTCCGGGCTTGACCCGGTTCTTTAGTCTGTCCTCAGAAATCCATCTTCAAACCTAAAAGATGTGGATTCTGAATCAAGTTCAGAATGACAATTTGTCATCTTTGAAGGAATCTGGAATTATAAACGATCTTTCCCGACAGGCCCTTTCGCGGGAATGACATAATCGTGTTTCGCGGGAAAGGAATCCCGCGCTACGGGCTCTTGACACTCCCCGTTTCTCGTATATGATTTATCCAAATGCCTAAAGCGCCTAAAATAATTGAAGAGCTGATTAAAAATTTCGAGCGGGATATCGATAACCTCAAAAGCGCCGCTTATAACGAAACGCAGCTGCGAACGGATTTTGTCAACCCGTTCTGGAAAGCGCTTGGATGGGATATGACAAATGAGGCGGGGTACGCGATACCGTATCGCGATGTCAAACAGGAATTCCCCCTCAAAGTCGGACTAACCACCAAAGCGCCTGATTATTGCTTCACTATCGCGGGGAAACCGAAATTCTTTCTGGAAACGAAAAAGCCGTCTGTTGATGTTAAACATAAAATAGATCCAGCTTATCAATTGCGCCGCTACGGTTGGAGCGGGAAACTTCCCCTTTCCATTCTGACCGACTTTGAGGAAATGGCGATTTACGATTGCAGGATTCGCCCCAAAAAGAATGACAAATCATCGATTGCAAGAATTAATTATTATACGTGTCAGGAATACATTGACAAATGGGATGAAATTGAATCTGTGTTCTCACGGGATGCGATTCTGAAAGGTTCTTTTGACAAGTATGTTGAATCGAAAAAAGGCAAGCGGGGGACATCGGAGGTTGACACCGAGTTTCTCAAAGAGATTGAGAAATGGCGCGAGGAGCTTGCACGGAATATCGCGCTGAGGAATCCCGCAATCGACATCCGGCAAATTAATTTCGCTGTCCAAAGGACAATTGACCGGATTATCTTCCTTCGAATGTGCGAGGACAGGGGAATCGAGGATTACTCGCAGTTGCAGAATCTTTGCGAGAGTACGAATATTTATAAACGGCTTGTTGATGTATTCAAAAACGCGGATGATAAATACAATTCCGGTTTGTTTCATTTTAGGAAGGAAACGGGACGGGCATCGACTCAGGACACGCTGACACCGAATATCCGCATCGATGACAAAATCATAAAAGAAATTCTAACATCGCTTTATTATCCCGAAAGCCCGTATGAGTTCAGTTTCATGCCGGCGGAAATTCTCGGCAACGTTTACGAGCAGTTCCTGGGGAAAGTGATACGGCTGACGAAAGGCCATCAGGCGAAAGTCGAGGAGAAACCGGAGGTAAGGAAGGCTGGCGGCGTTTATTACACTCCCGCGTATATCGTCGATTACATCGTGGAAAACACGGTCGGGAAATTGTGCGACGGCAAAAAGCCGAAGGATATTTCCAAACTGAAAATACTCGACCCGGCATGCGGTTCAGGATCATTCCTGCTGGGCGCGTACCAGTTCCTTCTCGATTATCACCTTAAATACTACACCGATGAAATGGATAAAACCGGCAAAATCCCCAAGATACTAGTATCAAAGCCACCAGTGGCAAAGACACTAGTGTCCAAGCCACCATCGAAAGCCGGCAAGGGGAAAAAGACGCAGGACAGGCAGGCGATTTATCAGGGGCAGGACGGCGGTTGGTATCTAACAACCACTGAAAAGAAACGAATTCTGTTGAATAACATCTACGGCGTCGACATCGATTCGCAGGCGGTCGAGGTTACCAAACTGTCTCTACTTCTGAAAGTCCTGGAAAATGAGAACAAGGACACGCTTAACCAGCAGATTCTTCTAATCAAGGAACGCGCCCTGCCTGATTTAAGCGACAATATCAAATGCGGCAACTCGCTGATTGCCTCCGATTTCTACACGCAGTCGGAGCAGACGCTCATGTTCGATGACGAGGAGCAGTATCGAATCAACGCCTTCGATTGGGATGTCGAGTTCCCGGACATCATGAAGGGCAGGGATGGTGGGTTTGATGCGGTGATAGGGAATCCGCCGTATGTAAGACAGGAAACAATTAGTGAGTCAAAGGAATACTTTCAAAGCAAATATCAGAGTTATCATGGTGTAGCAGACCTTTATACGTACTTTATTGAAAAAGGGATTTCCTTGCTTCATTCTGATGGCTTGTTTGGATTTATCGTTGCGAATAAATGGATGCGAGCCAATTATGGCGAACCACTGAGAAACTGGTTAAAAACAAAATGCGTGAAGGAAATAATCGATTTCGGAGACTTGCCTGTTTTCAAGAAAGCAACTACTTACCCATGTATCCTGATTGTGAAGAACGCGAATGATGGCAAGAAAATTAATGCGACAAATATTGAAACGCTGGATTTTGGAAATCTTGCTGATTATGTTATTCAAAATCGCTTCGTTATCGCAACAAAAGATTTATCAGATGAAGGTTGGAAACTTGCTCGAAAGGATAGAATCAACCTTCTTGGGAAACTCAAAGCAACTGGTATTCCCTTAAAAGAATATGTTGAAGATAAGATATATCGTGGTGTTCTTACTGGTCTAAACAAGGCTTTTGTTATAGATGAGGCGATGAAAGATAAACTTATCGCTGAGGATGCCAAAAGCGCTGAATTGATTAAGCCTTTTCTCACAGGTAGAAATATCAAACGATATTGCTTTCCAGTTGCCAGGCAATTTCTAATTTTCATTCCTAATGGATGGACAAGAGTAAATTCCAATGCACGGAAAAATCATTGGGAATGGATAAAGTCAAATTATCCCGCAATTGCAAAACATCTGGAACAATTTCGTGATGCAGCACAAAAGCGATGTGATCAAGGTGAGTTTTGGTGGGAACTGCGCTCATGTGTTTATTATAGTGAATTTGAGAAAACGAAAATACTTCTTCCTGATATTTCATTAAGAGGAAACTTTACTTTGGATGGCGAGGAATCACAGTATTGTGCGAATACAGCATACATTATTGGAAGTAACGACAAGTACATGCTTGGCGTACTAAATTCTAAGTTAATGACTTTTTTCTATAGTAGTATTTCGTCTTCATATAAAGGCGGTTATCTCCGTTTTATTTATCAGTATTTAATCAAACTCCCCATTCGCACAATCGACTTCACCGATCCCGCTGACAAAGCTCGCCACGACAAGATGGTCAAGCTGGTTGATAATATGCTGACTCTCCATAAGCGGATTCAGGACTCCAATACTCCGCACGACAGCGATATGATTCAACGTCAGATTGTCGCGACAGATCGTCAGATAGATAATCTGGTCTATGAGCTTTACGGTCTGAGTGATGAGGAAGTGGCGGTGGTAGAGGGTAGTTTTTGAAACATGATTATGGAGGATATATGAACCCAAATATGTATGAAGATTATTTTGGTTTCCTTCGCTATGAAAAGGAAATTGATCTTGGTGATATAAAAATCACGTCTGTTCCATATTATGCGAAATATGCCAAGCTTATTGATGCACTTGAAGAACTCTCAAAACCAACCAGAAGATTTAGCCCACAGTGGGAATACATTCCTGAGATTAAAAACATTGGTGATTTATATAGAATTCAAAGATCTCATCGTTTCGAAATAACTGGGGATGATTTAGGCATTGAATTTCGCGAAAAAATCGGCAACTTTATTATCTACCTTCTTTCCTACTTATTCGGCACAAGATTACAATTCCATGATTGGTGGTTGGATTTGAACTGGCCAATAACCAAGCAAAATGATATCCACATGCCAATTGATAATAAGGTCGTAGTTCATTTCTTGAATCATTGTATTAATGAGTGGTATAAATTAAATGAAGTGCAAAAAAGATGGATAATTAACATTCTCTTTATGCATACAAGGGCTTCTTCATATACTCATGAATGGGAAACTTTTGCCAATGAATATATGGTCACTGATGCTTGTTGGGCATATGGGGAAGATTTGGGGAAACTGGAAAATAATTCGGGTAGAAAAAACATGCCTCATGGCCTAAAAATGCTTGAATTGTTTAATCAGTTAGGTTTGTATGAAAATAAAGAGTTAAGAGAGGAAATAATTGAATTGCGTAACAATTTATTTCACCAATCTCTTTGGGGCAAATCGAATATTCCATGCAGTCCTAAAGGTCCAGATCCTTTTTATCGCACGTTGGAATTACGAAAAATTAATCACAGAATAATAGCAGCTATACTTGGGTATCAAAACAGGTACACAAAATCAGATTGGACAAAGCTGCATTCTTGGGGTTTTGATAATCCGAATGAATCTCCAAAGCCTGGTTTCTATTAAACAAGATTGTAGATTGTAGCCCGGTTTCTCATGAGGCTGTCTCAAAAGATTGCAAAGGTTAAATAAT
>CBDURE010000031.1:0-27813 GCA_965369605.1 uncultured bacterium
CATCGGTAGATGAACTTCCCTGTGGTGACATGGGAGAGTTCGCACCTGATGAACAACCGACTAATGCAAGAGCCAGTACAAACAGAAGTAAAAATCTTTTACTCATAAAAACATACCTCCAGACATTGATTATTACTGGTAAATTTAATGTAAAGAATATGGTAATGCTATATTACGTGAATCTCTGGAAAAGCTAATCGAATAAAATTAAGACACTCCTTTGAAAGAATAATAGCAAAAGAAATTTACAAATTCAAATTATTAGGGACAAATAAATAGTGGTAATGCCAATAAACTAATAATGCTGAAACCCGCGAGGGATTACGCCGCCATCATCTCTGACGCATTTTTCCCAATCCTTCAACAGGGCGTTTGCCAGCAGAATATCATCCGGGTACGTCAGTTTCACGTTAAAAAAATCCGCAGGTTGAACCGCGACCTTCCCACGTGATGAAATCAACCCGGTGTCATCGGTGACTTCAATTCCCTTTTTGGCGGCTTTCTCATGCGCTTTGAGTATCTGTTTCAGATTAAATCCCTGCGGAGTGCCAAGTGCATGCAGACTTTCTCTATCAATATGCTTTTTCAAAAAAGCGACACCGGATTCCTCGACCAAACGTCGCAGAGTATCCCGCACTGGAACCGCCATCGTGGCTGCACCGTGATGTATAACCAGTTTGACAAGTTTTTTAACCTGCCTTGGAATCAGAAAGGGACGAGCGGCATCGTGGATGAGAACATATTCGATATTACCCGGCATCGCTTTCAGGCCGTTTCGGACTGAATCCTGGCGACGCTTCCCGCCTTTGATAATTGCGTCAGGCTGGCGAAGCCCGGCGGATTCAACAGCGTCCGCAAACTTGTGTAACTTTTTCTCAGGCGCAACCAGAACGATATGCTCAATCAGATCATCAAGCATCTGAAAAACCAAAAGTGAATAAAGGAACATTTCCCTTTTTCCGATCTTAACAAGCCCTTTTGGCAATTTACTTTTAAACCGCGAGCCATCCCCGCCTGACACTATCACCACACCTGTTTTTCTCATGCACGTTTCTCCTGAATGTGATGCATGAATTCTAACCGATATGTCGGGGTGAATCAAAAACCTCACCCCCGACCCCTCGCCACGAGTGGCTCTCCTGCATCAGGAGAGGGGGAGCAGGAATATGTTGCGCTTTCTCCCCTCTCCTGATGCAGGAGAGGGGTCGGGGGTGAGGTCTAGAATTCAAACAGTAATCTAGAACAAGTAACTTAAAACCTATCTCTTCCCATGATACAATTTCCGCTTTGATGTGTCGAAATATATGTTTGACCAGATAAAAAAAAAAAAACAATGAAATCCTTTTTAGGCATAACAACATCAACCACAAACACGCTTCTCGTTCATTTCGGAAGCATATCCGAAACGCTGCATCAATGGGGCGATGCGTTTTATCGTAACGGGCCGATGGGATTGTTCATTCTCGCTGTGATTGAATCATCGTTCTTTCCGGTGCCGCCGGATTTCGTCATGATTCCTCTTGCGTACGATTCCCCCGAAAAGAGTTTCTATTACGCCACGATATGCACAATTGGCAGTGTGATAGGCGCTGTTTTCGGATGGCTTATCGGCCGGTACGGCGGTGAACCGGTTGTCCGACGGCTGATTAAAAAAGAAAAACTCGACAGAGGTAAAAACCTTCTTCGTAAATACGACGCTCTCGCAATCGGAATCGCCGGATTCACTCCGATTCCATATAAAGTATTCACAATCACAGCCGGGATAATCAACATGAATCTTCCCAAAATGCTGATTGTGTCCGTATTCGCGCGAGGCGGACGCTTTTTCCTTGTCGCAACTTTTTTCTATTTCCTGGGTAAGGATGCTAAAATCTGGATTGAGGATAACTTCGCAATATTCACAATGGGAATCGGTGTCGGGGTTATACTCGTTATCTTTGTTTACTATCATTTTAAACGAAAGAAAAACATATCTTTTAATCGAAAGAAAGACATAAAGAACACGAAGGGAGATTCATAATGGATAGAACATTTGCTTTGATCAAACCCGATGGCGTTCAGCGAGGCATTGTCGGTGAAATAATCAAGAGATTCGAAAATCGCGGCATGAAAATACTCGCAATGAAACTTATCAAAGTTACTCCTGAACAGGCGAAGGAACACTATAAGGAACACGAAGGCAAGGACTTTTATGATCCGCTTTTAAACTACATCATGTCGGGCCCCGTTGTCGCGATGGTTATTGAGGGCCGCGACTGTGTACTTCAAGTTCGCAAACTAGCCGGCAAAACCGACCCAAAGGATGCCGACCCGGGCACAATTCGCTATGATTTCGCACAGAACATATCCCGAAACATCATCCACGCCGCCGACTCCGACACGTCAGCCGAGCGTGAAATCGCAATCTATTTCAAACCGGACGAAATCCTGGACTACCCCCTCGATGCTCATCACTGGGTATTTGGCGATTAGTCTCGTAGCGCTGATGTCCCATCGGCCGTGTCAGGAACGTCCCGTCCCTTATGTTCGTAGCGCTGATGTCCCATCGGCTGTGTCAGGAACGTCCCGTTCCGTCTTGCAGCCCGGTTTCTCCTTAACCGTGAAAAATGCTGACATGAGCGCCGCAACCTGGTTTTTCAATTCACCATAAAACATCTATTTTTTTATTGCAGCCTGACACCTGCCATCTGTAAGCAACAACCTGCAACCCAAAATCCGTCATTCCGACATTAGCTCGCGAATGGTCGGAATCCCTTTTTTTTCGGTTGTCGAAGCAAACTAATAAATTTGTGTCTGGTAGCAATTTCTGTATTTAACTATTTGTTTTCATGAGGAAAACCACAGAAATGACAGTGAATTATTGATGTCCAACCATCCAGTAATTTAATTTTTTTATCACAACATTGAAGATTAAACTCTTTCATATCATTTTCTTCTGGAGATATCCAAGGAACCTTCTTGGGCATTTTATTAGCTGTAAATTGCATGATTGAATTACTTTTAAAAGAACTACTTAAACTATCAACGAAATTGTTTATTAAATCTGCTGCGTGATTCTCTGCAAATATCATAAAGTAATTTGTTTGCTCTTGTGTCCACCAACTATTGAAGGGCTCAAATTGTTCGCAATATGGGCAGAAGTAATCAGTTTGATTTTCATCGTTTTCATTTGCCTCTTCCTCCTCCTCGGAAGATAAAAATGCAGATAGAAAATTATTGGTATAAAGTTCTATTTCATGTTTCTCTAGGAGAATTTTGAATTGCCGAGAACAAAATGGGCATTCACGTCTTAAAAAACCTTCATCATCAAGAGGAACACCGATTAATAAGCTTTTATCACTCATTTTCACCATCTACCTTTTCTAGAAATCGCCTAAGGATGACCGTAGCCAGTGTTGCTGAAACATTTAATGTTAATTCTGCCTGCAATTCAGTTACATCAGGCGGATTAACCCCCTTTCCATGACGATCACCAAGAGTATTGCTAATACCACCAAGTGCTGCTACAGCACCTGATAGACTACCTAGCAAGTTGGATGTAGTGTTTTGTGGTTCTAGATCCTTGAATTTTAATATTCCTCTTGTTGATTTCCATAGATCAGTTACTTGTTTTTTTGCGGGAAGCTCCTCTTTTAGCTTTTCATGACAAATTCTCATTGTGCTTTCAAGGAAAGATATGCTATGAGTTATTGCACTTTCGTATTTTCCATCTCGAAATGCAACACGTGTTTTTTCAATATCTTTAAATGCCGAATAGAATCCATGTGTTTCGAAAAGGCTCCTTGTTTTAGACACTACTTGCCGTGTTGTGTCAGCGGTTGCAATTTTGCATATTTTGCAATAATCAATGTCAGTTTCTCTGTTTCTTCTATGACAAAGCATACTATGTATAACTCCATAATTTCCGCCTTGTCGTTGATATATTTGGATTTTGGGTGATACTGAATCACAACCTACATCACGATATACTTGTCCTGCTAAACAATTAAAACATAATGCGGGATCAACTTCGTTAGTGGTACCATCACCTGTTTGACGAGCAGCTCTACATAATAGTGTTCCCATGCCTTGTTGCTGTAGATGACATGATATGTCATCCTCTTCCTTAGGTTCGTTGCGGGGAATCCGATACATATTTTGCATTTTAATCACCTCAATTAGTAATAAGGCTCCAGTCTGTTAAACATGATATGGAAGTCAAAACATTCACTTTACGAGATCTTCTGAAATAAAAAGTCATTAAAATTGCATGATCGGTTTAACAGCTTATTTTCGCTTAAATGCTTTAACCAACAGCAAAAATATCAAAGCTGTAAATAGCCAATACTTATTATCTCCAATCCACCGCCACAGGTCAGAAAATAATGACTCATAGTCCCCGAATCTATCATCATATTCTTCATTAGTAAACTGGTAAATCGGAATGTGGTTTATTTCCAAAGCTTCATCAACAGGATTATTCTTTCTCTCATGTTGTAAGTTCAATTCAGAAAGGTAATCCTGCACAAAATTATAAACTGATTGTTTTTTATTTCCGTCTAATATACTGATTTCATCATTTCCATTGAAGACCACCTCATACATTCTATGATCATCGGATATTCCAGGATGATCAAAATCAATTACATTTGGCATATTTTTAAATAACCAGCAACAATGAACTCCTGCCGCAGAATATTTATTGTTTCTAACGACTGTGTCTGGATAATTCTGTTTTGAAAGTTGAACTTCAAATGCAACTTTGATTACCCCATTTGTAGCATATACATCAGCTCGCCAATCATTATTATCCGAGTATTCTGTAGTTGCTTCCCAGTCCATATCGATACATGCCTGTCGAATGATCTCCTTAATTAATCTGTGCTCTTTTGTTTCCGACTTCCAATTACAGTCGTTTTTAGTCCCTGGATTATGGCAAAAAAAAGGATTCATGTTTCCACTTATTTTTAGGTGTCCTTTATTACCACAGCAAACCATCAATACAGTAAGTCCTTTTTCTCTGATTTCGATTTTTTTTCGTGTCGCCTCAGCAGCTGAAAGGTCAGTTGCATATATTTCTTCTCCATCTACTTTTCCTCGAATAGGCATCTCAATCTCCTTAAATCACTTTTTCCATAAAGCTTATGTTAACCCGATAAACATTTAAACGGCAAACATAAATTTAGCATTATACTAAGATAAATATAAAATGCAAGTTAATCCAATGATAAATTCGCGAATTTCAAAAAACTCATTTCTATGATAAAATAGAATTTGGTCGTGTCTTTAATATTTATATTAGTTATATCTCATTGCAAGGAAACTCTAAAATGCGATTATTTTTATCAAGCCTTATCATCCTAACGATTATCCTTATCTCAGGCTGTTCATCCGACGCGCCTGAACCGATTACGCCATCAGCAACAAACGATGGTTTCAATCTGCCTGTTACACAATTCGATGAGAACAACACCAACCGCCAATATTGGGGCAGCTGGACTGCCGCTTTCAATCTAGATGATTTAACTTGCGATGTCAGCCGAAATCGCGATCTCAACGCGCATTTCAATATAAAATCGATGATTCCCGCGCCATCCATTGCGGTCAATTCATACGATCTCCTGACCGAAATCATTGATGTCGATGTTACAATCTTCAATCCTTTCGCACTTGACGCTTATGATGTCCGGTTGATAATTCACACCGACGGCGTTGGCCACAATCTGATAAATGGCGACAACTGGACAGACCTTTTCGATGGTCCAGAGGGCTTGACGATAAATCCGTTTACTGCGTACGCGAAAACCGCGCCATCCCGCATATTTACCGCCTTGTCGGAGCATACGGAAAATCTGCGAGTAGTGCTGCCGAATGGAAATTCCAACGTCTCCTTCGCGATTGACGCATCATACCCCGGCAGCTGCACAGAGCCGTATTCGATACGGAATTTCGCGCAGGAAACGCTGCTGGAAATCCCGGATTCCGAGGCGGAGGTAACTGTCGAGGTTTATGACTGGCAGTTTGATATCGATTCGGTTTCACTTTACTGCCCTGAAATAACAGGCCAGACTCTTGTTGATTTCACTGAGGTCAGCACGAACGAATACAGCCTTAATCTGGTAAACGCGACAGGGGCGATATACGGGGAATATACCGGAGTCATTCTCGCGAATTCAGGCGGCGGCACACTTTACGAGATGTTAACAATCACAGTTACCCCCGATAATGTTGCCGAATGGACGTACCTGACATACATTCATGAAACGTATGGTGTGGAAAACGCGATAAACATTGACTTAAATGAAATGGAAGTTGTCGGCTCAGTTGAGGGTTTGCTGAATATCGTCGCATTGTATGACAGGAAGAATACTGCGGATGACTGGATAATTGAAATCGAAAAAGATCCGAATGGTTTCAACGGGTATTTAATCTCACCCCATATTGACGACGGCGGCGCTGTAATTCCGCCCGGTGGCCTCGATATGGGCAATGGCGAAACGATGGAGAAATTCCTACGGTGGGCGATGGAAAACTATCCCGCTGAAAACTACGCTATAACCACAATCGCGCACGGCGATGGCCCTTTTGGCGTTGAACCTGAGCCAATAGAATTTTTCAAGGTTTGCGGCGGATTGTCAATGTGGGAAATACGCGACGCCTGCCAGACCGTTCTCGATGAACACCCGGATATGGACAAAATCGCGATGATTGGATTCAACTCCTGCCTGATGAGCTACATCGAAACCGGATATGTCCTGAAGGATGTCTGTGAGGTTTGTGTGGCGTCCGAAATGGTGATTCCGCTTAATCCCGATTTGCCGTACCACCTGTTTCTGCAATACCTTCTGGACAATATCTCAACATGTACGCCAGTTGAACTGGGCGCGGAAATAGTCGCGACATACATGAGTGAAGTGTCATCTTATGGAGACGGCTACACGCTCGCCACCTGGGAAAGCGACAAAATTGACCTGAACGCGATTCCGGCGCTAAACGCATTTGCGGATGAGTTAATACTCGCGCTTCCCGATTACAAAACACTCATTTTAAATTGCAGTTATCAAACCGGCAGTTGGGGAGGCGGATGGCCTTTCTGCAACGAGTACTGGGTAAAGGACATAGGCGTATTCGCAGAGGTTGTAAATGAAACTGCCTCACTTCCGCAGTCATTACGGGATGCGGCGTATGATTTGGTTGCCAGCATCGAGGAAACCATGATTATTCATGACCATTCGGGAACCGGCGGCGCGACCTGTCCGTACGGTGAAACCGGCTGGCAGATATGGTTCCCCACGAACTACAGTAACTCTGAATGGTCAAGCCATCGAGCGGATTATGCATCGCTGGGATTCACTGACACAAGCTGGGATGATTTCCTTAACGCTTTGGATGATTAATAATTCAACGATTTATCAAGTAATGATACATATTACTACCACACCGGCGGGAAACTTGTGCAGGAACTCGAAAAGGATGGCGAAGATTATAATGTGAAAACCGATTACATGGCGAGCCAGAGGCGATATATGCCGGATGAGGACCCTGCGGATAAGCATCGCTATTACGCGAAGGATCATCAGGGGACGGTAATGATGATGACTGACCTTGACCAGAATAAGGATAATTACAATTACGATGCCTGGGGTGAGCATATTGAAGCGGCCAGCTTGCCGTCCACGACTAATAAAATTAGATATGTCGGCGCGCGTGTCGAGTGTTTTGTCAATCAGAATTATGAGTATGATGCGATATACGAAACAGGTGTTAGGCATTATTTCCCGAAGTATGGTCGCTTTTTGCAGCGCGATCCGCTGACGTACAAGCAGATGCCTGATTCATTGAAACCTTTAAGCGTAAATCCGTATATTTACTGCGAGAATAATCCTGTTATGATGCGGGATGTATCAGGATTATTTCCATCAGGAACGGTTCGTGGCGGCAGGATGGGAACCAAATCGTTCCATCTTGGCACAACAATGCCACCAGAAGGATTAATGGCGGATTTTAACAGTGAGGGATACAACGAGCTTACCGATGATCAATTAGATGCAGCAAATTTCTGGCATTCAGGTCAAGGGACGGTTAATATCGGTGAGTGGCGACAACGAGAGGGATTGAGTCATGACATGTGCACATGGCCGCTTTCTCATGCTCAACCGAACTCCGGGTGCCCCAATGTTACCTATATCCCAAAGGATGTCGCTGCCACCTACCTTGTCAGATGCATGGGAGCATCACCTACAGGTGGAGGGGGCGGCGGCGGTAACGGTGGTGGCGGTGGAAATGGCGGTAATGGTGGCGGTGACGGTGGCGGCGGAAATGGTGGTGGCGGCAGTGGACCGATATATCCATGGATTGGCGGAGGTAGTGGTAGTGGCTCTGGGAGTGGTGGTGGCGGTAGTAAAGGTGGAGGTGGATTCCTGTTTTGCGGTGCTTTTCTTGGCGTTTTTGCTGGTGTAAATCTTGGAAGTAGTAGTAATGTTGGCAGTGGTAACGGTGATTCACTCCATGACGCTATGGTATTCTGTGATATATTCACAATCTACAAGTTAGGACAATTATCGGCTGTTATAAATTGCCTTAATTTCACTGAATTGCTCGCTTATCTTTCATGCCTTTTAAAAAAATCTCCTAAAGATAAAGTGAAATGTATTATTAAAAAAGTGCTTATAAACAATAATGAATGGGAAGATGAAGTTAATGTTCTACTTAATACTATCATCACAAAACGAGGTAAGCCCTTTTGTGATATTTGGGCAGGATGTATGATAGATGAAGGTTATGATTTAGATGAACATGTTGCTTATTTTTTCGGTTTTGATTCACTTGAGGAATGTTGCAATGAAGCAGTAGGAAAGGGCAAGAATATAACCAGAGAAGGATGTATTACTGGTGAATGGTGATATATTGTGAAAGATGAAGTATTTTTAATACTTATTCTGACATCGTTTATTGTACCATTTCAAGGAGCTTTCAATGAAATCAAGTGTTATAAATAATCAGCGGCAATTACTCGTTTTTTTTTCAATATCTGTTGTTCTAATTTCCTGTGTTTTTTTATCTGGTTGCGGATTGTTTTATTGTGCTCCCAAAAGCATGGAGGATTTCTTGAGACTCCAGATAGAAAAGCCAAAAGGAGAATTAACTGAAGCCGATTTCTCATTGATTACATCGCTTGAAGCTGGTGGATGGAGTATTTATGACTTGGACAAGATTACATTGTGCAAGAACCTAGTGAAGCTTAATTTGAGTGATAATAAAATTGAGGACTTCAATACACTTTCTGAACTTCACAGTTTAAAAGAGCTTATTCTATGGTCAAATAATATTGATGACATTTCATTTTTAAGCACTTTGATTAATTTAAAATATCTCTGTCTAAGGGATAATCTTATAAGCGATCTTCAACCGTTATCAAATCTCACAAATCTTAGACGATTAGAGATCTCTGATAACCAAATAAATGATCTGACTCCTCTGTCAAATCTTACAAATCTCAGATTTTTAGATATATCAAAAAACTCTATTCATGACCTAACCCCTCTTTCAAATCTAAAAGAACTTCGGACTTTGTATTCAGATGATAACCAAATTACCAATATAGAATATCTTGGCAATCTTTATAATCTTCATCATATTTGGCTGCAAAATAACCAAATCAGCGATATAAGCGCCTTTTCACAGCTTTCTAACCTTACGATATTGCGCTTGTATGGAAATGACATTAGAGCAATATCGGGTTTATCCAGTTCAAAGCTGGTTTTTATTCTTCTATCAGATAACAAAATCGATGACTTAAAACCGTTTTCCAATCTACATTTCAAAACCCACGACAAAGGGAAAGGCACTACAGTTCTTGATTTATCAAACAACCAAATAACAGACATTTCCGCATTGCTAAATATAAAATACCTTGACAAAATCGACCTATCAGGCAATCCTCTTAGTGAAAAATCAATTAATGAGATTATCCCTGCACTTGAAGCAAAAGGAGTAAAGGTCATTTACGACAAGTAAAAACTCGGTAATTTTAGCGACATTACCACTGATTACATGACAGGCAAGAGGCAATATATGCCGGATGAGGCAACTACATGATGGATTTGTTTTTAACTAAATATGAATTATTCATCGGCAGAACTTTTTTCGGAATAACCAATTGGACAATTTGTGTTAATGCGATTGAAAATCAATCATAAGGAAATCAACCCGATTCAGCATGAACTCAGGATTGAGTTTGAGTGGGAAGAGGTTGAAAAACGCATTCCGGAAACTCTGAAAGAATTCAAGAAGAACACGAGCATCAAAGGTTTCCGTAAGGGTAAAGCGCCTGAAAACGTTGTTAGAGCACAAATTGGTGAGAAACGCATCCATGAGCAAGCCGCCGAGAAAGCAGCGTATGACGCTTTCAATCAAGTAATGAAGAATTCCAATCAGGATGATACTCAAGATTCTGATGATCACAAAGGAATATTACCGGCAGATGCAATCTCCCAAATGGATAAGATAAAAGAATCGAGTTTTCCACAACCCATAATCCCGCCTGAAATCAACCTGGATGAAATAAAAGAGGGGGAACCTGTCAGCTTCATTGCAAAGTACTTCACCCAACCGCCGGATCCTCACAAAATCGCGGAAGAGCATAAGAAAAAGCACATGCCAGAAATGTTCTCATCAAAGGCTGGTCTGCCTGTAGGATCACCAGATCTCCAAAGTCATGGACTTTATTCCAATCCTGCTGACGTATTAGAAAATTTATCTGGAATGCGACGCAAGGCAACGCATGCACTTGATTGCTTAATCGCATATTGATATAATCAATAGCAGTTTTCAAAGGATTTCGATAATTTATGCATATTCCCAATTTTAAGGAGAGTGAAATGAGAACTTTCACGCAAATCACGTTAATCATCTCGCTGGCAATAATGGTTGCAGCTGGTTGTTCATCAAACAGTGCAAATCCGGTTGCTCCGATGAACTCAAACGGAAACAACACCATTCCAGTCGCGCAAATCAGCGATGACATGAACCACCAGATACTTGGCAGCTGGATTGCGAATTTCAATCTGGAATCGCTGGAATGTGAAGTAACATCAAGCCGTGGCATATCCGGGCATTATGATGTTACATCATTGCTGCCGCCGCCGGTAATTGTTGTGAATTCACATGATCCCGAAACAGGCATCGTGGATGTGGATGTAACAATCAGCAATACCACGCCAATGACTGTTTATGATGTTCGGCTGATTATTTATCGTGATGATGTCGGGCATAAACTTCTCAACGACAATGGCTGGACAGCGCTATATGACATCCCCGGAGGTTACATAATCAACCCGTTCATCGCATATGCAAAAGGTGAGGTAAACCGTCAGTTTGACGCACATGCCGAGTATTCAGAGAATCTTCGCATATTCCTTCCGGTAGGAGATCCTCATGTGCAATTTGCAATTGATGCATCATATCCCGGCAACTGCGAGGAGCCGTATGAAATCACCGAATTCACATGCGGTGATTTATACGATGAGATTGGTTCATCAGCAGATGTATCGGTATGTGTTCGTGACTGGCAGGATGACACCGATTCAGTAAATCTGTATTGCCCTCTGATTACAGGTGAAACACTAACACCTTTTATAAAGGTTGGACCGGATGCCTGGGAATTAACGCTGGTAAACAACACTGCAGCCCCTGTTGGTGATTATGTATCTTATATAATTGCGACTTCGGCAAATTCCGGTTTGCTTGCGCTGTATGATGAGGTAACGATAACCGTTATCTCAAGTGGAACTCCAACAAATCCTCAGATTATAAGCACTGTTGACTGCAATTCACGCGGTGTTTTCTATGTTGACAATATTGTTTATTCAGCGTCAGTTGAAGATGGATTAGAGATGGTATATGTCGCAGACCCCGCAGACCCTTATATAATCGCCGATATCCTTACAGATGGCTGGGCGAACGATGTCGAGGTTCAGGATGGTTACGCATATATTACCGATGTAAACAGCGGTTTATTTGTGGCGAACGTTACCGTAGATCCCCCGTCAATAATCGGTTCTACCGGCATAATGGAAGCCTGGCGAGTCGCGGTTCAGGGCGATTACGCATATGTCGCATGGATTGGTTTTTGCATTGTGGATATAAGCAATCCATCATCACCACATGTTGTCGGAACAACACCGGTTCATGGAGTGGCATTCGATGTTGAAGTGGATAGGAGTTATGTTTATGTTGCGGTCAGCGGTGGATTGAATGTTATCGATGCCAGTAATCCAGCCGCGCCTGTGGTAATTGCAACTGTTTCTGAAATTGGCCATGCGGACGGTTTGGATATTTCCGGCAATTTCGCTTATGTAACAGATGACAGAGAGGATTTGAGTTTGTTTATCGTGGATATAAGCAATCCGGCTGCACCTGTAATAGTCAGCACCGTTGATACTGGCGGTGGAACTGAAGTCGCGGTATCCGGTGATTACGCCTATATCGCAATGAGCTCAGGCGGACTTGTTGTTGTGGATATCAGCGACACAACCGCGCCGTATGTTCTCAGTTCTCTTGTTACAGACGGCTCATCGTGGGATGTCGCTGTTAATGATAATTACGCATATCTCGCGGATGAAAGCGGCGGACTTAAAATAATCCAATTATGGTAATAGATGGTTAGTAAGTTAGCAGGTTAGAAAGTTAGTAGGTTAGTAAGTTAGTAAGGAATAAATAGCAGAGGGTTTTAACCCTCTGCTATTTTATTGTGATCTCATGGTATAATTAAATGACTTTTACTGATATCCATATTATCCTTATTCTTCCCAATTGGAGAATTCCAATGAATAGAATTACAGGCCTTCAAATCATCGTGGCAAGCATTATTGCATTTTCCCTTATCGTGATAGGAGGCTGCTCATCCAGCCAGTCAAATCCTGTTACCGCATTGGGGGAATCGCCGGAAATTTCCCTTCCAGTGAACAACGAGAATCCTGACAATACCAACCATAAACTATCTGGCACATGGAATGCTACTTTCGATATTCAAACACTGACAGCAGTAGTCGCACCGGACAGAACACTCAACGCTCATTGGAATGTTACATCCTTACTGCCGACTCCATTGATTGTAGTTACCGGTTATGATTCTCTTACGGAAGTAATCGATGTCGATGTCACAATTGTAAATCCATTTGATATTGACGTGCATGATGTCCGATTAATAATCTACACGGACAGTACAGGCAACAGACTAATGAATCCTGACAACTGGATTGGATTATATGACATTCCCGGCGGGTTGCCTGTCAATCCATTCAAAGCATACGCTACAGATGTATATTTTCGATTATTCGAGGCATTTGCTGAGCATACATGCGATCTATCGATTCACATACCAGGCGGGAATGCATCTGTTAAATTTGCGATTGCTGCGTCATACCCAGGCAACGATGAGGAGCCGTGGAAAATTTATTTACCACCGCGAGTGGATAGGCTCACTGATGAAATTGGCGCATCAGCAATAATTGAAGCCCATGTTTATGATAATCAGCACAATGTGGATTCAGTTGAATTATATTGTTCGGCAATCACAGGTGAAATGTTAGTTCCATTTAACCACGATCCTCAGTGGGATGTGGGATGGGAATTGGAACTTGTAAATACGACTGGAGCATCTGAAGGTGAGTATCCAGCTTGGGTTTTAGCATCTTCCGGTTCATCTATTAGCCTGTATGAACCTTTAATAATTAATGTTTATCCTGCGGGAGACTATCCTTACCATCCGGAAGTAATCGGAAAGTATGATCCATTCTATTATGATACGTTTGATGTCTGTGTGCAGGATGAATATGCGTATGTTCTTGAGGGTGATCCCGATAGATGTCTTATGAAAATTGTGGACATAAGTGATCCTTCAAATCCAGCGCCAATGGGTTATGTGAAGCCAGTTCCTCATTACACTATAATCTGTATAAATGAACTCGCAGTTCAAGGTGATTATGTGTATGCGCCCGCCTTTGTATATGAGTTTGGGTACGGAGATAAAAATGAATTCATCGTAATTGATGTCAGTGACCCATGGAACCCCGCGGTTGTTGGTAAATACTATCTTGGAGAGACGTATTATCGTATTGAGAGTAAGGGGGACTATATATATTTGGTTGCCCAAAATCACATTTTAATTTTGAATGTCTCTGATCCAACAAATCCACAATACTACGGGGAAACAGAAATTACTAGTTGTCGGGATTTGGACATTCAAGATGATTATCTTTACGTTGCCTCAGGTTACCATTTTTACGTGTATGATATTACAATTCCTTTTTATCCCATACTGGTTGGTGATCTTAACACTGTGCCCTTTTCGGGGGACAGGTTATCTGTGCACGGCGATTATGCCGTTTTTCTTGAATCGAATGGGGATAGTTTCAAAGTCCTCAACATAAGCGATCCAACTGATCCCTATGAAGTGGCAACCGAAGAACTTTTTTATAATGGTAAGGGAGTCGATATGGCTGGTGATTATGCCTATGTCGCGTGTATGTATGATGGTATGAGAGTTTACGATATTAGTAATCCTTCCGATCCGGTACTCGCAGGCACTATTGAAACCACAAAAGCTGAAGATGTCTATGTTGAGGGAAATATTGTCTATGTGGCGGATAGAACCGGTGGATTGAGAGTTGTTGACGTAACAAATCCCGCAGCGCCGTCATTAACAGGGCGAATAAAAAAAGCGCATCAGGAGCATATAGACGTAATTGGCGATTATGCCTACGTTGCTGATGGCGAATTTGGATGCACTATTTATGACATAAGCAACAGCGAATCCCCAAAGATATTCGTATCGTATGACATGCCCAAAACCACGGATATTAAGGTGATTGGCGATTACGCGTACATCATCGGCAAGAAGTTCCTGAATTTAGAGTACTTATTTATTATGGATTTCTCTGATCCGTTTAATCCTATTGAGATCGGATCAGTTAACCTTGGCGCTAACACTCTTGAGAGTTTACAGATCGACGGCACATACGCTTATGTCTGCGCAGGCACGGGAGGTTTGAACATTATAGATATTAGCGTTCCCGGCTCGCCTGCTCTTGTTTATACTGTTAGCATAACGGATGCCAAAGCAGTTACGATTGAAGGGGATTTTGCTTACGTCGTCTCCTTTTATGACGGGCTGCTTGTTGTTAATATAAGTGATCCGAGTAATCCCCTTATTACAGGTAGTGTCGCAACGAGTGATTATCCTCGTGATGTTACTGTTAAAAATGACTATGCGTATATCGCAGATTATCATGATGGTCTTTCAGTTGTGAATATATCTAATCCTTACGATCCTCAACATATTATAAGCGTTGAAATTTATCATATGACAGCATATAGTGTGTCTATCAGTGGTAATTATGCCTATGTTGGGTGCAGTGGCACGGAGAGCGGTGCTTTAACGGTCTTTGATATAACCGACCCCTCCAATCCGGAAATTTTCAGTACTGCTGATAATGCAGCTGGTAGAAATGAGGATATTCAGGTTATTGATAACCTTGCATACATGGTTGGTCCAAACGATGGATTGAAAATAGTCGAACTTTGGTAAAAGCGGTTAGTAAGTTAGTAGGTTAGAAGGTTAGTAAGTTAGTAAGGAATAAATAGCAGAGGGTTTAAACCCTCTGCCTTTGTTTTGCCATTTTTTTTATTTTTTCTTTACTAACCTACTAACCTACTAACCTACTAACTTACTAACTTACTAACCTGCTAACTTTCTAACTGTTTCACCTTTTCACGATATCCCCTTCGCTGGGTAGATGTTTGCATGTGAAGATGAACGGGACGTTTCTGAAAAGCTGGGAGTAATCCATGCCGTAGCCAAGCACGAATTTGTCCGGTATGTCGAATCCCTTGTAGGAGATTTCAACCGGCACTTCGCGACGGTCGGGGCGGTCTAAAAATGAAACGAGTTTCAGTGATGCTACCCGCCTGGTGCGGATTATATCCGTGATATAGGAAATCGTGCGGCCTGAATCGACAATATCCTCCACAACAAGAACATGCCTGCCCTCGACATTATCATCAAGGTCTTTTATCAGGCGAACAACTCCGGTTGATTTTGTGCTTGAGCCGTAGGAGCTAATCGCCATGAAATCCGTTGTCAGTGGAAAATCGAGATGGCGGATTAGATCGCCGAGGAACATAAACGCACCACGGAGTACGCCGACCACGTACGGATTTTTATTCGCGTAGTCTTTGGATATCTCTTTCGCGATTTCCTTTACGCGTTTCTGTATCTGCTTTTCAGTGTAGAGAATCTTGTAATCAAGGCTCTCAAGTATTTTTAGTTTCTCTTTCGACATGTTAAGATTATTCTCCAACAACAATTATAAACCATGGCACACTTACTGAATCGGATTATTTAACGCTTTTTGAATATCCAATTATTCCCACTCAATTGTCGATGGCGGTTTGGATGTGATGTCGTACGCCACACGGTTGATGCCATCGACCTCGTTAACGATTCGATTTGATATTTTCTCCAGCAGGTCAAACGGAATTCGCGCCCAGTCGCTTGTCATGCCATCCTCGCTGGTTACCGCTCGTATGACAATGGGATATTCGTATGTCCGCTCATCGCCCATCACGCCGACACTGCGTATAACCGGCAGGACTGTGAAATACTGCCAGATTGCACGCGACAATCCGCCTTTGAGAATTTCCTCACGCAGGATGAAATCAGCATCGCGAAGAATTCTCAAACGCTCGTTTGTTATTTCACCGATAATGCGTATCGCAAGGCCGGGACCCGGAAACGGCTGGCGGTAAACCAGGTTATGCGGAAGCCCCATTTCAAGGCAAACTGCCCGTACCTCATCCTTGAAAAGATGGCTTAGCGGCTCAATCAGGTCGAATTCCATGTCATCGGGAAGTCCGCCTACGTTATGATGCGATTTAATTACATGCGTAGGGCCTTTTCGCTTGCCGGGAGCCGCGCTTTCGATTATGTCCGGGTACAACGTTCCCTGCGCGAGAAAATGGAATTTCCCAATCTTGCGCGCCTCCTCCTCAAACGTGCGGATGAATTCCTCACCGATTATCTTGCGTTTTGTCTCAGGTTCAGTTACGCCTTTAAGGCGTTTCATGAATCGCTTTTTAGCATCCACGACAATTAAATTAACGCCGAAGTGATCGATAAACGCTGTCCTCACCTGACGCCGTTCACCTTTGCGAAGGAATCCATGATCCACAAAAATACATGTTAGATTTTTTCCGATTGCTTTGTGGACAAGGGATGCGGTAGCGGATGAATCCACGCCTCCGGATAATCCGCACAGCACTTTTTTCCTGCCGACTTTCGCCTTGATATCAGCGACAGTCACACGGACAAAATTCTCCATTGTCCATGAGTCGGAAAGCCCGCACACATTATAGAGGAAATTCTGGAACAGGTCCTTGCCCCAGGGTGTATGCACAACCTCAGGATGAAACTGAACGCCGTAGAACTTTTTCTGCGGATGCGCGCAAGCCGCAAACGGAGTATTGACACTCTTTGCAAGCGTTATAAAATCCGGCGCGAGTTTCTTTATACTGTCGCCATGCGACATCCAGCCGACAAGTTGCGGGTTCAAATCCCTGAAAAGCAAATCCGGCTCGATAACCTTGATATCCGTCCTGCCGAATTCCTTCTTACGAACTTTCCCAATCCTGCCGCCAAGTTGGAAGTTCATTACCTGCATGCCGTAGCAGATACCGAGAATCGGCAGCCCAAGTTTATAGATTCCCGTGTCAGGAAGCGGCGGGTCGGACCATTTAACCGATGATGGCCCCCCTGACAGAATCAATCCTTTCGGTTTCGCTTTTTTAATTTCTTTGGGAGTGATGTCGTACGGAACGATCTCGCAGTAAACCTTAGCCTCACGCACTCGCCGTGCGATTAGCTGATTATACTGAGCGCCAAAATCAAGGATAAGAATCTTTTCCATTCGTTCCGCCATTGAGTGATTTTAATACCAACCGAGGGTCGATTGCAAGTGGAATTGGGAATTAATCAAGGTTGAAAGGTATTTTAACCTTCGGAAAAATGGATTTGAAATCACAAAACGCAGAAGCATATAGATTCTTCGCTGCGCTCAGAATGACAACTGTGAATGCAAAATGGAATTATGAGACAACCTTTTACTTTGCAGGGATAATCTGATTATCCAACATCCTCAATCCAAAGGATGTGCTTGTTAAACGGGGTGTTTGATATGTTGTCAACAAGACGTTTATCTGATGTTACCATTGGGCAATCCAATAAAATCGCGAGAGAGAGATAAACGCAGTCATATAAACTGCTGCCTGTTGTGATCGCAATTTCGTACGCTGAATCAATAAGTTGATTTACATCGTGATAATTGACCGGGAGTTGCGTTAATGCCTTTCGGATTTCATCACTTGCTTTGTTAGTTATTTCCCCGCGACGAACCCTCTTGCATAACAGATTTGTTATTTCCATCAGGAAAAAATCGGGGGCATGAAGTGTGTATTTTTCATCGAGAATTCGAACAGCGTGTTCGGTGTATATTTCCTCGAAGAACCACTTTGCTCCAATGCAAGCATCAACAACAAGGATGCTCATCTGTCACGATCCTTACGGATTAGCTCGGTGCTGTCGGAGAATTTATTTCCTTTTAAACCGCTGCGTATTTTACTTGTTAGTTTGCGAGCTGAGTCCATGTCGATAGAAGCCGCCTGTTCAAGAATTTGCTTGACCTCTGTTTGAAGCGAGCGCCCTTTTTTCTTTGCGCGTTTTTTCAACCGGTCAACGGTTTTTTTATCCAGATTGCGAACAAGTATCTCAGCCATGATTTTAACCTCCGAGATATGCTATCATTATGATAGCACTATTGGGTCTCGTCGTCAATAAGCATGCAGCCCAAACAACGCTATTTTGTTGATTCATGTTTCAATAGAATGCCGACTTATTCTCTACGGCATTTCTGATGGGAAGAAGACACTAAGCAGGTCAGCCGGGCTGCTCTCGTGAATGACGAACATCAGGTTGCCGTCCGGACCAACATAATCGCTGCCTTCGATTCTCAGCGGTGTTCCGTTTATTGATATCGAGTCACCGAATATGCCTATTACAGTGCCGTCCTCGGTGTATTTCTTGATTGCCGGTTCATCTGTTGAGAGGATATCGAATATATAGAAGTTGTTGTCGGAATCGCGTGAGATATCCTGCGGGTCCCAGAATCCAAGCGCCATATCATCCGATTGCTCTCCACCCCATGTCACAGTATCATCGTTTTTAAGGTTGCCGTCGCGGTACAAACGCTGCACCCTGTATTCATCGCATACATAAGCGGTTGTATGCGATTCCAGGTAATAGACATAATCCATTGAACTGTTGCCGCATTCAACGCCCATGATTATTTCCCTCGTAGGGGTTCCCTGGTTTTGAGAGGAAAAATAACCGACAAGATTTTCTCCACAGCCAACGACTAAATACGGGGAGGGCGTTACGAACATGGAATACTGAGATGGAGGGAAGATAACCCATTTTGCATACGTCCCCATGGTGCATCCGCATGTAGCGACTCCCAGGTAGTTTGTAAGTATGCTTCCAGTATAAGCGAGCGCATCATGAACGAAACAAGCCGGATTGTAGGTTCCGTAATTAAAATCCTTGAAATATGTACCGTCGGGCCTGAAGAATTTACCATCATCAAGGCCTGATTTATAACCCGCGACGACCATATAACTGTTCGGAGCAATATCGATATACTCCATGTTGAAACCGGCTTCGTCCGGTAATGGAGCGCCGTCCTGATATTCAGCGGCTTCTGTGTATTTCCATATTTCACCGTCGTCAAAGAGGATAAAAAGGTCGCCGTCCGCGTGATCGACAGCCAAATCCAACGCCTCGAAATCATCGCGTAACGGAATGTTTTTTAATGGGCCAACGCCGGTCAGCACAGTTGCGGTGAAGGTTTGGTATGTCGCGAATTCAGGATCGATTTGCATCCAGTTGAGAGTTGTTCCATCGGGTGTATGAATTAGCGCGTCGATGTCACCCTCTTTCGGATCTGACGGCGGAACTCGTTCATCTGTAACTTTGACCAGCCCGGCGTATTCGCCGATTGCCAACAGATTTTCATTCGCAACGGGAACCTTATAAATAAGCGGATCAGCCGGATCGCTTCCCGTCCCGCTTTCCTCAACTGTTATAGCAGGGAGAGTGTTATTCATGCCGGGAATTTCAGCGCTGACACTTGCCACATTTGATGCATACCGGACATCATCACTCATTGGAGGGTCGGCGACATTCGCTCCCTGCTGCCAGTCCCAGACATGGATTTCAATATCGTATTCGGTCGTATTATCGGTATTTGTCCACGTGCTGCCCGCAAGAGGAGCTGGTGGAATGACATCAACTTTCCACGCATTTTTCCTGTTGAATTCAGGATTGAAATATACCGGATTGCATCGCGTGGGCCTTGTCGCGCTTGCGCCATAACCCATAGTCAGATAAAGGGAAAACGTTTGCGCATGTGCCGGATCAAGAATGGCTGCAAATGGTGCAACCGCGCCTTGTTCCAATTTGTTGAACGTTGATTGCGAATCCTCGTAGTCGTCGATAACAAGGAAATAGGGGAGAGCGGTGTTGTCTGACAGAAAAGTGCCAAGTTCCTTTGTATAACCATCCGCGTCCGGACATATTTTTGTATAAGCGCCAGCCTGTGTCAGAGGGTAAGAATCCGGTGTTGTTTCGTACGGTAGGATCAAAAGAGCAACATCGAATACATCGAGGTCAATTCTGCTCGGCGGTACGCATGGCTCAGGCGGTTTCGGGAATGGATGGGCAAGCGTGAAGTATATCCTGACATAATTTTCCGGTGTAAGTTCGAGTCCTGTTATTTTAAAACAATTGGTGCAAGGGAAAATTGTGAAGTATGCCATTCCCTCGATGAGGAAACTGTCCCCGATTGCTGCAGTATTTCGAATCGGAGATAAATCAGCAGTCATCGTTTCAGGATCGATGCTCAGTTCAAAAGCTCCAAGAAGTCCGACAGCGCTGGATGCCTCGTTGCTTATTGACAGGTTGATAACAGGCAATCCATCAGTAGATACTGATGTTTCATTATTATCTGGTGTTATTGGCGATATATCGCTGGAACATCCAATTAGCAGTAAAAATGCTATTACAGATAGAATTGTAGTCGTTCGCCTAAGAGACCTCCCTGATGAGGGGGTAAGGTTAATCAAAGGGTCAAAAGATATTCAATTCTTATAGTTAGTATAAGAATAGCCAATAGCAAGATTATCAGAAACAATCGTGTTTGGCAACTGGGTTTGATGTTACACGAAATGGATAAAGCAGGTACTTCGATTCCGTTGGGGATGAGGTCGTGGTGGTCGTGGTGTCAGCCAAAGTGCCAGCCACGGTGACAGCCCATTTCGCAGAGTATGTTGTTTTACCCCAGCCATAAACAGCCAAACTTGCTATGCCGGATGTACAAGAAGTGAGTGCGAAAGTTATACATTGTTGTGCTGTTTGGGCGTAAATTAAACATCCCCCGACGTTAAAATCGGGGGATGTTGTTTTCATTATTAATCAATGTCAATATCAGAAAACTACTACACTTAATGAGGGATTATATAGCCCCAGCTTGCCATGTAATCACCCCAGGCGTTGCCGGTGATATCCCACCAGTTATCAGTTTCCAAATCATAGATTGCAATCTCGGCAGCGTCAAATCCGCCGTGGTCAACAACGAGTTTGGTGCCGTCGGGACTGTAGCCTGGTGAGCGAATGCAGGAATCGAAATTGATAATCTTGTCGGGTGGATTCCACGCCTCAATCGGTGAGACATAAACCCAGCGACAGCTATTGCCATAATGTGTCGCCCAAACGATATGAGTTCCGTTTATGCAGCCCTCCGGATCATCGTTCCACGTTCCGTTGTCGGTGTATTGAGTTAATGAGCCACTATCGACATCGTAGATGTAAATCTGTGAATTGGCAAATTGCTGAAAGTAGATTTTACTGTCATCGAAATTGTATGACGGGCTCCAGGCATCAGCGCCGAATGTCAATTGCTCAGGATTTCCGCCGTCGTAATCCAATGTCCACAAATCCAACATAAAGATATCAGTGCCCATCGCGCTGACAATTCTGGTGCCGTCATGGGAGAAATCGCCATAAATGCCCTCCATACCAATTGGTGTAATTTCAGTGATATCACCGGTTGCGACATCAATCATCATTATGTCTCCGTTCATTCCCGCGCTGAATCCGCGAGTGTACATGATATATTCACCGCAGGGTGAGAGTCTGGGACATTCGATAAAACCTGTGTCCTGAGTCCATTGTTCAGGTGTGGTCGCGCCCTCGGGGTCGATTGAATAGATCTGGCGTCCCGCAGCTGGGCCATCCGCGCAATAGACTATTGTCTCAATCATCCCTTGTTCAGTAACTGAAATAATAATGTAATTATACGTGCTGACATTTTGCGGATTCGGGCTGAGAGCCATAATCAGCTGGATGTAATCGCCAATCGCGGCGCCCTCGGTGTTGGATATATCCACGGTCCAATATCCGGGATTACCAACTTCAGGAACCATCTCGACCGGACCGCCTGTAAATGGTGTGGCATCAAGAAATACATTTGAAACATCATCCTGATGGTCATCCACACGGCAGCTGATTGTTGCCGAACCGCCTTCTGGAGTGAGTTCGCCTGATTGCACCATTTCACCGATTTCGTACGGCTCATGTGTCTGGTCCGGCATGTGTGCTGTGATTGCATAATCAACGGATGGGCTTGCGCCGGGAGGGAAATCGAGGAAAAGGGTTTCCGTGTCGATTCCGCCCGGACCAACTGGAAATGCCCTATCAGCATCCTCTTTCATGAAAGCCGTAAATGGATAAATTGTCGTTATTTGTGTCCCAAGAAAGTCTGTGTAGCTGTCAGGGTTAAGAACTGTTTTGCCGTAGAGGTTGAGATATTGGACTCTCAAATCGTACGCCTGAATTGCCAACGGATTCTCAAGTGTGAGTTCAATTTCAAGAACTGTTCCGACAACATCAACAATGGCGAATCTGAAACAACCGCCCGGACACTTGTCGGGCAGGAACCATGTGATGTCGTAGATGAAATCTGACTGCCTGTCAATCGGGGTTATCGTCTGAGTTTCGAGATCAATCTCAAACGTACCTGAATAGAGCAAGCCAGTTTCGGGTGTTGAATAGTCAGCCTGCGGCAAATCCGGGCTGTTGGGCTGCGTTGGCAGTTTCGATGAGCTGGAACATCCAGCATACGCAAATAGAAGCGAAACAACCGCAGCCAGTAAAAACAAATTACGCATAATGCACACTCTCCTTGATGTATAAATGTGAGGAAGACAAATAAATTATATCAGAACTGTATAGATATTACTAATTGCCAATTAAAAGCCCGGGAATTAATCCCGGGCATGGCAATTTGCTTTTCAGTTAATAATCCTAATGCGGGATCATGTAACCCCAATCAGCGCAGTAATCACCCCATGCGTTGCCTGTGATGTCATACCACGTGTCCTCGACAAGATCATAGACTGCAATTTCGGATGCGTCAAATCCGCCATGATCGACAACCATTTTCGTGCCGTCAGGGCTAAAGCAAGGTGAGCGGACACAACTGTCGAAATTGAGAATTTTGTCGGGTGGATTCCATGGCCCGGCTACCGGCGAGATGTAAATATTGCGGCATCCGCAACCATACATTGTCGCCCATGCTACCTGTATGCCATCGGGACTCTTGTTGACATCGTCATTCCATGTCCCGTTGTCAGTGTATTGAGTCAGCATGCCTGTAGCAATCTCCATGATATACAATTCATTGTTCAGGAAACTCTGGAAGTAAACGAATTGGTCATCCGCGGAATATACAGGATTAAATGGATCCAAATATGTTGCCGTCAATTGTTCCTGGTTGGAGCCATCGGGATCCATTGTGTAAAGCTCAAAGGAATCCATGATAGTCTCACCATAGGAGCAAATCAGTTTCTGGCCATCGCTGCGCCAGTCGGCATAACTGTACCAGTGAACCATTCCGCCTGTAATAGAGATATCTTCTCCGGTCGCGATATCAATTCGCCTGAGTTCGTCTGCGAATGCTGACCAGCTATAGCGCAGATATACGATATACTCCCCGTTGGGTGAAAGCACAGGGCCCTCACACCAAATTGCGGGATCAACTTGTTCTGTCCACTGCACGGGAGCTGTAGCACCTTCAGGGTCAATGCTGAAAATATTTCGACCAATGCCGAAATCAGCATCATATACGATAGTTTCAATCAAGCCCTGTTCCGTGACAGAAATAGTCACATAATTGTATGTGCTGATATTTTGCGGATTCGGGCTGAGAGCCATAATCAGCTGGATGTAATCGTCAATCGGAGCGCCCTCGGTGTTGGAGATATCAACCTCGTAGTAACCGGATGTGCCGGGAAACATTTCAACAGGCGCGCCTGTGAAAGGAGTTGCATCAAGGAATACATTTGAAATGTCATCCTGATGGTCATCCACGCGGCAACTGATTGTAGCTGAACCGCCGGATGGAGTTAATTCGCCTGATTGCGTCATTTCACCGATTTCGTACGGCTCATGTGTCTGGTCCGGCATGTGTGCTGTGATTGCATAATCAACGGATGGGCTTGCGCCGGGAGGGAAATCGAGGAAAAGGGTTTCCGTGTCGATTCCGCCCGGACCAACTGGAAATGCCCTATCAGCATCCTCTTTCATGAAAGCCGTAAATGGATAAATTGTCGTTATTTGTGTCCCAAGAAAGTCTGTGTAGCTGTCAGGGTTAAGAACTGTTTTGCCGTAGAGGTTGAGATATTGGACTCTCAAATCGTACGCCTGAACAGCTAACGGGTTTTCCAATGTGAGTTCTATTTCAAGAACTGTTCCGACTACACCAACAATGGCAAATCTAAAACAACCGCCCGGGCACTTGTCCGGCAGGAACCATGTGATGTCATAGATGAAATCTGACTGCCTGTCAATTGAGGTTATAGTTTGAGTTTCAAGATCAATCTCAAACGTACCTGAATAGAGCAGGTCAGTTTCGGGGGTTGAATAATCAGCCTGCGGCAAGTCCGGGCTGTTTGGCTGCGTTGGGAGCTTCGATGAGCTGGAACATCCGGCAATCAGAAGCGACAGAATCGCGGCCAGTAAAAACAAATTACGCATATTGGACACTCTCCTTGATATGTAGGGTGAAGAAAATCATAAAAATTATAGCATAACGATATAGATATTACTAATGAAAAAACCCCGGTCGAATCGACCGGGGTTGGTTAAAATCAATTTAAAAAAATTAAAACTACGGTGCAACAGTTATTTTAACATCATCGACACACCATCTGCGTGTGCCGGTGTAACCGCTGCCGTAGATGAATCCAATTCTGATTGTTCGCCCTCTCAAGTCAGTATATGATCCATTCGCCAAATCAACAACGCTTGTGGTTGCGGAAATTGATGCAGCCCATGCTGGAACTCCCCACGCGCTGAATAACGGTCCGCCACCGCGTGTAAGTGCCCAGTGATACACACTGGTATAAGGATAAGCCCAGTTACTGTACTGTGGCCCTGAAATCATGGGAAATACTACTTTCTGCACGGTTGCGCCATCGTTCTCAGTAACGATAAATCCGGTTCCCGCCCAGATTGTGTTGGATGACCACCATCCGTAAACCTCATGATAGAACTCAAGATGGCATTGGCTGATACCTGCTGGAATTGTCAGTTCAGGTGTCCATAGTCTCATGTTGCAGTGAGCGGATGCCAGGTTTGACCCGTTGTTTGAGTGCCACCAGTTGGCGTCATGGCCACCCGTAACGATACCCCATCCGTTGTTTGGGCCAAACAGTTCAGTCATCCATTCACCCTCGCCTGATTCCATGTCATCGAAGAACAATACATTGTTACATGTAACTGTCAAAGTGGTTGCTGGTACCGGAGCGGCAATGCTGTCGCTGACATCGCAGTCGATATCGTACTGGTCATCAAGAGCGGCCCCAATCGTGACAAAATCGATATCGATTGTGCCGTCGCCATAGCCGGGATCATCTGAAATGACCTCAGCCATTGTTGCAAGGTCTGTAACAGTCCATGAGTATGTAAGAACATCAAGATCAGGATCATGAGCCACCACAGTATAGGTTTCATCCGTTACAAGAATAAAAGGCGCTGTTTCACCATCAACACCTGAATCGACTATAGGCTCCTGGTTGCCTACTACAACAGTCGCGGTAAAAGTCTGATACGTCGCATATTCTGGCATTTCATAATGGATAAGTTCAATGCCGTTCAGCGTGTCGATAAGGAAATCCCGTCCATCAGCCGGTGCAAGAACAGCGCGCTCGTCTGTAACTTTCACAAGACCAACATACTCACCCTCAGGCAGAAGGTTCTGATTTGCAATTGGAATAGTGTAGATGCAGGGATCAGGCGGAGTTCCCGCTCCGCTGTCTGGAGTGGTTACTGATTGGAGCGATGAATTCATGCCGGGAATTTCAACAGAAACACTGACGATTTCACTTGACGCGAAAACGTTGTCCGAATCGGCATCGCCGAATTCCTCCGGCAATCCGGTATAAACAGTTGCTCCTACCTGCCAGTCATAAACCTCAACTGTTACAGGCCATATTGCCGTATCATTCTGGTCGTTCCATGTATTCGCCATTTCAGGCGGGTCATCACCCTCAGGCGGAGTTACAACCACTTTCCAAGCGGCTTTACGGTTGAATTCGGGATTGTAGTATTTCGGCGTAAGCCTGTCGGGCTTTCTCGCGCTGAAACCGTAACCCATTGTGAGATACATATCAAATCTGAGTACCCCTGCCGACAGGTCGAATCCGGCATCGAACGTCATATTTTCCTCACCCATCGCGAATTTGTTGAATGTGCCTGTGCCGGTATCGCTGTCATCAACAGCGAGGAAGAACGGAAGCGCGTTGGTGTCAGAGAGAACATTCTCAAGCTCTCTTGTGTAACCATCAGGATTAATGCAGTATCCCGAATAAACGCCAGCTCCAGTAAGAGTGTACGTGATCGCTGTCGCTTCATTTGGCGCAATGACCATCGCGAGGTCGAAGACATCCAGATCATTCCGATTCGATGCTGATGGCGGGTCGCCTGAAATACCCGCTTTGAAAGGATGGCTGATTTCGAATAATAAAATCACGTTGCCACCCCCGTCAATTTCGATTCCAACGATTTTCAAGCAATTTGCGCATGGTGCGATGGTGAAGAAACTGATTCCGCTTACGATATAATCCTCACCAATCGCAGGTGTTCTCTTTGCGAAAAGTTCGGCTGAACCGCTATCCGGGTTAATAATCAGTTCATAGGCGCCAAGCATGCCTGTTGCCTGAAATCCTCCGTCAGGATACATTGCTCCTCCAATTATCGGAACACTACCCATTGCTCCAGGTTCGTTTGGTCGCGGAGTTACGGGAGTATTGGAACCAGAGGAACAGCCAATCAGGAATAGTGCTAATACGGTTAATAAAGCAAATACAGTACGCATTATAATGCCTCCAGCAAAATGAAGTTATTTGGGATAAAAAGCGTTTTACGATTTGGAACCCATTCGGATTACATCTTTGGCAAACTTTGAGTAGCACTCCTTTTGGAATGTAATGTTAGCAGTAAAATTTAATTTTGACAAGATGTATGACCATGAAAAAAACAAAACTCCGGCCAGGGATGGCCGGAGTTAATTAGTCGTCCCTGAAAAAGCCCATAAAGCCAGTGTTTATGGGGATTGCAATCTATATTTCGTTGGTTGGAATTGCATGGAATATTTAGAAAATGCT
>CBDURE010000032.1:0-27774 GCA_965369605.1 uncultured bacterium
CGGGGAGGGCTGGGGTGGGGGCATTTTATTTGCGATACCTTTCCCGACACGCTCTCACGTTCGAGGTTAGGTTGTTCCAACTCACACTACCACAAACTAATCACAACCAACCCATTACTGCCATCCGCCACATACGCAAATCCGCCTGACTCCGCGACATCGTACGCCCATCCCGGCGTGCTGACAGTATCTTCGATAAATGCTGCCGGTATCGGGTCAACGTCGATTATATGCAATCCAATACGGCCATCTGAAACCAGCGCGTAGCCGTCATATAGCGCAACTCCTGTGGCACGGGCGGGATATTCCCAAAAATTGATAGTCTTGATTACACTTGCGGATGATGTCGGATATACATCGATTATCTGCAAACCGGCGCTGTCCGCTACATAAGCGTAATTATTCGCTACCTGAATGCTCTTTCCAATCCCGGTAATATCAATAGTTTTGCTAATGTAAGGACTGGTTGGACTGGCAACATTTATTATATGAAATTGCGGAATCGTATCTGTTACATAAGCATAAGAGCCTGTCTTATATACATTCTCGATTTCGATTATGTCCTCAACATCACCCACAATATGCATCGATGCAGGCGGGTTGATATCGATAACGTCCAATCTCGTTGACCAGTTGCCAACATACGCATAATCGCCGGATGTGAAAACATCGCTCGCCATTATATCCATGGTGCTTACGATATATGCAGACAACGTGGGATTGATATCTATTATGTGGAAGGCGTTGTCATATTCAAATGGATACTCGACGACATACGCGTAATCTCCCTGAACATGCACTTCACGAGCCTGCCCCGGAGTAACTACCGTTTTAACCAGTGATATGTCGTACGGGTCAGAAATGTCAATGATTCGCAAATCGCCATCGCAGACATACGCGTAATCACCGGATACAAAAACGCTATGCGCGCTGCCATCCAAATCAAGCGTTTCAACGATTTCCGGTGATGGACTCGCTCCAACCGACAGTTTGAATTCCTGGTACATATACAAATTCCATGTGAAGTTATGCGAGGAAATCATCATGTTGTATGTCCCGGCGGGAGGATGAAGCTCATTGACAATATTGCTATGCACTCTTGAATCGTATATTCCCGGACCAAGTCCATCCCATGTGAATCCGTAAGTCCCGCTGAAAACGCCGGGTGCCTCAACATTTGTCCCGCCGATAGTATCCTCTCCCTGCCAGTCATGGAGGATAACGTCCAATCGAGTGCTGTCGATAAGAATACCCTCCTGCTCGCATCGAATATTTATCGACTCAGGGCAGTTGTCAGTAATTGGAGTTGGCGGATTCGGGAAATTGGTCGAACATTCGACAATGAAAAAATACTCAAACGTGCCGCCGAAACCGTTCAAATTCATCTTCCAGCGTCGAGTATCGCTGGTTACTCCTGTCGATGCCCATTGTCGGTACGGCTCATCCTTGAAATACGCCAGAAACGGATTCGTGTTGCCATTATAGATTCCGGTGTCTTTTAGTTTCGTGTAGCCATCGGGATTTGTTACAACTTTATTATTGGTGACAATATCCATTGCGGGATAGTACGCCGCGTTTAAACCGGGTGTCGCTTGAAGTTCCGCAATCAACCTTGCGTCATAAGCAATCAAACCACTACCCGGAAGCGGATGCTGCAGAGTAATATCCGCCCAGAAAGTAGGGGTGAACGAGTAAGCCTCAATCACGATTAGATTGGAAAAATACTGGCTAAGCCATAGATGCAGCCCATCGCAAAGTTCCCTGTTAACCGGCTCAATTTCAAACGTTTGCGAATCAGGATTGATAATCGCCCGATAAATCCCCATCGCGTGATGATTGCCGTAACCGGAATCATCGCTGATATCAGGAACATTTGCCTGTGAATCTGAATCAATCGGATTACTCACATTCGAGCATCCGAACAGCAGAAACGCAATCCCAAGAATCAAAACAGAATTCAGGAATAACAGCAGGTTTTTCATATCCACACCTTCTTACGGGAGTAAATAAGCAGATGATATATTATAGCAGAATAAACCGAATAATAGTTAATTCTGAATTTGCCAATATCATGTGATAAAATCAATGTATCGAATATTGATGTCCACAATATCGGAGGATTGAAATGAAAAAACAAATCACATACGTATCTATAATAATGCTTTTAGTGTTTCTCTTATTTTCATGTTCAAATAAGAGCGCAGCTAATCCCTCATCATCTGATTTACCCGATGATAACTCGCTTGTGAGAAACGCGGGCAGGATGTTGGGGCTTTACACTGTGACTATCAACCCTGAAACTGAAACAGCCTCTATTGAAATCAACAGAGCAGCGAATCTGCATTTGAACGCCAAACAATATCTGCTTGGATGGCCTTGCGCGAACTGCCTGAGAATTCTGAATTTCCAATGGCTGCCGGATAATCAGGTCGAGTTGGATATCGAGGTGGAACATCCGGTTTCCGACCCATACCTGACAGCTTTTGATTTACGCGTAATCGCTATTTTCCCCGCGGATGAATATATCGATGGCATTGGTGTCAGTTACGCCTTGCTGAATCGGGATGGTATGACATCTCTCTGGGACAATCCCGGGATACCGGGTGTAATTAATGGTTACAAGGCATACAACAAGGGTATAGAGAGGCGGCCATTTCTCCCGGATGCTGTTTTAAGCGAGCGTTTTCTGGTCCAACTACCGGAAGGGGCATTTCAATTCGATATTGCCGTCGATGCCAGCTGGGCTGAAAATGATGGCGTAACTTTTCCCGATTTGGCAAATTCAATTGAAGTAATTGACTTGGAGGGTTATATCGAAGAGGGAATAACAACCGGCGGTGGATTGGCTGAACTTGTAGTTTCGATGTACGATTACCAGCGAACATATCAGATTGGGAATATAACCGCATACTGTGACCAGCTGTTCTTGAACCCGAAACCCCTGAATCTGGTTTACAGCGATGGCCACAACATCACATACAACGATCTCATTTCAAATGAAAAAAACGCCGACTGTGGCGTTTATAGTGTACTTGTGCGGGTTAAGGATAATGAATGGGAAAACTATCCGTATGATGTTTCCTCATACATCGTGCTTGAGGCTGAGGTTTTCCCATCGGATATCGAGATAACATTATCGGAGATGGATAACTACAAAACGCCCGGCAATTACTACAAATTCTATTCCTGCGAGCGAGACGCGGACCACAATGTCATCGACTATTTCGATACGAATGGCCCCTGGGATTTCACCTCCATCACATATACGGATGAAACCCGGCGAACAATATTACTTCCATCTGATCCTGAAATTGCCCATTTTATCAGTGAATTTCCCGATGCTGACCGCGTTATCAAGGAGGATGGCAATTTCGGATTCAACGAAGGTGAATTCTTCCAGCCTGAAATATTCAATTATGTTCAAATGAAAGAAGTACCGCTTGGATTTTATGAGGTCGAACATTTTGGCGGCTCGGTTGTGTTCGATATCGATGAAAACAGCGGATTCCAATTTCCATATAATATAAATACTTCGTTCACAAGTGATTTTGATAATGGTTCCATCATGTCTGTATCATACGATACGCTGGCGCTTGGGATGGGGGCATGCACAATCCCGTTGGATAGCGAAAACTCCAGAAGCGCTATTTTGTTCAGAACAGTGATGGAGGCATCTATTATTGTACCCATTTTCAAAGTCCTGAAGTATGAATGGTACGATGATGACGGGAATCTTCTCGCATGTATTTTTTCAATCAACTCAATCGGTCAAACGCCCCAATGGAATGAATTCACTTATGAAATAAGCTGGGGCGGATTCATCGCAATGTACGAAATGCACAGGCAGTAGTTGGTTTGCATTGAAATAGTTCCCGTAACCCGGCGTCCCTTCGCCGGGGTATTGCGTGCATTCACCTCATTTTCCCGGTTAGTGAGAAACCGGCTTACCAGTTATGTCATCCTGAGCGAAGCGAAGGCTCTCTCCTCGATTGCGTGGATTAATATCATCTGGTTTAATCATCAACACAGCAACTTATAGATTCTTCGCTGCGCTCAGAATGACGAAGTATATATCTTCTGATGTTGAATCGTTATCTATCCTTAACTTAAACTTGCATTAAAGATTGATTAAGGGTATTTTTATTTATTATGTTGGTGACGCATCTAAATCAACAGGGGATAAGTGTTTCCATTTTTTAATTTAACCATGTAACAATTAGCTTGATATGGCTCATGAAATTTTCATAAGTTACGCGTCGGAAGATGCTTTGATTGCGAATCAGATGTGCGAAATCATCGAAGCGCAAGGGATGAGCTGCTGGATGGCGCCTCGTGATGTGCCATCCGGTGCCGATTATCCGAAATCAATTATCCGCGCGATTAAGAATTCACAACTCGTGGTGCTTGTGTTTTCAACCCACTCAATGAAGTCGAATCATGTGACCTCTGAAATCCTCTCTGGATTCAACAAAGGATTACCGATTATTGCGGTTCGAGTAGAGGACATTGAGCCGAATGAGCAGATGGAATATTTGCTTAGCACTAAAAACTGGCTTGATGCTTTAAGCGGTATAACAGAGGAAAACGGAAGACGTCTGCTTGATGGGATAAAGAAACTCCTGGCTGAACGAAAATCCGGCAGATTGCCAGTTAAACCGGGCGATGGAAAAGGCACAGCTTCAAAACCCTTAAGAAGGGAATCACGGAGTCTGGCTATTTACATTGGCGCCATTCTCATTTTCTTCATGACACTTGCTGTCCTGAGCGATGATTTACGCGGTGTAATGATAACTAACCTATGGATTCCGCTTTTGATTGTCCTTGTGCCGGTAATTATAATCATACCGGATGCTATTGCTCATATTAACCGCCATAAAAGAAAGAAAAAGATAGAGGAGGTTGGAATTTCCGGCAGAATAAGGGACCCGGAATATTTCCGCACTTACCCATACGAAACGATTCCTGAATACATGAAGGAATTCCGCGCGGATGGAGCTCACGAAAAAGCGTTTAAATGGATAGCGAGAAGCACAGAGCCGCTGTTGTTCTTTTCAGGGCAATCGGGGACAGGGAAAACATCCATTCTTCAGGCGTATGTCAGCCCGATGCTTCAGAAGCAGGAACCGGCTGTGATGACCATTACGATACGGTCGTTCGATAATCCGCTTAAGGATTTGAGAAATGAACTTCTAAGGCTGTCAATAGTTGACACATTTACAGCGCAAAAGGATTTGGATATAAGAGCTCTTCTGGTAAAAGCGGTATCCAATGCGGCTCCCGGACGATTGCTTATTATCTTTGACCAGTTCGAGGAACTTCTAATTCTGCAGGACAGATCACCGGACAGGCTTGAAGAGATGAATGACCTGCTTAGCTCACTATGTGATTCTCCAATTCCCGGACTGACTTTCCTCTTGTCATTCAGAAGCGATTACCTTCCGCTTTTGGAGAATTTCAATCTGCCGAATCTGACAATACGCAAGAACTGGTTTGAGGTCGGTGCGTTTACTGAATCCGCGGCTCGTGAGTTTCTTAAGGGTTCCAACATTATGTTCTCCGACAGCGCATTGCGTGACCTGTTCGAGCAGATAGCCGCGTTTGAGGGCACAAAAGGGCTGGTCAGGCCGATCATTCTGAATATGGTTGGAATGATAGTCCAAAAGTCCGGTGAAACGCAATCGGATGCGCGCCAGAAGAAAACGGAAAACCTGATGGCGGAATACCTGCGTTATAACCTGTATCGCCGCGACATGAAAGACCACGCTCCGGATATACTCGAACAAATGGTTACCGCGCTTGGCACTACGGTTCCCCGAACAATCGCCCATCTGATGCTGAGCACGGGGATTCCTAAAAACGAAATTAAGGGCTCATTGAACCTTCTGGCAAATGCAGGATTGGTGCGGCAAATAGACCAGAAGGATGATGTCTGGGAAGTCGCACACGATTTCATTGCGCAGAATCTTCTAATGGTGCTGAGGGGAACTCGCAAATCGTTCAAGGAAATGATTTCACCGTGGCTTGCTCCCGCTTCTCTTTGTTTATGGGGTATCGTTATTTTATTCCTGCTGCCCCCGTTTATTTCAAACATTCCTGAAAATAGTTTTCTGGATAAAATAGCCAATCTGAACATAATGCGAAAACCCTCTCCACCGCCGGTGGAGGAAATAATTGAAGAACCGGTTGAGATTAGAATTCCGGTTGAATTGCAAATAGAAATAGAACCATCTGAAGGTTATGAAATAGCGTCAATGGTAACAACTCCTGAGGATATCGCCGTGGATGGTGATGAGGAATTAATAAATGCGCTGGAAGCAATAAAAACGGAATTCCTGTTTTTAGGCGAGATAGATCAGGATATATCAATCGATGTCCAGTTGATTGCACCAGGTTCTGAAATAACAATTGAGCCTGAAAGTGTTAATTTGAATATAGATATTGAACCGATTGTCGAGGAGATTGCTGTTCAGCAGATTGATGTGGCTGATATTCCGGTTGAATTATCAGGTGAAAGCGATGAGTTTGAGTACGTAATAACACCCGATTTAGTGTCAATTCAGATTGAAATTCCTGATGAGCAGGTGGAGAGTTTTGATTCAGCATTGTTGAGCAGTGTCCTGGATGTCTCGTCGTATGTGAACGGAACTCATTTGATTGCGTCTATACCGCCTGAATTGCCTGAGGGATTCAACATTCTGAGCATAACACCGGAACAGATTCAACTGATAATAAGTAAAAAGCCGGAACCTGTGAAACCCCCAAAGCCTGTTGAAAAGCCAAAGCCAGCGGAAATCGAACCAAAACCGGAGCCAAGGCCGGAGTCTGGACCTTCTGAAAGCAGCACTGCAAAGGGGTTGTTCGATACCGCGATGGGCAAGTTCGATAAAGGGCTTTATGATGACACGATTGGCATTTTGAAAAAAGCAGTGGCTAAAGACCCGAATTACAAAAGCGCGTGGTATTACATAGGGCTGACGTACTTTAAGAAAGCTCAGGAGGGCACGTCGTACACAAAGCTGAAGAAGGAAGAGCTTTACAAAAGCGCGATTTCCAGTTTTACAAAAGTTATTCAGCTAAGTTCCAACGATAGAATGGCGTACCTCTATCGCGGTCGGTCATATATGGAACTGGGCAAGAATCTGCAGGCGCCGATAGATGATTTTAAGAAATACACTCAGCTGGATTCCAGAAACAAACAGGGGTATTACTATCTTGGAATGGCATACAACGCCAAATACGAATGGAATACCGCGATTGAGGAGTTTAAGAGAGCACTGCAATTTGATCCAAATTATAAATCCGCCCAGGCTGGATTGTGGACCGCGTATAAATTCTCGGGCAATTTTGATGACGCTGTCTCGACATATACAAAGATGATTACGAAAACATCAAGCAGAGCTGTCGGCTACTATTATCTGGGGCTGACATACGAGGAAAAAGGCGATCATGCTAAAGCTGTTGAGAATATTAAAAAAGCCCTGGAGATTTATCCGTCCTACACGGATGCCAAAAACTGGCTGATAAAGGCAAAAGTGCCGCTTTAATCATTTCGCGGAAACAGCTTCTGATATCTTCTCAATTTCAGGGGAAATCGATTTATCTTCGTTACCATCTTCTTTGTATAGGAAATCGTTATCCAGTTCTTTTCCGCAATGGGGGCATGTGACAATATTACTATTTTTCGCTCGTTTAAGTGAAAGTTCCTCGACAAAAGCAGCTCCAAGGATACCGGCGGGAATCGCGAACATGGCGATTCCAGTAATCGCAATTAACGCCGCAACTGTTTTTCCGATAGATGTAATCGGTGTAACATCGCCGTAACCGACAGTTGTAAGAGTAACAACCGCCCACCACATCGTTGATGGAATATCCTTGTAAACATCAGGTTGTGAGTGATGTTCAGCGTAATACATGATGGATGATGAAAATATGATTATAAAGAACATAAAAATGGCAACTAGAATAAGTTCTTCGCGCTTTTTATGGAAAACAGTACCAAATAACTGCATCGACTGGCTGTACCTTGCCAATTTCGCGACACGGAAAATACGAATCATTCGAAGGACTCGAATAGCTCTCAGATCGACCATAAAGAATGAAAGGTAGAATGGGAGAATGGCGAACAGGTCAATGAGCGCCATTGGCGTGAGCATAAACTTGAGTCGCCCAAGGATACTGTGAGAGTATTTTTTATCAGATGTGCATGCACTCACGCGAATAAGATACTCAACAGTAAAAACCAGTACTGAAACCACCTCGAACCAGTGAAAAAACGTTCCGAATTGCTTTGCAACGGATGTAACTGTAAAGAGGATTGATGCTATAACATTAAGTGCGATTAACGAGAGGATGACAATATCGAACCAGTGGCTTGCCTGGTCGCCTGGTTTTGCAACTTCGACAACATCCCATATTCTATCTTGTACTTTTCGCTTTAAATTAACCAAGCCAAAACCACCATCCCGTGAAAGATGTCCTCGATATTAGTATCAACCCTCAAAAGCAAAGGTTTCCATATTGATTGTGGAATAGGTGGAAAAGCGCCACAGTGACCTACAGCGCTCACGGAAATTAATAAACTGACCTGATTATCCAGATTCTATTCTATGCTGATTTCCCATTTCCCGTTTGCAGTTACATCCAGAAGGAAAATGCTATCATGGGGTATTTTCACAGCCTTTGAACCGTCAAACCTGCCAATCTCGTTTGCCAGAAGAGCTATCAAATTTCCATCTTTATCCATAAGAAAAGGTGCAAAATTAGCATCTCCTGAATGCTTCATTTTAAATATTACTAATCCTTTTTCCAGGTGGAACAGTTTAGTGACTTGCTGATCATCACCGCTAAAATGCGAGCTTGTCGGGGCTGTTTTAGCACGAGGTTGAGTTATCTCGACAGTCCATTTACCATTAGCTGTTATATCCAGGATGTGCTTGCCTTGTGATTCTATATGAACAGCTTTGCTCCCTTTAAAATCACCTATTCGATTGACTAGTAATTCAATTAAATCACCATCATTGTTCAGGAGCATTACCGCAAAATTGGAATCGCCCTTATGTGTCAGTTTGAAAACAGAAAGACCTTTCGCCAAAACGAATTTGCTTGATGCTTGTTGCCCGATTCCATTTAAATTAATGGGGGGAATTGTTACTGGGGCTTTCTTTGTCTTATCTGTGGCAAATAATACGTTGGACAGCAAAACAATGAGTAAGGGGATTAGATAAACCAAATACTTCTTATTCATTTGATAACCTCCATAAGTAACGGAATGTAAATATATGCAATTTATAGCATATCTTAATATGGAATGAGCGTCAATTCATTCTTTCACCTGTCTTCTAATCACCAAAACTCCGCTATTACATTTTCACATCGGTAACAGAGTGTCATTCTGAACTTGATTCAGAATCCATTCCCTTTCGGTAATAAGATGGATTCCGGGTCAAGCCCGGAATGACATCAAAGGAAATCGAGCATTTGGGGTTGTTACTAAACAATTGTATTTCCTCGCGATTTGCGCTATTATCTTTCATCACATGAGCGATAAACCGGAAAAGAAAATATTTAAAATTCGGCGTGAAGCCGGATATATCGGTTTGAAAATCGATTATCCATCCGAACTGAATCAAGACCAGCTGGACGCTGTCTATTCGAAAGAGCCTCGTGTTCTGGTGCTGGCAGGAGCAGGTTCGGGTAAAACTCGTGTGATTACATACCGTGTGGCGTATCTGCTCGAAAAGGGGGTTAAACAGAACCAAATACTTCTCGCAACTTTTACAAACAAGGCATCAAAGGAGATGCTTCACCGGGTTGAAACGATTCTGGAAAAGCCGCTTAGTGGATTCTGGGGAGGGACATTTCATTCAATTGGCGCGAGGATTTTACGTCGTGAGGCGGAAATCCTGGGTTACAGCTCTAATTTCACAATTTCCGACCGTGAGGATGCTCGTGAAATAATGTCGATTGTACGCTCAGAGCAGTCACGAGATTACACGAAAAAGCGATTTCCACAATCCAGTTTGCTGGCGGATATCATTTCACTCGCGAGGAATACCGCCCGTACAATTCCGGAGGTTATCGTATGGCGCTATTCATTTCTTCTGACTGAGGCGGATGCCATTTTAAAAATCGCTGATGACTATGCAAAGCGCAAGCGTGAACTCAACACGATGGATTACGATGACCTGCTAATTAATACATTGAAGGTAATGAAAGAATCGGATGAAGTTCGCAAAAAATACGCGCTGAATTTTCGCCATATTCTAATTGATGAGTATCAGGATACAAACGCAATACAGGGGGAGTTGATTGAACTGCTGGCATCCGAGGGGGCTAATCTGTTTGTTGTCGGCGATGATTCGCAGTCGATATACGCGTTCAGGGGCGCTCTTTATTCAAATATCCTTGAATTCCCTGAACGATTCGATAATGTTGTGATTAAGAAACTGGAAATCAATTATCGCTCGACACCGCCGATACTGGACTTTGCAAATGCAATATTCAAGGATGCGCCATCGAATTTTAGAAAAGCGTTAAAGCCTGTTAAGCGAACAGGAGAAAAACCATATCTGATTGCGCTTCGTGATGCCGATGAGGAGGCTATGTTCATTGCCACCAGAGTGCTTGAACTTAATGAGGAGGGTGTTTCTCTCGAACAGATAGGCGTTTTGTACCGCGCGCAGTCAAACGCGATGTCGCTTGAAATGGAATTGAAAAAGCGCCGGATTCCATACCGCGTACGTGGTGGATTGCGCTTTGTCGAGCAGGCTCATATAAAAGATATCCTCGCGCACCTGATTGTGGTTGCTAATCCGAAGGATGAAATAAGCTGGAAACGTGTTTTAAAATTGCAGAAAAAAGTGGGACCGCGTCGCGCGCAGGAGGTTTGGGCGACTATATCCCACAAATCAGACCCTTTGGCGAAATTCCTTGATACGAAATTCTTCGGTGAAAATGGGAAAGGGCCTCTTAAGGATTTAAAGCGGCTTTTACGCCATCTGCGATCTCCCGAGACTAATCCGTCTGAGGCGATATTCCAAATCGCCGAATCGCCTTATAGATACTACTTAAAAGACAAGTTTCCGAATTACCAGAATCGTATGGGCGATATCGAGGAACTTGGAAATTTCGCTGAGAAATATAAATCCGTTACTGAATTCCTCGATGAAATAAGCCTTCTTGGAGGTTTGTCAGCAGAGGATATAATCACTGCAGAGGAAAACGATGACGTACTCACAATCTCGACAATTCATCAGGCGAAGGGATTGGAGTGGAACATAGTTTTTCTAATTCACTGCCGCGAGGGAAATCTTCCTAGCATTTACGCTGAAAAAGAGGGTGGTGTCGATGAGGAGAGGCGAGTCTTTTATGTAGCTGTAACCCGCGCGAAGGATGAGTTGTATATTACATATCCGCAGCTGATGCGCCGTCGTGGAACAATGCCGGTTTTAAAACGCGTAAGTCCGTTTGTCGATGATATAGACGATTCAAGATATCAGGAAGTTCTTTTGGAATATGAGGATATTCCCGCATCTGATAAGGATAATAAATCAAAAGATCAACTAAAAGAGGTTGATTTATCCGATGATGACGATGAATTACAATGCGATGAGAATATTCTTAATTGAATTCTTTCATTGTCATTCTGAACTTGATTCAGAATCCATTCCCTTTCGGTAATAAAATGGATTCCGGGTCAAGCCCGGAATGACAACGGGGGTGGATGACAATGGGGGTGGATGACAATGGGGGTGGATGACAACGGGGGTGGATGACAACGGGAGTGGATGACAACGGGAGTGGATGACAACGGGAGTGGATGACAATGGGGGTGGATGACAAAGGGGGTTAATGACAAAGAATTCAATCGCTATTTTAGGACGTACATTTTTCTTGCCCAAATCATCTTAATCCCCTATAATTCCTGTCTTGACTTTTAAATGGTTTCAGGAACTGTATTTTTGATAGTGGGCGTATTTCATATTCATGTAAGGATTCCCATGGCTCATTCCCTGAAGGATAAACGGGGTGTTCTGAAGGGAACGATTCATAAGCTCGCGCGGAAATTCAACGTGTCAATCGCTGAGGTTGATGGCAATGACAGTTGGAATGATGCCACAATTGGCGTGTCGTGCGTGTCAAATGAAAAGAAAATTGTTGAGTCAACAATTCGTAGAATGCTGGATGAAATTGAAATGGTGGATGGGTTGGAACTTGAATCGCATGAAGAAGAATACTATTAGAACGATATTGGAGTAACAATGCGTGAAGAACGGCATAAAAAAGTGGAATCGCTTTTAAAAACCAAGATTGATTTGATAATTCGAAACGAACTGAGTGACCGTCGAATTGGGTTAATGTCGATCACTCATATCAAAGTCGCGAAGGATTTTGATGTCGCTACGGTTTTCGTTTCACATCCTCAGGATGACGAAACACGCCAGGCTGTGGTTGATATTCTGAATAAGGCAAGCGGATACATTGAAAAGAAACTGGGACGAGCTGTTCGATTAAGAAACATACCTACATTGAAATTTAAACTTGATGATTCGATGATTTACGCGGCATCAATTGAGGAACTTCTGGAATCAATCAAAGAAGAAGAAAGTAAAAGAAACGATAACAACGATTTGAATACATCGGATACTGAGACGACTGATGAATAATGAAAATGAGAAAATACTATCTGAAATCGAGAAGTTTATAAATACGCATGACAGGTTCTTTCTTGGATCACACATTTTTCCTGATGGCGACAATATCGGCTCACTGATAACAATGAAATTTATTCTTGAGCAGCTTGGCAAATCGGCATACCTATACTGTGAGACAATTGTACCTAAAATATATTCATGGATTGAGGGAACGAAACATATCAACACAGTCCTTCCGGATGAGCCATGCGATGCTTTCGATGCGATTATAACTGTCGATTCAAGCGACATCAATCGTCTAGGGCAGGAATTCAAGAAGTGGCGCAATTCAAAATCAATTCCGATTCTTAATGTTGACCACCACGTTACAAATTCCGGATTCGGAAATATTAACTGGGTTTCGGACAAACATTCATCAACTTCTGAACAGGTTTATGAGATTGCGAAATATCTTAATGTGAAGATAAGTAAAAGCATCGCAGTTGTGCTTTACACCGGGATAGTTACAGACACAGGCAGGTTCAGTTATTCAAACACAAATGCAAGGTCATTAAGATACGCGACAGAACTGGTTGAGATGGGTGTTGAGCCAAACATTATCTACCGGAACGTTTTCGCAAACCGTACATTATCAGCTCTTCGCCTGGAGAGTGTTTCACTTGCCACTATGGAGTACATAGAGGATTTACAACTCGCGTATATCTTCATGACCCGGGAAATGCTTGAAAAAACAGGGGCATCGATAGAGGAATCTGAGGGGATTATCGAGCACATCGGACTTTTTGGAGATAGCATAAAAAATATTATTTTCTTCAAAGAGGTCGAGCCGGGTAATATTAAAGTATCTGTCAGAACGAAATCTGATTGGGACGCGTCGAAATTATGCGCCCTGTTTGATGGCGGCGGACATCCCAGAGCTGGTGGTTACCAGATGCAGGAATCGCTTGAAAAGGCGATTGAGATTAGCCTTGAAGCGATTCGTGAAGCTGCAAAGGATGGGACGTTGCTGGGTGATCATTCGTAGTATTGCCAATCCAAGAACTGTTTTTTTAATATTATCCCCCCCTTAATCCCCCCGCGAGCGGGGGGAAATGTTTTGGAAGTGGCAAATAATATATTCGGTCTATACACTAGCGAAGGGAAAAGTCAAAAATCTCCCTCTCCGCTCGCGGGGAGGGCTGGGGTGGGGGCATCTTGTTTGCGAAACCTTTAGTTAATATCCCGCCTATACCTAATCGCAGATTCCAATTTTACCTCATGAAGAGACTCACCGTTATCAAGCTTAATTTCACCGATATACTCTATCGATGATGGATGCAGCGCCAGAAGTCCGGGTGCTGAACGGGGAAGGAAAAGCCCGGAGAAATACCAGTTGCGAGGTTTTGATGAGTACGCGTGATCTGAAAGGAAAATACGTTTGTAGTTTTCGTTAAAGAAATCCACGGTATTGTTGTCAATCTTTAAAAAACCTTCATCGACAACAGCGAACCTGTTGAAATCCATTCTGTAAGGGACAGCATCGGCATCGGTGTAATATCTTGTCAGCGATGCAAGGTAGAATTCCCTGACAGAGAAAATCACAAGATCATTTTTCTCAACTACTTTGCCAATTTCAAATGCTCGCGCAAGAAATTCATTCGATTCCGGTTTGGAATTCGGCACCATTCCTGTGGTGATATTCCATATAGCGAGAAAAACAATCAGGGCGCAGGATAAAACGCCAATGGGCAGTTTGATTCGCTTTGGCATTTCAAACAGTCGAAGCATCCACATTAGAAGAAGCGGCGCAAGATAGAACAGTTTGTAGTGGACATCCAGAGCGCAGTAAAACTGGTTGAAGATGAAGTAGGGGAGAATCCAGACAAGAAGCAGTATGCGTGTGCTGCGATGTACGGACGGTTTTTTCCCGGTTCTGAAAAGATCGATGATTTCATAAACGATTGTGAGCAGGATAATCACGTAGACGATAATGTATGGCAGATAAGTTTGAGGCGCCTCGAAATATCCGGTGTGGCGTACAATCTCATATCCGATTGTGTGGAAAAAGAGATTTGTCTGCGAATAGCTGAATAGTTCATTCGCCGGGATGAACCCAATCTTAAAGATAGTCCACCAGTTTGGATTGCTTCCGTATGATGTCAGCCAGCTGAGGAACGTGAAGTTTGTATTTAAATCAACGTCCAAAATCCAAAAATAATACAAAACCTGAAATATGGCGAAAACACAGATGCCATAAAAAAATGTGCAGAGTGAGGCGTATTTAAATCTTTCACGTTTGGGCAATTTCATTAGGATTGCCACAAGCACAACAAATGTGAAAAAGAAAGTGATCTGATGAATCACCGACGCAAGCACCATTAAAAAAGATGCCATGATTGCATCGTTAGGCGTTGGCTTGTCGCTGGCAAGAATGATTCGCGCTGCGAGTAGAATGATTAAAAGAGCGAGAATGTAGATATTCGAATCGCTGCTGTAATTCATCATGCCCCAGCTGAAACCGAAAAACAAACCTGTGAGAATTGAAACCATTCTGTTTCGGCTGAGTTTATAGGCAATCTGGATGAAAACGAAAACAGATATGCCACCCAGAAGCGCGTTGATAAAGCAAATGAAAGTCATCGACCTCAAATCTGGAATGATAACCTTCGCTGTGTCATACAGGTACTGCATCAGCGGGAGCCATAACGGATGATGCGGATGCATAAAATGGCCGTCTGAAAAATGCTCCAGCATGTAGGCGTAGCCAATGCCATCCGTTAGATGCATCTTTGTGGGGAACAACGCATAAATGCAGGCGAATGCAATCCCGATGAGTGAATATATTATGTAGTCAGTCCTGTTCATTTCTTTTTGAGTTTATACCATAATGTCATTCCCGCGAAAGAGCTTGTTGAAAAACCTCCTTTGGGTGCAAACCGTAGGGGCAACCCCCCGTGGTTGCCCACTAGTGGGTTGCCCTGTGTTTATGGCGAACTTTCGGGCAGGCACAGGGACCTGCCCCTACACGCATAGCTTTTTCAACAAGCCCGAAAGCGGGAATCCATTGTAACCCGCCGTCCCTTCGCCGGGTGTTTCCTATTTCAAAGGTATCTTTCGCCTACGCTCAGGATTAAGATTCACTTCGTGAATCTTAATCGGAAACTTAACTTCATGTAACACTACACCATCACCAGCATCAATCTGCCTAACCGATGTCAACCGAAAATTGCTTATCGCGAGATCATCGGGTACTGGCGGTACAATCAGATGCTCAGGCAAAAACCATTTAGGATAATGTGACCCCCACGCGTCGCTTGAAACAAGAATGCGACTGTACCTCTCTTTTAAAAATTCCCTTGTGGAATCATGTATCTCAAAGAAAATCAACATGTCATCTTGAATATGCCTTGGCTTTGGGCGGAAGAAAACAGCGTCGGCATCGGTGAAATATCGCACAAGTGACGCTTTATTTCGCTCGTGCCTTGCGTAGATAACGATATCTCCGCTTTTTAGATGAGGTTTAAGAAGTTCAACATCGTGATAGTACGGGTTATTCTCGAATGATGAATTGGGCGCAAGCCCTGTAAAAACATTCCACGCGGCTATTATTACCAAAATACACGGGGCGGCAATATGCCAGAACGTGCGATTAAATCCGCTGATTGAGATTATCTGAGATGTCCACAGAATCAGAAGAGGTGCGAGATAGAAAAGCTTGAAATGAATCTCGTGTGGGCAGTACAGGTAGTTGAAAATGAAAAACGGCAGAAACCACGATAGAAGCACGATGCTGGCGTTGCGAATATCCTTTGGCATTTTCCTGTTGATTACGATGTCCCTTATTTCACGAAAAACGGAAATCACGATTACCAGATTCAAAAGGAAATACAGCACTGAATGGATTTTAGTTTCCGAATACTCCTGCGCCAGATAAACATCCAGCGCGTTATGAATATGGAAAAACAAACTCGCCTGCGAACGTTGAAATGCCTCCTGCGCTGACATCATCCCCTGTGACAGGAATGTCCAGTACTCTGAATGGCTGCCGTACGCCCCAAGCCAGCTGATGAAATCAACTGATGTGTTCGACAAAGCACTTTGATAAGCGGCGTAATAAACCAAAAACACAACTGCAACGTAACTGAAGAAACATGAGGCGATAGTTGAAAGCCTGGCTTTTATCGGGCTTTTAAGCCATATCGCCACCACCAGCGCTGGCACGAAAAGAATCGCAACCTGATGCATCAGCGTTGCCAAAATCATTAAGAATAAAACCGCAATTGCTTTTTTTGTATTAATGACGTTTGAGCCAAAAAGAATATCAACGCACACAAGAACCAGAAAAAGAACGGGAATATAGATGTTAGCATCGGTGGAGAAATGAATCATTCCCCATGACAATCCGACGAAAAGCCCTGTTATAATCGCGACTGTAAGATTGAAATGCAGTTTCATTGTAATGCGAATAACAAGGCACACGCACGCGCCGCCGAGGATGGCGTTGAATAATTGCATAAACTCAAGCGCGGATAATCCGGGGATCACCAAATGGATTGCGTTAAATAGAAGATGCATCAACCCGAGCCATAGAAGATGGTGCGGGTGAATTGAATAAGCAATCGGCATGTTTTCAATATGCCAAGCGTAGTATAAGCCATCCGCTGTGAGCATGGCGGTTGGAAATACCGCATACACAACGGCGAACGCAAATCCAATTAAAACAGGAATTATGGCGGCTCTTTTGTCCATGATTTAACTATCATGAATGATAGGTTTGACACGCCAAAAACGCAATACTAATTAATCCAGCGATGTTTAAACAGAATGGAACGAAAATTGCATTTAGCAGTGAATGTGAACTTCTGTTAATTGAATATGAAGAAAGGATGATGCCATGAATAATCGACGCTTGAGAAATGATACCAGAGAAACCGGATTGCGCTATGGAAGAAGGATTGCATTGATGGCTCTTTGCATTATTACCGCGATTCTAACATCCGGATTTTATCACACGCTGGATAAAAGCAAATCGAATTTCGCTTCCTATGATAATGTTCGCATTGATGTAATTCCATGTGTACCTGAATACACAATCGAAGATGATTTGTCCAATGTCATGATTAGCGAAGAGTTGTATTTGACACAGGAAATCAAAGACAAGCTGGTTCAAAATGGTTTTGTAATTACAAGATGGCATAGATTTGAGTTCTTCCCAATTTACGAATCCAATCGTTATGAATACATTCCGAATTTCGTTACTGCAGACTCCATTCTTCATACCTATCATCTATTGTTTGATCATCTTCTTCGTGGAATTGAAGAAAAGGAACTTGCATTGAAAATATGCGATTTAAGCGATTCGATGCTGGATTCAAGCTACGAGCAATATCAGTCATTAAAAGGTACTGAATGGGAAAAAGCATCTAAAAGAAATCTCGCTTTCTTTTCGGTTGGCTTAAAAATCATGGCACCTCTTGACCCTATCCCGCCTGTAATAGAGGACATAGTTAATGCGGAAATCGAACTCATTGAATCGCATAAAGGTTTTGCAAAATCTCCTGCCATAAACATTGGTTCTGAAAAGGAGGGAAATGATAAATTCAAAGAGGATTATTCGCAGTACATACCACGAGGTCATTATGATAAATCAGCACAGCTTGAATCGTATTTCAAAACCATGATGTGGTATGGCCGTATGACATTCCGAATGAGCGTCGAGGATGAGCTGAAATCAGCTGTTCTCATGACTTGCGCTCTTAATTCTGATAGAAATTCCAAAAGCTGGGACACTGTATATGAACCGATTACTTTCTTTGTCGGATGCTCGGATGACATAACATATCGGCAGCTGGGAAAAGTTGTAAATGATGTGTATGGAAATAACCCCGATTTACAATTGCTGATAAGCGATGAGGATAAGTTTGTCGAATTGGTGAAGGCAGTTAAGAAACTGGAGCCTCCCCAAATCAATTCGATTCCAATTACCGCCATTCTTCCTCAATCCGAACGTGAGAAGATAATAAAGGGATTCAGATTCATGGGACAGAGATTCACGATTGATGCGGCGATTTTCCAGAATCTGGTTGATCCAAAAGTGTCAGGGCGTATGCTGCCAAAGGGGTTGGATATCGCTGCGGTGATGGGGTCGGATGAGGCGTACAGAATTCTCGACAGCATGGGTGAGACTGATTATCCGAACTACTCAAAGCAAATTAAATCGATGAAAGATGATATTGAAATTCTGTCACTTGATACATGGACTCAGAATCTTTACTGGAGCTGGATGTACACTCTTCTACCTCTGTTGGAGGAAAAATCAGATGGGTATCCTTTTTTCATGAGAAACAAGGCTTGGACTAGAAAAGAGCTAACGACATATCTCGCAAGCTGGACTGAATTGAAACACGATACAATTCTCTATGCGAAGCAAGCTTATGCTGAATGTGGTGGACCTGATTATGAGCAAGAGGATGACAGGGGGTATGTTGAGCCATATCCACTGGTATATGGGAGATTGTTATCAATGCTTAAAATGATAAAAGAGGGACTGGAATCACGAGGATTGTTAAGCTCACCTGACAGGGAAAACATCGAAAAGACCGAGTTGATAGTTCAGCACTTGAAAACAATTTCTGAAAAGGAACTGGGCAACATTTCAAGAACTGATGATGAATATGAATTTATTCGTTCGTATGGTGCGCAGATTGAACATCTATGGTATGAAATAAACAAGAAAGAGATGGATGAACTTGGAATCAGCGATTATGATTTCCTTCAACGAAATACTGCGGCTATTGTGACTGATGTTGCGAGCAGCCCGTTTGGGCAGGTATTGGAGGAGGCAACGAGTGTTTATTCGATTTATGTTGTTGTCCCAATCGATGGTAAACTAAGAGTGACGAGTGGAGCCGTTTTCGGATAATATGAATTACCGTGGGATATGTCCAAACCATTAACTGATGAGGCTTTGAGAAGTATTATTCGCGGATGGGGCGGAACTTGGGTGGACGAGACACCAAAGATTCCTGACCCACCGGATTGGACCAATATATATGTGCCTGAAAATATAGAATGAAAGCAAAGCCCGCCATATTTGCAATAGCGTTCCTTCTCTTTAGTGGAATATTTTTCTACGCGATTAACGCCGCTTCTGACAATGATGACAAAGTAACATCCGAATCTTTTTATCGTTTCAAGGAATCGAGGATGCAACTTCCTGAGAGAGAGGAATACGTTTCCCTTATCGCGGTAGGGGATATCATGCCCTCAAGGCGAGTCGCAAGGAAGATTAAACAAGAGGGGATGGATTACCCGTTTGAGAAAATCAGAGACTATTTAAAATCGGGCGATATCGTTTTTGGCAATCTTGAATCGCCGATTACGAGCGGACGCGTGATTCGAAATGATGAAATGGTTTTTCGAGGGGAGCCGGGAAGTGAAATTGCATTGCGCGATGCCGGCTTCAATGTTTTATCTATCGCGAATAATCATACGCCCGATTTCAGAAACAAAGGAATTAAGAATACTCTAAAATATCTTGAAAGCGCCGGAATCGCATTCGCCGGAGCGGGGATGAATAGCGCCGAAGCAAACAAACCCGCGATTATCAAACGCAACGGATTAACATTCGCGTTTCTCGCATACAACGACAGCGATGTTGTCCCCTCATTCTACGGCGCATCCGAAACACGAGCCGGCACAGCTCTTATGAACATTGACACGATGGCTGAATCTGTAAAACTGGCAAAAGTGAAATCGGATTTTGTAATCGTCTCAATGCACTCGGGATATGAATACAAACCGAAACCGAATAAACGCCAAACTGAATTCGCCCGTGCCGCAATCGATGCCGGCGCTGAACTGGTGATAGGCCATCACCCGCACGTCGTCCAGACGATGGAGAAATACAAAGGCAAATATATTCTATACAGTCTGGGGAATTTCGTATTTGATCAACTGTGGTCAGAGGCTACAAGAGAGGGATTAATCGCTGAAATCACTTTCGATAATGAAGGCGTACGGAGAATCGAATTCCTCGCTGTATATAACAGCGAAAACTATCAACCATCCATTATTGATGGTGAACGAGCCGAGAATATCATTGGCAGATTGAAGATTAAATTCACAGAAAGAAAAATATTCGCATGGGATAAATCATCGAAATCATTCAAGGATAAAACCAGAGAATCAATTCAAAACGAAAGAAAATATCAACCGGAGAGAATCAGAAAATCGTGTTTTATTGATTTAAATAACAACTCACACCTTGAGCATTGCATTCTGAAAGATGGGACTCTAAAGATTTATCATGGCACGATATTAATCTGGGAATCGCCTGATAACTGGTGGGTGGATGATTTCCAAATTGCCGATTCCACCTGCGATGGCATAATGAACATCAACATCTCAGCCTGGCGAGCGGGAAATTTCGGCAGTTCCAAACCTCTCTGGATTGAAGAAAACGACATGAGCATCCGCAATCATTTCTTCGTGATGAAACTCGAAAACGGCGCGGTTAAGCCTGTGTGGATGTCATCCAACCTTCCGGTGCCGAATCGTGAATTTGCATTCGCCGATGTTGACCTCGACGGCAGGCAGGAGCTGGTCGTAATCGAGGGAGAGTATGATGATGAAATACAACGCGCCGGAAATCATGTCGCGGTATGGCAGTGGGATGAATGGGGATTCTCAAACGAATGGCGAAGCGACAAGGGCAGCTACTCAAACCTCAGGATTGAACCCATAAACGGTGAATATCAAATTCTTGTTAATGATTTTTCAATAATTTCAGGATTGTATTAGTTCGGCAAATCAGATTCTCGGATAACAGCGATTTTACCGTTTTTAACAAAATCCGAGCCAATCAATCTTGACTTTTGCACCGCTAGAAATGCTGGATGAGGCGGAGGAAAAACATGCCCTGAGAAATACCATTTAACGTATCCTGAATTCCAGGCATCATCTGATAGTATTATCCTGTCATATCGATTATTGAAAAACTCAATGGTTTCTTTATGCATATCGCTGAAGGAATCGTTATCGGTTGAAATATACCTGAATTCTGTCTGGAAGAAAGCGGCATCCGCATCGGTGTAGTATCGTGCAACTGCTGCCTTGTATCTCTCGTGCCTCGCAAAAATAATCAGATCGCCTTTTTTTACATAAGGCTCCAACTCCATTACCTGCTTGATGAAAGGATTAAACTCGGGTTTTGATTCAGGTATAACACCTGTAACAAAATTCCAACCTGCCATGGCAATAATAAATGAGACAGCAATGTAGTTCCATATCTTGAGCTCACGAGGTGAGGATTCCAATATCAGAAGAGTCCAGATTGCCAGTAACGGGATGATGAAAAATAGTTTGAAATGAATTTCAAACGCGCAATATAACTGGTTGAAGATGAAATATGCGAAGAACCAGGATAAGAGGATGATCTTAATCGACCGGTTGGGAATATGCTTTTTCAGAATTACCTGGAATAGAAGGATTAATGCGGAAAAGAGGACTACAATATGAAAGAATATATTTATAACGTTGGTGTTGTATGTTCCTTTGAAATTTAGTGATTCGCGGACTTTGAGAATGTCCTGATTATGGAAAAATGCGCCAAACTGAGTGTACTCGAATATTTCCTGGGCTGGGAAAAATCCCATATCGGTAATCGACCAGAAAGATTTGTGGCTTCCATACGAGGTCATCCATGCAATGAAACTTTGCTGCAGCTCAGCAAAAAGCAGAGGGCGAATCATCAGAAAAACAGCGTAGTACATTGTAATCGTCACTATGGCGTATAAAGACGCACAAAAAACTGCGGTTTTTATTTTATCCTTTGCTGGTGAGCGCAGGATGATTGCAGCTAAAATTGCGAATGAAAAGAAGAATCCTATCTGGTGCAAGGACGTGATTATTATCATCAGGATTGTGGCGATGATGGCATTTTTCCGGCTCAGTTTATCTCCACTGGTAATCAGTATTGCGACAACGAGCATTAAAAGCAGGACGATAATGTAAATGTTTGCATCCGCGGAATAATGAAGCATCCCCCAACTGAATCCGAAAATCAAACCGGTAACTATTCCGGCAATTCGATTGCCGCCGATTAATGATACGAACTTTATCATCGCATAAACAGTCAAGCCGCCGAGAATTGCGTTTGATAATTGAAAGAATGTCATAGCACTGAGTGAGGGAATAATTGAATGAAGGGCATCAAAAATAACGTGCATCAAAGGCAGCCATAAAAGATGATGCGGATGCCACGCATGAGAAAGCGGGAACTCCTCCAGATGATAGGCAAAGTAAAGACCGTCGGCAAAATGCATCTTGGTTGGGAAAAGGGCATAGATTGCCGTTGTCAGGGCACATATCAACCACGGGATAAAGCGTAAGGATTTATTTAATTTATGTGTCACTCAGCAGTTTAACCTCGTACAGAATTATTCTACCATTTGATTTTACCGCATTAACAGGAATAATTGATGATGCATCAAGTGATAACAGCCATGAATGTGGAGGTGGAATACGTCTTTCAGGGAAATACAGATGATTAGGTATTCTACGGTATGCGTCATCTGTTAGAAAAATTCGTTTATAGCGAGTATTCAGGAATTCAATCGTTTTCTTATCAATTGCCATCTCGCTTTTATCAAGCACGGCAAAGGGACTGTAACCTTTCTTAAATGTCGTAGTATCTGCATTAGTGTAGTATCTGGCAAGGAAAGAAGTATAAGCCTGGTGGTTGGAGAATATCACAAGGTCACTCTTTTTAACTACCTGCGCAATTTCAAGAACTTCATTGAAGAAAGGATTACTCTCTGGTTTTGTGTTGGGAAGCACTCCGGATGTGAAATTCCAGATACCGAGTAAAACAATCAGTACGCAAATCGCTGATGAAATTGTTTTTTGATATTCACGCCGTAACCTGATTAATCTTATCATCCACAGTACTATCAGCGGCAGTAAATAGAAAAGCTTATAATGAACTTCAAATGCGCAATAGAAAACGTTAAAGATAAAAAATGGAAGTATCCAGATAATCATCAGGATGCGTGTGTGATGAATTAAAAGATCGTTTTCTTTTACTTTGAAGAACGAGACTATTTCATACAAAATGCTCGTCACAATGATTATGTGAATTATCAGGGACAATGTACCGATTTGGGCTGCTCCATACCCTTTTGCATGATGCATTAATTCACATCCATATGTGTGTATGAATAGATTCATCTGCGTAAAGATGAATATCTCCTGCGCTCTGGCAAAACCCTTTAATTGAACCGTCCACCAGGTTGGATGATGGCCAAACGCGGTAAGCCATTGCATGAAAGTGATTTCAATTTCGTTTACAGCGAGTGATGTCGCATGAAGATATATCGTATAATTAGCTGCTGAGATTACGATTGCGAACATTGCGGTACAGATAATCGCAGTGGCGTTTCTCTGGCGTTTTGGGGAACGAAGCAGAATCGCTGCGAGTATGACAGGTGTAAAAAAGATGCACATCTGGTGAATCAGACACGCAAAGATTATCAATCCTGTTGCAAGTAATGCCCTTTTTCTTGTTAGTTGAGTACCATCCAAAAGTATAATAGTGATGCCGATCATCATCAAAATCATTACAATGTAGATATTAGCGTCGGTGGAGTTGGTCATCATTCCCCAGGTTACACCGAGGAAAAGACCTGCCATTATTGATGCGATTTTATTTCCGACAGCTTTGTGAACCAGTCGAATGAAGAGAAAAATTGTCAGGCCGCCGAGTATCGAATTGAGAACTATCAGGAAGTCAAGCGATCTAAGGCTCGGAGCGATTACCTTAATTGAATGAAACAGAATATGCGTCAAAGGTAGCCATAGAGGATGATGCTGGTGGAAGTCGTACGATATCGGGAAGTTTTCAAGATCATACGCGAATCCCAGACCGTCGATGAAATGAACCTTAGTCGGGAAAGCCATGTAAAAGATGGCAAAGGCGAGTCCTATCAGGATGGGGAATATATATGTTCGTTTTTCCATATTTATATTAATAGATCAGCAGAACTAATGAACTTAACCTCATGAAGTATTTCACCATCTTCTGTTTTAACTTCACCGATTTTTTTAATTGATGATTTTGAAATCGACAGGAGCCATGGATGCGGCAAAGGGAAAAAATGCGCTGAAAAGACAACAGGATCAGGCATATCAGAAAAAGCTTGATCTGATACAAGGATTCTTTCAAAATGCTTGTTTATGAAATCAATAGTTTGCTTTTCGATCTCATCTGTACTTTCATCAATAACAGCGAATTTGCTGAATTTTCTTCTCATTGTAACTGCAGTAGCATCGGTGTAGTAAATAGCCAGGAATGAAATATAATTCTGGTGGTCTGAGAAAATAAGCAGATCCTTGCCATGAACAACGGGTTTAATTGCATGAACGGATTTCAAAAATGGATTGGTTTCTAACTTTGAATTTGGCAGCAAACCAGTTTGAAAATTCCAGATTGCGAGAAAAGCGACAAGGATACATGCGCTGATTGCTGTGAAAGTCTTGAATTTATGCGGCACATGGATAATTCGCATAGTCCATAAAACCAAAAGAGGAAGAAGGTAGAATAACTTGAAATGCATCTCAACAGCGCAATAAAACTGGTTAAAAATAAAGAAGGGGAGCAACCAGGCAAGAAGAACGATTCTGGTTTTTCGTGTTTTAATATCTTTATCCCTTTTCTGTATAAGGCAAATGATCTCCCACAGAATGGATGTCGTAATGATAATGTGGAAAATTATGAAGAATGAATTGGTCACAATTGAGTCGTAGCTTCTGGCATGATGGATCAATTCTGATTGGGGAATATGAAGAAAAAGATTTACCTGAGAAAAATAAAAAATATCTTGAGCTCTTTGAAAACCAAAGACCTCGTATGTCCACCAGCCAGGATTATAAGCATAAGCGGTTAGCCACCGAAAGAATGAGATTTTGATCTCATCACCAACATATGAAATGGAATAAATGTAAAACAAGTAATATGAAAGTATCCCACCGAAAACATATATGGATATGCATATGAGCGAACTAAGGAGAGCTTTATTTCTCTTTGAATTTAAAATTATCCACACGAGGATAGAAAATGTGAAAAAGAAAATAATTTGATGAATAAGAGAGGCGCCAAGTATAAGAAGAGTAGCAATTACAGCGTGTTTTAAAGACAATTCATCCTTTGATGATATATATATGCCTATTATAAGCATAAGAGTCATCATAAGCATATAAACTGTCGCATCTGTACTGTTTGACATAATTCCCCAACTAACGCCCAGAAACAATCCTGAAATGATAGACGCGAAATTATTATTAGTGATTTTTTTTGCCAGCGTAATGAAGAGAGTAACAACTACCCCACCAAAAAGTGCGCTTAGGAGGTACAGGTATGAAATTGATCTTATGCCTGGAATAACAATTTTGAAAAAATGGAATGTGATGTGCATGATCGGGAGCCACAGTGGGTGATGCTGATGAACCGTATAAAACGCCGGAAAATTTTCCATATCGTAGGCACAGCCAAGTCCATCTGTTAAAAGCATCTTCGTCGGAAAAAATGCATATAGAATTGAGAATCCAAGCCCAATCAGGAGAGGGAGCAGTACATGGATATTATATTTATTTTTGGCATGGCACATTTAAAAAATAATATCATAGGAAAAAAAATAAGGCTAGCTATGAAGAATCATAGCTAGCCTAAAAATCTGGATTGTAAGATTATGTAGTATCGTTATTATAGATGAGAATATTCTCCCCATTTGTTCCACCAAAAGCATTCAGATCAGGATCTCGTTCTGAAACAACATAGTGATATCCAACATACCAATCTGGAGAAACATAATAACGTTGTTTACAGATGGCGAGGCTTTCAGAGGCAATTCCACCATCGATTTCAGCATCAAAATCTTCAGTGCAAGTGTATCCGACACCAAAATCAAGCTGTCTAAGCCTGTACCCTTTCAAGTCAATAGTATCATAACTGAGTACAGCTACAGTGTTGTTATCATGGCTTTCCCATTTTAGTGAAGCGATGGATAGAATAAATGGGAAAGTATCGGTCCCAGTCGAACAATCGGCGTCTGTTGTATCATAAACCGACGTTGAGTAATTCCAATCGAAAACTTTAACAATGTCATCGTTGGAATCATTATCATCTCTGCAGGCAACATAAGCGAACCACTCATTACTGTCTTTTCTGAGGGCGCAGACATCAATTGGACTTGCTCCCGTAATATCGTATTCGGTAGCTGATGTTTTTGTTGTCTCATTGAAAACGAAAACGATGTCATTTTCAGGATCACAAACAAATAAGTCGTAATTTGGCCATGAATCAGTAATTGTCACTGCTACACCCTGTCCGCCATCCATTTGAGCATCATAAAACTGGGCAGAGTATGTTGCTGCTTGTGCTGTAACTCCACCGGACGCATTGAGAGCCCAATAATATAAGTAGACTTTTTCAGTGTGGTCATCGTAAACGAAAGCGTAGAGGTAGTTGTTTTCTTCAATTAGATCACAACCGTCGGGGTCTTTTGTGTATGTACCCGGAATGTAACCAATACGAGTTGCAGTGGGTTCATCATCCGTTGTTAACTTCCATAATTGACATCTCGGATAACTTGCATAGCTGCCTGACCATTTGTATTGGGTGTCGCAGACTAAGACGTAGTTGTAGTAGGTTCCACTATAATAGTAATATGTGGCTGCGACGCAATCGACGAGAGTTGAATAGCCTAATCCTAAACCTTCCGGATCAAAATAGGCCTCATAAGTTTCCTGCGGATCATTACCGTGGATCAAGTAGGTTGCCATAAGGTCTCGAACGACATCTGAATCATCAGTAACTTCCGGTGATTCTTCTCCACTTGGTAGATCACTCACCAGTGGAGAGGTTGATGGATGCTCGTTGGAACATCCGATTATCAGCAGCAATAGCAGACCGATAATCAACAATATTTTGGTACGCATAACGCACCTCCTTAGAAAATTGGAAAAACTTAAACAACGTTTTTTGAGATATGAAATATCTCAAGTTTCAATTTGTGGTGAGTGTAGGTACTTGGTTGAGGAGAGTTAATATGGCTGCTGCCTGACTGTAAATACCAATATTACAGGA
>CBDURE010000033.1:0-27573 GCA_965369605.1 uncultured bacterium
CAATATTCTCCCTCCCCGCTCGCGGGGAGGGCTGGGGTGGGGGTTTCTTGTTTGCAACGTCTTTTTCAACAAGCCCGGGACATCAGCGCCACGAAGATTTCCAATTGCGGATTTCGCACCAACTTTGTTCCTTGATTTAAAGCTGATACTGTGATATTTTTTGTTGTCCCTGTAACCTGTTTATCAGGCTGAATTTTTGTACGGGGTGATTTGGGGATTATTTTATTATTACAATCATAAATTTCAGGAGGTCCACGATGAGATATATCGGCATCAGCGTGGTCCTGGTTTTACTATCGATTATGTGCTGCATCGGGTGTTCAGGCAACCCCGACAACACTGGAATTCCCGTTTACGCACTGCCAGGCAATACTGATTTTCCACAGGCTGAGGCGGCTACCGGCCCAAGGCTGAACGTAATTGTCATTGATCCGGAATCAGTTAACATTGAAGACCAGGGCAGCCAGATTTTCAAAGCTTATGGCTATTATTCCGACAGTGCGATAATTGACATCACTGGTGTTGTTACCTGGTATTCGACCAACGAAAGTGTTGGATACCTCACCGACAAGGGTGTTTTCCATGCAGTGGGAACAGGATATGCAGGGGTAGGCGCGTATTTTCAGCAAAGCGCGGATAATATCGTGTACGCCAGCTATTCATTCGCTAATGTATTTGACAGGGGTGAGAATCCGCCTGAACCGGTAAGAAACGTCAATGCGACAATTATCGGCAACGAAGCTTACATTTCGTGGAGCTATTCCCCTGAAGCCAACATCAAGGGATACAACGTTTACAGGACAAGAACATCCGGTGAGGGCTACGATAAAGACGAGCCTTTGAACGAGGATATAATAATACTCAATCACTTCACCGACATAAATCCGGGTGGCGGGATTCTGTATTATGTCGTTGCCGCGGTGACTGAAGATGATGTCATTGGTGTTTTTTCCCATGAGGCTGAACTCGATTTCAATCCCGAAGATCCATGGGATGAATAGAGCGGTTAATTAGTTTCAACATGTTTGAAATTCCCTCGCGCTTTTGCGCGAGTTTTTTTCAAGTTTTTTTTATTTTTCAAATGTCGGGGAATATGCGTATTACAGAACGCTAATGCTTCAAGTCCTTTATTAAACCTTTATTTAAGGAGCATTAATGTTTAAATCACACTGTGAATCATTTAATATATATTCCTGACAATAATTTGGGATTTGAAATAATCCCGCAGATACACAAATGAAACCAACCGTTTCATGGAGGTCATCGTGAGATCAAAGCTATTTATAGTAATCTGTGTCCTGATTACCATGGCAAGTTGTTCTAGTGATGTCGCAAAAGAAACCACTGACGAAACCGGTAATGATATCATTGAGTCCGTCAACGAGGGTGTCAAGAAAGCAACCCAGAATATCGCGGATGCCGCGCCCTATTTGAAAGAGGATATTACCGAGGGCTTCTGGGCGGCTCTTGACGCGCTTGAGGTTCTTATCGAGGGTGATTCACCTGAAAACATTCCCACACCTGCGCAGATGAGAGCGCTGCAGCTCCAGCAGGGCATAACATCCGCGGTTGACCGCGGCGTTGTTAATTCCGCAGACCGAATTCGAAAAGAAAATATTAAGAAAGCGCAAAACGCGCTTAAAATCCTGGATGAAATTGTCCAGAGCGAAATTAACCGCACGGCACTGCCAAATGATGTCAAGCCAACTGATAAATCCCTGGCGGATTCCGAACCAACCACAATGAGAGATATGGTAAAGAGCGCAAGGCAGCTTCCTTCCGCGGAGGATATCCAGTCTGCCTGGGAAACGCTGGCGGATTTAGTGGATAGGCCGGATACCGCTCGCGCCCTGTTCTCGCAAATCGAGAAATACATCGCTTCATTAAGCGACTTGAACGCAAAAGCTGGAATCGCGGGTCCTGTGTCAAAGGAAAATATCGGCTTAAAAGCAAACGAATTTTTAGCGAAGCTTAAACCGGGACAGGTAAGTGAAACAGTGAAATTCATGGATGGGTTTCTCATCATCCAGCTTATCGATGATACCGATGACCGTGTTGAAGCTGGTTACATCTATATACCCGACAAGAAAGAAGAATAAAGGCGTTTGGAAATATTCAGACGCTTTGATTGTCTCAATATGAATCAAAAAGGCTCTTTAGAGCCTTTTTTTTTATGCAGTTTTGTAACAAATCGGTGAAGTTTACGTGGTTGTAACTTTTGGTTTGAAACATCCGTATGACCTTCCTCAATCGGATTTTCCCGTATATCTAAACAGAAAAGATATTCATGTTTTTGATGTCCAGAGCATTGTTTTCATGAATCCACCTGATGGAATGGAAACAACAAGAATTCGGGAATTCCCCGCGACACGAAGCGATATCGTGGGAATGGGGTCCTCAATGGATTACGTTGACTATACGCTTAATATCGGTCCAAGAGAAACTTTCAGTTTCCTGATGGTCATCAGCGCATCTTATGGCCAGTCAGCCAAAGGACAGGGAACTGAGCTCGGACAACGGCTCTGGGCTCGGTTGTTAAAACGGCACTAGCTATCGTAATAAAGATAGAACTCATACGGATGCGGCCTTAGCATCAACGGCTCAAGTTCCATATCTCGTTTCCACTTAATCCAGGCTCTGACAAGGTCCTCTGTGAATACATCACCTGTAAGGAGATATTTGAAATCTTTCTCCAAAGCATCAATTGATTCTCCAAGTGTCTCGGGAACTTTCGGGATATTGGCAAGTTCTTTGGGAGTCATTTCAAAGACATTTCGGTCAAGCGGTTTTCCGGGTTCTATTTCATTCTGGATGCCGTCTATCATAGCCATCAGCATTGCAGGCCATAAGAGATAAGCGTTTGCGGTTGGGTCAGGACATCTGAATTCAATTCGTTTTGCTTTGGGATTATCGGAATACATAGGCACTCTGATAGCTGCTGAGCGGTTCCCGGCGGACAGCACAAGGTTCACAGGCGCTTCAAATCCGGGAACAAGGCGACGGTAGCTGTTTGTGGTCGGAGCGGCAAACGCCATAAGCGATGAAGCATGTTTGAGAATTCCACCCGTCGCATGCATTGCCATTTTCGACAAACCAGCGTATTCATTGCCGGCAAACAGAGGTACGCCATCTTTCCATAAACTGATATGCGTATGCATTCCGCTGCCATTGTCCTCAAATACTGGTTTGGGCATGAATGTTACGGTTTTACTGTGGCGCTTGGCGACATTCTTTACAATGTATTTGAACCACATGAACCAGTCGCACATTAAAAGAAGATCATCATACTTTAAATCGATTTCAGTCTGGCCGGCAGTAGCGACCTCATGATGATGCGCCTCAACATTGATGCCCAGTTTCATCATTTCATAGCACATCTCACCGCGTAAATCATGGAATGTGTCTGTTGGTGATACCGGGAAATAACCACCCTTGAATCCGGGTTTGTATCCAAGATTCGGTTTCTCGAAACGCGCTGTGTTCCATGCGCCCTCCGATGAATCTATTTCATACATGCCGGTATGCTGGTTTTGTTCATAGCGAACCTGGTCAAAAATGAAAAATTCCGGCTCAGGCCCGATAAGACAGCGGTCTGCAATTCCGGTTGACAGCAGATATTTAATTGAGTCTTTCGCGACTCGCCTTGGGCATCTTGAATAATTCTCTTTGGTTTGCGGATCGACAATATCAGCAATAACGCTGACAGTCGGTTTTTCAAAGAAAGGATCCATTGCAGCGGTGGATGGGTCGCACACAGCCACTACGTCTGATTTGTCCACCTTACGCCATCCACGAATTGATGAGCCGTCAAATCCAAGCCCTTCAGTGAAAATACTATCATCGAGGCAGTTGAACGGGTATGAACAATGCTGCCACGCACCAAGAAGATCGACGAATTTAAGATCCATCATCTCGGCATTGTTCTCTTTCGCGAACTTGAAAAACTCTTCTGGTGTCATTGTGTCTCTCCCAAATCAGTGTTAATGCCTATTACAGGTCGATATCGATTTCAGTAAGATTGCTTTATCGCATTCAATCAGACTGAATCAACTATCTTCCTTAATAAGTGAGGCAGTATATCGCAGGCGAAATATTAAATCAATTCAATTGATAATATTGATAAAATAAAAAGGTAGGTTTCAGAAGATTAAGAATAAACATGTGATTTAGCGTCGATGATTGCGCGAGAAACATGCATTAAAAGCGATTGGCTTTTATATATTATACCAAAATCAGATATGCAAATTGATGCATTTTCCATTCAATCCCTTAAAGCCTCATTAAAGCAGGGAGAAAAAAGAATTATTTCCGGCCTGCACCTTGCCGGGTATGTCATCGTGTGGTATAATTCATTTCGTAAGCGAGAGTTTTTCCCGATAAAGGCAAAACCACGGCGACGTGGTGACGCAAAGCCGAGGATCTTCATAACGAAGACAGCCAGGCTGCCGAAGGAAGGACGATTTTTTTATGTTCAAGCTCTTCCGATGGTTTTGCCGATATCGACAAAATGTTCGGAAGAGTTTTTTTTATTTCATAGATGTTTTTGCTCATTATTCACGGAGGTGAATGTTATGACATTCGATATTATAAGAAATGAAGACGGACAGGGACTTACTGAGTACGCGTTGATTATCGCGCTTGTTGCTATCGTCGCGGTGGCGGCTCTGACGTTGCTTGGCGGACAGATCAACACTATCTTTGGCGACATCAACTCAGACCTTGGTGGCGGAGCTTAGTCATTGTCCCGACCCTTTTGGGTCGCAGTATGTATAAGTTCCAAAAAGGAACTTTGCGAGGTGCTTGTGTAGTATGTTATGCGTCGTTGTAGTTCTACGAAACCGGTCCGGGACGTTGTGAGGCATATTTGAAGGGTCAGTCAGCGACTTGTCGCGTGAACCCTAATCTGAACAATTAGTTCATCTCTGCCGCACTACGTCCTTGTGACCAGGTAAAACTGAAAACTATTTTAGCTATTTATTATCTAACAAATATAAATTTCGGAGGCATATTATGACATTCAATATACTAAAAAATGAAGACGGACAGGGGCTTACCGAGTACGCTCTGATTATTGCTCTTGTGGCAATCGTTGCAGTCGCTGCTTTGACACTGTTGGGCGGACAGATTAATACAATCTTCGGCGACATTAATTCCGACCTTGGCGGCGGAGCGTAAGCATGACGTTCGCTCGGTTTCTAACGAGCGAGGATGGTCAGGGGCTTACTGAGTATGCATTGATTATTGCCCTTGTCGCAATTGTTGCAGTTGGCGCTTTGACACTCCTCGGCGGACAGATTGATGCAGTCTTCTGCCAAATCAAGGAGGATTTGAACTTAGGCGGATGATAAGGACAGCAGTAGGAATCCTGGGGTCCAGGATAGTTAAACGAAAACTTAATACTATTTATTTTATTTATTTATTTATTGATCTTTCGGAGGCACATTATGACATTCGACATCTTACGAAACGAAGACGGACAGGGGCTTACCGAGTACGCCCTGATTATTGCTCTTGTGGCAATCGTAGCAGTCGCCGCGTTGACCCTTCTGGGTGGACAGATCCAGGCGATTTTCGGCGACATCAACTCAGACCTTGGCGGAGGCGCGTAGCCTTTTCGATCCGGTTCTGGCTTAACAGCTGTGAACGATTTTATGCTAACGCGACTTTTGGTTGTAACGGTACGGGAGGCTTGGCATGATACCAGGGTACGGACTGCTTAATATGCGGTCCACAAAGTGGGGAAGGGAAAGTTAGAGGTTAATAGACGCAGTAGTTCTATCTTTCCTTTCCCTTGTGTTTTAAAAAATAATCCGGCGTTATATTATGAAACTCATCTTTCTTCTCTGACGCTGGTGTTTACTCTAAACTCAAGGATGAGTATAAAAACCACTGAACTTCACACGGAGGTGACACTATGACGGATACCAAGACCAGAGAATACTACAACGTGGAAGCTGTTCGAGCATTGGGTATGTTTATCGTGATGCTGTTTGTATTCGCTGTGTGCCTGGACATCGGTTACTACCAGGCGAAGCGATTCGATACGCAAAGCAGCCTAAACCTTGCTCTCATGACAGGAGTTGAGGCTTTACCGGACACACATCGCGCGACAACTCTCACCATGAATATTGCAAATTCACTTGGAATGAATCTGCATCCATCGGAAGTTTCATACGATGTAAACAAAAGGTGGCTCGAAATTGACAAGTCCAGCAGTTACGAAACCATGTACTTGAAATACATTGGCATTAGGCGAATCCCGATAAACGTACATATATTCGACTTCAAGCCGGGTGTATAAAGATTCAACGATCTCAGTGCATGGAAATAGATAAAAGGGGTAATTTCAATACGATCTGGACTTGAATGGGGGCGAATGACTTGGAGGAAAAAAGGGGGATGTACATATAAGAGGGGGGTTAATTGGAAGAAGTGATTTTTAAAAAGGGGCGATTTGAATTACAGGCTACCCCGGATGTGACCGGGCAAGTGCGATGCAAAATGTTATGGCTCGTTGGACTTATTCAGCGTGTCGAAAGGAGCCGGGCTCATGTGGTATCAAACCGGTATTAACAATCGCCAAGGGGGAGCTTGGTGAACCTCCGGAGCGGACTTGTCCCTCCGGAGGCTTTTTTTGTGTGCCAATCAAATGTAGGGAAATGGCGACTTTTAATAACCGAGCCTTGAACGTAAGTGAAAGGTAGTAATAATAGCCACACACCCCTCACTAACGAGCGTGTCGGGAAAGGTTTCGAAATGAAATGCCCCCACCCCAGCCCTCCCCGCGAGCGGGGAGGGAGAATGTTGTCTTTTCCTTTCACAAGTGTATAGACTGAGTATATCGTTTACAAATGCAAAAATATTTCCCCCCGCTCGCGGGGGGATTAAGGGGGGGACGAGATATAAAAATAACCTTTCCCGACAACCACTAACGTTCGGAGCTCGGTTAATTGATACTATTGAGTTATCTAGCCCGCATCCCTTCAGCGGAGTAATATTACGCCTTAAAATCCTCTTCTATCTTGTCAACCATCTGATGCAAATTTGTTTCATTCTCTGTTGTTGACAAGCTGTCGAGCCTATTTTTGAAATCGCCTTTTTCAATTCTCTCAAGCAGACTTTTCATTCTGTCGAGAACATCATCGCCAACCGCAACTTCGCCATGGAACAAACTGCCAACAAGAGCGCTTTTGGAAATCCGCCTTAACATGCCATGAGGACCGTGCTGATGAATAATATCCACAGTGTATTTCAACTCACGGACAACTGATTCGTACGCGCTTTCGGAATCGTAACCGGCATCCACAAGAGTTCGGTACGCGGCGCGCATCAATTCAACAACACCGCCGCAAAGTACCATCTGCTCAGCAAAGAGATCCATCACGACCTCATCCTTGACAGAAGTCGTCCTGATTCCACCCTTGCCGTGCCCGAGCGAACGCGCGAGCATAAGCGCGCGAGTTTCCGCCATGCCCGATGAATCCTGATGTACCGCCACTTGCGCCGCGAGTCCTTTTCCCTTTAAATACAAATCCCGCAAGGCATTTCCGGGCCCATGAGGAGCGATAACCACAGCGTCTATTGTTTCCCGCGGAGTTATTCTTGAATATAGAAACGCGAATCCGTGCGCCAGAACAAGCATTGAACCATCACGCATCGATGTTTCGAGTTTTGTGGCGTAAACGGCACCCTGACGATCATCCGGGATTAGCAGAAACACGCCATCAGCCCAGTTTGCAACCTCATCGCTTGTGCCGTACTCAAAGCCATCATCAGTAACCATCTTAATGCTTCCTGAATTCTCACGAAGCCCGATTCTAACCTCGTGGTTTGAATCGCGAAGGCAATGCGCGACAGGCCGCCCTAAAAGGCCATAACCGATTATCGCGATTTTTTCATCACGGATGCCATCAGGGATATTTTCAGGATTAACTCTCATTTGCGCTGGTGTATTCGCATACGGGGTAATTGTATCATGGGTTGTGTTGACGTGGGAGCGGCTTGTACTGAGCTTGTCGAAGTGCTTGATTCCAGAGGCTGTTGAAAAAGGTGAGTTTCCACCGTAACCCGGAATGCCTTTATAGATTATGTGAATCCATTCTCTAATATTGGCAGGCATTCCGGGGTCCCGCGCAAATAGCCATCTCCCCGGCATGCCTGCCAAATTCGTATAATATATTCACCTTCTCTATAAAGGCATGACCGGGTTACAGTGAAAATTGGGCTTTTTCAAGACTTGAATTGAATTTTGGTTCGGGAGATGTAAATCACGCCTTCGGGCAGGTCAAGGCCGATTGCCTGTTCATGCAGCTGAATGGAAAGTTCTATCATTTCCTCGCGATTTTCAAGGTCCATCAGCCACCGCATGGGGATTGCCGGAGCGCCGTTGAGTGCTCCGGATAAAGATCCCGCCAACGCCGCGATTGAATCAGTATCGCCGCCGGCGTTAACAGCTGTAAGAAGGGTTTCCTCGAAATTCGATGGTGAATTAAGGAAGCAGTATAAAGCGGCGGGGACGCTTTCGAGAACGTATTTGCCGGTGCCTATCTCCTCAAGGATTGCGTATCTGTCATCCGTATCTTCAATATTCTGTCCGCAACTGAAAACACTCTTTGAGCAGGGCTTGCCATAAACCTGATGTTCAATCGGTTTGCGGCAAATGTATTTTTTCAACTGGGTAATGCTGCCGACCATTTTCGACGCGTGCTCATCCGCAAGATTAATCAGATTGTCAAGGAATTCGATTCTGTCGAAGAAGAATCTATCCTCCTTAAGAACAAGATACTGCGCGAGAGCTATAACTTTCGCGCCCTGAATTGCCAATGACTCAATATGGGTCGGCTTGGCTGCGTTCTCAACATCCTGCATGAATTCAGAGAGGTCATCGGAGTCATAATTAAGAAGTGTAAGGGGAGCAATACGAACCGCTGCGCCGTTTGACGCTGAATATTCGCCGCTTTGATCCCAGGGAATTCCGCGATACAACTTTCTCGCCGCCAGCGAGATTGTACGGCCAACGCCGCGCGCAGGCTCAATGCCCTCGTCGCTGAGACGCATCCATTCACCAATGCTGTTACCGAAATCCTCCGGGGTAAATTTCCTGCAGTGAAGAAGCGATTTCAGTAAAACCATTGTAAGCTGGGTTTCATCAGTGAAAATACCCTTGCCCATCATCGTGAGCTGGTATCCTCGAACGGTGCCGAGAACGGTTTTGATAGTCTTACGGCTCCAGCCTTCAACAGGCGCGCCTAATGCATCGCCTACAGCGACACCTAAAATTGTGCCTATAAATCGATCCTGAAGAGATGGTTCTTTTGACATTCCCGAATCCACTTGGGATGGTTCATGCGAACCATAACCCATCGTTCCCTTGATTTCCTTCACATTCTGCGGATAATACACCGCAAATCAGAATATTGAGTCTCAATTGTGACAGTACTCCACTCATGCATCTGACTTTCGCTAATCAGGTCAGACACCAAGCTTAATTATACTATGTTTTTCGCATGATGGACTCTGCCATACACTGAATTTCATGAAAATATCGGTTTCGCATTAATCATTATTAATGCGGTTTAGCAATCCCAAATGCAAATTATAATAAAGCACGCATAAACCGGCTAATCGCGTACATATTTTATATCGTCAACGGACATCAAAACCTTTCCCGGCAATGTGAGAACATCAGGATAAACCGATGATCCCAGAAGTGGAATCGGTGTTTTCAATTCAGGGAAATCCTCATCGACAAACTCCCTCTCAACGAGGCTTAATCCCTGGTATGGAAATCGATGCGCGAAATGGTAAGTGTAATCAGGGCGCGTTTTATATATGGAATACCAAAACCCCGCTTTCAGATCAACGCCAAGTTCGAAAAAGCCACCGTGCTGATCATCATCACCGCTGTATTTGGGACGATAATATTCCCTTAAAATCCTGAAATGACTTCCGAGCAGTTCCTCAGTGCTTTTTGGAAGCTTTCCGGTTTTTTCATCGAGATGAATGTTTTTCAGTGTCCCAAACAAACTCGCCATCGACTTCGCGAACTTGTACGGCTCCTTTTCCGAATACGACTCAGGATTGCTCTTTTTCAACTGCTCTAGTTTTGACTGGTCAACCACATCCGGGAATTCATAATATTCCCATCCCCTTGAACGAGTGGTCTCGAAAATGCCCTTGAAAAAGCCGTCTTTGGGAGAATTATAGACATAGCACATCTCGCCGGCATATTTGTATTCACCCTCGCGAATATTCCTGATGAATCTAACCGGCCTTCCAGTCAGAGGGTTAATGGACCAGACTACAATTAACCCGGATTTTACCAGCGTCCGCGCTGAAACCGGATATTCGCCGTAAATGCAGCGGTATCTGAAAAGCGCATGCGAGAAATAATTCATGTAGCCCTCAATTCGAACCTGCTCCACACGAGTAAGTTCCCTGGGTTCACCGGGTTTACGGGCAATTCTGCGCTTGGAGGAATCAGCTAAATCGGGGATTACACAAAGGAGAATCAGAAAGGCAAGCGTTAATATGAATGGTGATTTGGATTTCATTTTCCTGGATTAAAGAACCTCACCCCCCAGCCCCCTCTCCTGCATCAGGAGAAGGGGAGAAAGATTGATTCCACTCCCTCTATCCACCTGACGTTTTCCTGCTCCTCCTCTCCACATAGTGGAGAGGGGGCTGGGGGGTGAGGTTTGTTTCATGTCTGATAAACACCAACAAACTCGTCAGTAATATATTACAACACCACGTGATGATATGTATAAAAAAACTCCCGCCTTGGCAGGAGTCCGTATTAGTATTCATGATTCATACTTCAATTTAAATTCGTCAAATCATCAATAGTCGCTGTGACCAGCCAGTCATCCCAGTCGGATGGCTCATAATCGCCTAATGACATCCAGTCATCCCAGTCAGACGGCTCATAAGCGCCAAGAGTGTCAATCATCTCTGATATTTTTTCAAGCTTTCCACTGTCAGAGCAGTTATGGGTACGCCGTATTGCGGGTATTCCAACTTTGGGGATACTCATCCAGTCATCCCAGTCGCTTGGTTCGTAATTGGTTATGATTCTCGGAGGTATTTCATATCCCATCCAATCATCCCAGTCACTTGGTTCGTAATTGGTTGTGGTTCTCGGAGGTATTTCATATCCCATCCAGTCATCCCAGTCAGATGGCTCATAATAAACATCAAAAGCCGCCAGTGCGAAACTTGCGAAATATCCAAACTGCGCTGGATTAATCAACTCGATTGTTGGAACGTCAGTTGGAATCCTTTCCGGATTTGTAAACTCCGCACCCGCCAGAACAAGAGCAAGTTGGAATGTTTTTGCCTCAGGGTTGTATTCGGATGTTATTCTGTCAGGGGTAACCGGTTGGTTGCTGCAACCGTATAGTGCCAATAGCAACACTGCAACGATGATTAGTTTGTATTTTGTCATTGTTCTCTCCCAGGCATTCTTTGGAGACGTAAAAATAACCGAAACAAGTTACGGCAGGCAACTTAAATAGATTTAATCAAAACAAATAAAACTTAATACAACTAAATTATAATCAACTAAATCCAATCATGTCAAGAGATGGCGCTGCAGGATTACAAGTGATACTATGTGCACGTTTAGTATAATTGCGGGATTCTTTTTCGCAAAAATCCACCAAGTCGGTATATAATTGCGTGATGCGATACGTTGCCGTGATAATCCTCTTTTTTGTGTTGATAACATGCTCTTCCTCTCTGGAGGCATCGGAGGGCGTGACACCATCCAACGCGCCTGAGTCTGAATACATGGTTGCGCTAATCGATACAACATCACCGGGCATGGTAAAAGCACGGATTTTTATGGCATTCTCATCCACAAATTCATCCAATATTCCTGATAGTTTTATTTTTAAAGGATTGAATCGGAAAAATGTGTCAACGTGCTCGCTTACAAATTATGTTTTCTTTGACGTTAAATTCGTAAAGCAGCTCGAGAAAAGATTTCAGGATAATGCAAGGATCAAATCTGAAAGGGATAATTTCTATCAGCAAATGGAGAATACGAACATTTTCCTGTTTCAGCAGCCTTTCTGGATGATTCATCTTGCGTTCAAACTTCCCACTGCGCTGCTTGAATGGAATTTGTCGATGAAGAAAAAACAGCCGGCACAGGATTTCTGGGCTCATATCTATTCAGCGGACAGGCAGATACTGCCGGATGACATCAATTTCGAATCCGCCGGTGAAAACGATTCATCTTTGAAAATCAGCTATTATCTCTCCGGGCAAACAGACATGTTTACATCAAGGGGAGTATCGCTCACTTATACCGAGCCTTTCGGAAATGATGATGAACGCCTCGATATTGTAAACAGAATTCTGGCTGGGGAGATAATTCACGAGGATTCAGGCAGGACGATTTCGTTTCCCCTGACAAGAGCGTATTTAATAAATAAGGCAAACTCGTCCGGCTTGCACATTTCTCCTTTGGATGGCGTCCAACTCGATAAGGTTTCACTGATAAACCGTGTCAACGCGAGGGAGAAAGGCGTTTTTTATTCATCGGATAGCCTGATTGCGTTTTTCGATACAATCAATTCGGACGGCGCGGTTCAGAAATATTCACTTTTCAGGCAGCCATCATCGGGGGTTCCTTTTCAAATCGAGATTGCGCCTACTCTGGATGAATCAACCGGATTTCATAAAAACGCAACCGAATTGAGCCGCGTCAAGCGCTTCTCCAGCCTCATTCGAATAATCCTGACCGGATTTATCCTTTGGACACTGCTTTTCACGCTATTCCATCGATCACTGTTAGTTGGCTTGGGCTTTTGGAAAACAATCAGGATATCACTGCTCGCGTATTTTGTTTACATGCTCATATCAACCGTGTTTTCATTCATGTTTGGATTCGGATTCGTTCTGGGCATTATCGCGATGGTATCCGCGACCAGGCGTTTTATTGGCGAGTGTTCAACTGCAAAGCTATTTATGTACGGATTGCTGACTTCGTTTTTCACCGCGCTGACAGCGTATCTATTAATATAGTCATCCCTGAAAGACCACGTTCTAAGTTATTGTGCATTAAAAATATTTTTTCCTGGGAGCGCTGGTCTCTGGGGGCTGTTGAAAACCCTATTTTCCCCGTAACCCGGTCATGCCTTTATATGAAAATGTGAATCAAACCCGACAATCCTCGCAGGCATGCCGGGGTCCCGCGCATCTAGCCACCTCCCCGGAATGCCTGCGAACATTGTAGAATAGATTCACTTTTTTTGATAAAGGCATTCCGGGTTACATTAAAACCTATCCTTTTTCAACAGCTCCCAGGGGGTATTACGTTTCACTCTTTGCGAAACCAACGATTCGACCCGCACTCTCGCGCAGTCTTTCCACCATACGCATAACCGCAAGCGCCTCTTTGGGTTTGACTGTCGGGGATGAGCCGGTGCGAATCGCGTTCGCAAAATCCCTGTAAAAATCAATTTGCAAATTGTCATCAACCGGGATTGTCTCTTCAATAAAAATGATTTTATCATCGGGATATTCCCGCCCGGCTGCCGCAAGATTTTTATCGAGTTTCCCGGCAGGTAATTTATCAGGATCGAAATAACGCAGGTGAAATTCCTGCTTCTCCAAATATAATGCGCCTTTGGTGCCGTAAACCTCAAGCTCGTATGGGAAAATCGCGGACGCGAAATTAAGGTCAGCCTCGCCAATCACACCGCTGCGGGATTCCATTATTAGCTTGGTAACATCCTCAGCATCGCCAAGAGTGGCGACTCGCCCGGTATGGCAGAAAATCCTTTTTATATCGTAGCCAATTAATTGAAACAGAAGATCGATAAAATGCGATCCGAGGTTGATTAATATGCCGCCGCCGTACTCGCTAAGGCTCTGCCAGTCAGCACGGCGGACATAATTAAACCAGCCAAGCCGAACCTGATACACATCGCCGATTTTTCCCGATTTGATTATCTTTTGAAGATGCCGGAAATATGCGTAATAGCGGTGAGGGAAAAACACGCTTAACACCTTATTGTGTTTCGATGCTGACCGAATTATCGCCTGCGCCTGTTTGGCGTCAATCGCCATCGGTTTTTCGAGTACAACATGAAGTCCGCGCCTGAATGCCAACTGCGCCATCTCCTTGTGCAGATGCGTTGGTGATGCGATAACTACGGCATCCAGTTCCGTTTCATCAAGCATTTGTTCAATGCTGGAAAAAGAATCGCATTTGAATTCCTTTTCAGCCTCGATTCGCCTTTCCTCAACAGGATCAGCGACAGCAACAAGCTTGAAATCAGGATGCGCAGAAAGCGGCTTGCAGTGGAAATACCATCCCGCGCGCCCCAGTCCGACAACCCCAATCCGAAGGTTTCGTTTGTTTTTGCTGTTTTTCGTTTCTTCCAATTCCACCTGATATTAACCTACTTCATATGCAAAAATCAATTTATCTATAAAAGCAAATCAATGGCTACTGAAACAGTTCAATAATTTATGATAAAACCTTGACACGTCCTGTTTTTTTTTTACATTACATGATATTCTAAAATTAGGTTTGAAGTGAAAACATGAGGATAAAAAGAATTATAGTCGTGTTCATCGCTATGAATTTGTGAATCAGCTTATTCTGAATGTTTCATTGTGTATAATTGCCATGAGCACCTATTCACGATTGTTTTTTTTATCCTGATGGTGGCTTACCACAGGAAACAGTTGACGCAGTACCATGTAACTAATAATTGATAACGGGATTAAATTTTAATCAGGAGAATGATTAACTATGAAAGTAATTATAACATCTTCACTTATATTGTTAATGCTACTTTTTCTTGGCTGTTCATCATCTGAATCCAAGCCAATTAAAACTGATAATATCACGCCTTTATCAAACATTTCTGATTCAAATGCCAACCAGCCTGATAATAAGCTTGTAAGGACAGCTGCAATGGATATGCCATACCCGCCACCGGATATGTACTGGCTGAGGCATTCATTGCGCTTATACTGGCAGACATCAGGGCAGTTCCCTGAAACCATGAAAGGATTTATTGAAAGTGGTTTTCCATTAATCTGGCCAAGGGAATCAACCAAAGGAATCCCGTTTTTCCTGAATGTGGATGAGGATTACACTCCGAGTGAAGAACTGTTTGGTTCATTTCAATATAACTGGATTTCACCTGACAAGGTGCAGTACAAGTACGTCTATATAGATTTTAAGGCATTTCGAGAAACAGGGGAAGTAATATGGGAGATAAAAACAGCGACAATTCCATTTGCTGATATGCAATCGCTTGATCCCAGAAGAAAAGTTAAAGAGCTTGAAGGCACCCTGGTGCTTGGTGGTGAGAAGAGAGTCGATCTGATTTCTGATTCTGACACCAGGCTCCTTTACTCTTTATGCGGTCTTTTCAGCGCGTTCCTTGAGACAATGACCGATATTTATCACATCCAGGAAGGAGTAATTCCATCGACTTTTTATGATTTACTCGGCTCTGAGCAGTTAATCATCAAAGAAAATTTTTATAATTTTGCAAAACTACTGGAAAGCTCGAATGCTGAATTCAAATGGGGTTTCGATAAAAACAAGAATACAAGCTACACTTACCTTAAAATCAATGGTGAAGTTCTTATCACTCGTTGTATTAATTACACTACTGATAATCTTCGTGATCAAATGGATTGTGATTTCGATAGTTTGGATATTTCCACACCAATAATCACAGAGAAGAATATAACGTCAATTGAAATACCTGCGGAGCATCTGATATCTATTGAAGATATTCCGGTGAACTGAAATTAACATACACGCGTTTTAGTTTACTTACACAAATTCGCTGCAACTTTCCTAACACCGGCAATTACATCCGCGATTTCCTGATCGCCGAAAGTCGGTGAGAGAGCGATATAAACCAGACGTCCGGCGATATCCTCCGTTTTCGGGCACATCCCCTGATGATATTGCACATCGCCTTTGTAGTATGGACATGTAAACGGGCAGCCCTCCGGTGTGGCGGTGCTCATGTTTAGAACCTGCTGCCATGTTTGATAGATTGCGCCGCCGTACATTTTGCTTGAATCGATATTCTCAGCGTTTAATGCCTCGACAAACCTTGATGCCATTTCAGCGGATTCCAGATAGAAAATTACACTTGTTCCGATATCCTCAGCGCCATCGGTAATTCGCCTGAATGTCAGCCCCTTGATATCCCCTATTCCCTTTAGTATTTCCTCTTTCGCTTTTTTCATCGACTTGATAATGCTGTCGAGTTTTTTTATCTGCACGGCTCCAACAGCGCCTGTAAATTCACTCATCCTGTGATTCTCGCCCATAAACGGAGTTCCGCCTGTGAATTCGCGAAGGTTGCCCTGGTCGTGAAATCGGACAGCTCTGTGAAACAGGTCGGTGTCATAGGTGATTATAATTCCACCCTCGCCGGTGGAGATTAGCTTGTTCATCTGCAAACTGAAAACGCCCATTTTGCCAAGCGTTCCGACTTGTTGCCCTTTGTAATGCGCTCCGAACGACTGCGCGCAATCCTCTAATACAGCGATATCGTTCTGCTTCGCGATTGGGAGAATGGAGTCCATATCGCAAGCGACGCCCTGAAGGTGAACGAGCATTATCACTTTGGTTCGAGATGATATTTTCTCTTTCAGATCGTTGATATCAATGTTTAGTGTGTCATCAACCTCAACGAAAACGGGAATCGCTTTCGCAGCAACAACAGCGCTCGCACATGCGATAAACGTATATGCCGGAACGATAACCTCATCGCCGGGAGAAACTCCAAGCGCGACAAGCGCCACTTTCAATGCGGCTGTCGCGGATGTTACCCCCAGCGCGTGTTTGGTTCCAAGATATTCCTGAAGCAGGTTTTCAAATTCCGAAACCTTGTTCAGCATGTCAGGCCCGTAATATCTGAAGGGCGATTTATGCTCGATAACCTCAATCAACGCCTGTTTCTCCTCATCGCCCATGACAAGCGCGCCCGGGTACGGCGGTGGCAGCGGTTTGTCGCGAACCGGTTTCCCGCCGTCTATTGCAAGTTTATCTGTCATTTTTATTTCGTCACCTCAACCCCGAACAGTTTTGCCGTGTTCAATCCAAGAATCTTTTCCTTGTCAGATTCCGAAATGTCAGCATAAACAATTTTTCCGACCTGCGGAACAGGCGATATAAACGGCACATCGGAGCCGTACAGCACCTTTTCAGCGCCGACCTCACGAACCATCATCTCGATAACATCGGGATAAAGCCGCGATGATGCCGTATCGAGATATACATTCGGATGCTTTTTCGCGACCTCGATTGCCTCGAAAACGCCGTCATATTCCCCGCCTGTATGACCCAGAATGATAATCGCGTCCGGATATTTCTCGGCAACTTTATCAAAAAGCGATGGGAGGCAGTAGTCGCAAATCGGGTCGTAATACCTCATGCTGTTCCACGTGTGTATCAAAACAGGCGCTTTATGTTTCGATGAATATTCCCAAACCGGATTGTAACGCGCATCATCACCGGCAACCTGATCGCAATATGGGTGGATTTTTATTCCCTTGAATTTGAGCTTATCGAAACAGCGATTGAGTTCATCATCGAGGATATCCGTGTAATTCGCATTAACTCTGGCGTATCCGACAAACCTGTCCGAATGCGATTTGACCGCTTTGGCGACAACATCATTGCCAAACGGAAGCCCGTTGCTGAACGAGCTGATTGCGACCTTGTTGATTCCGATTCTATCCAGACCGGCGACTATTGCACCTGCATCGTCACCGTCGGGGATATAGAATCCATGGTCAGGCCCAAAATGCCCGTGGCAATCGAAGATGAAATAGTCATCAAGCGGTTTGCCGTCGTTTGTTGTTTTTGTGAAGTAGTCCATTGAGTTTTCCTTTTAATTAACACCATGTTTCAGCATGGTGCTTGCTTTGCTCTGTTTATTAACACCACACTAAAACATGGTGTTAATAAAAATCACTCGAAACCATATAGCACATCGGGTGCCGCCCACACATCACGTCTTTTTGTGATTTGTGGGTGAAATGCGTAACTTCGCAGCAACACCCATAAAGCCGAGACGGCTGTATGAGCGGCACCCGACTTCAGCCTGTTCTCTATAACACCATGCTTTAGCGTGGTGTTTGCTTTGCAGTATTAGTCAATAAAAACATAACCATCATCGAATGAATATCCAAATTCCCTGTTACTGAATGTAACCACCGTTACACCGGGAGCAAGTATTTTCGCGCCTGATATATCCGTTTCAGTTCCAATCTCAAGAAGCAGATTGTTATGTGAAATCTCAATTGCCTCGACCTTTTTCGGCGATGAGAAAATCAACATACCGTTGTATTCAAGGTGCGATGCGTTAATGAGAAGGGCATCGAAATCGGGATTGTTCGCACGGACGATATGCGCCAAATCACCCTGGAATTTATATTTCCCAAACGTGACCATCTTTTTAGAGTTGCCTGTTTCGAGAAGCACATCCGTTCGGTCAGGCAGTTCGATTTCATAACCGTAATTACGCCTGTGCGCGCGGTCAATGAAGTCCGTTTCAAGCGTTTTGATTTCAATATCGGGAGCGTCTTTTCCTTCATACGGATACAACAAAACCTGATATTGCACAAACGGCATCCGCGCCTGATGCAGTGAGATATACGGCGCGTTGTCAACAACGCCATCCGCCGGTGTGCACATTGGACCATTCCTCTCAAATACTTCAACCTCACCGGCGTTAAGCGGAATAAGCGCGAGATTGGCATCATCATTGGACGTATCGATCCGTTTTGGGTTCTTGTTTATTTTAAGTTCAGTCGGCTGGAAATGCGCGAGCCAGTCGAATGTATGATATCCGCTTGTCTGGAAACTCGCGTGATAGTACGCCGGCCCTGGCAGGAAATCGGTTATTATCCAATAGTCCGGTTTGACAAAAATCGCACGCCGATTATGCAGCACGCCTATCCAGCGGTAGCCATCACCCCAGGCATCCGCAAAATCGAATCGTTCTCCTGTCCACCACTGCTCGACACGATTGTTCGTACACTTTCGCTGGCTTCTGGAATCGACCCAAACTGTATTATGCGAAATAGTCTGCTTGTACCATCGTTTGTTTATATCCGCTTCATAAGGCCCGGTTCGGCCGCATTCCGTGCAAATCGCTTTGCCGAACGCATGGATATTAAAGTTGCCGAAATCAGGATGCGAATGCCACGCCTCATCCCATCCGAAATCAAGGAACATATACGGTGAATTTTTATCCCATGAATAGCGCATCGCAACCCAGTCAGAATCAGGAACATGAATAGATTTATAAGGCGGCATCTGTGGCTTGACTTTATTATAGGTATCAAGCGCTTGTGCGGTATTCTCACACTGTTCATTTGCGATTCTTTCAACATCATCCGGATATCGCTCGGAAAATTCTTTCAAGATTGGGTTCGCAAATTCAAGCGCGCCTTCAATGATCGTGCCCTTGATTAGATATCCGTCAGGGCCAATTCCGCCATCACCGACAGGAACGCCATTTCCTGCAGGCGGCATTATCTTGACCATGGACAAATACATCGATTCCCATTTTCTGTAACAGTCCTCCGGTATCTCTCTTCCGGTTTTACGAATGATATTTACAGTCCTGCGATACTGGTCAATAACACCGGTCGCGTAGTTGACCGAATTCTCGATATGCGTTCCGTCATCGTAGGTCTCGGTAATCATGTGCTCCTTGAAAAGTTCCCATGCATGTTCAATCCAGTTTTCTGAATTGTTGAACTCGGGGAAACAGGCTCCGATTTTAATCAGCGCCTCGCACTGGTGAGTCTGCCAGTTGCCCGGTAGAAAGACATCGTTGCATTTTTCCAGGAATTGCGCATGTTCGAGAATCGATTTGTAATAATTTAAGGTTCTTTCCTTGTCGAGATTCAATTCACCGGTTGTAGCAAGCCATTGTTCGGAATTGCACAATTTGATTGCGGTGCTGCCGGCGCCAAGCGTACGCCAGTAGGGCAGCCAGATGAAGCCGATATACGCTTTCGGGCGTTGGGCGGGTGGGCGATATGTTTCATACCAGTGGTTGAACATCTCAAGCCACGCATCGGCATATTTCCTGTCATTTGTGTGTTTGGCCGCGCGTTCGAGAGAACCCATAAACGAAAAAAGCGTGTACTTCTTTCCGGGAATGCATGCGGGAAAATCGGGATCTTTGAGAATTTCGTCAGATTCTTCAACTGCGAGTTTACTCGCCTCTTCTGTAACCGGACGAAGTTTTAAATGATTCGGCCTTGGGCGTTCAGCCTGATATATCAAATATTCATCCCGCGCTTTTGTGAAATCACCAGCATCAACAGCGGATTTCACTTTCTCAAGCCCTGCATGGTTCAAATCCACAGCCTTGAAATATTCCTCATCTGTCATTATTGGGCATGTGGGCGAGTAATCGTATTCGGCTTTGTATCGCTCGATAAAAGTATTCGTATAGCGGTACTTGCTCAGAAGTTTGACATCCAGATTAACGTCGGAATCAAACTCAATTGACGGATCATCCACGTACGTTACCTCTGATGGTTCATACGGTGAAATCGCTTCCGGTGGAACAGGCACCTGCGCCACGTCAACATACGCCATCGTGTTGGGAACCTCATCCTCGCGTGAGGATGCATCATCAGCGGAATCCACAGGGCATCCGCAGAAAATGAAGGATGCCATTATTAGTAAAAATGCAATTCGTGTCATGGTTTACTCCCCGATAACCTCTCACTCACGTTCGAGGCTCGGATAATTTATGCTTGGATATAATTCAAAATTACTACGCAACCACAAACAAAACTAGTTAATGGTTATTATATTACCTTGTTTGCTAACTCTTTTAGGCTCGCCGTTGATTATAACCTTGTTCACACCAGCGGCATTTATTTTAACACCAGATAAATCAGATTCGCTTGTTATCCTTATTTCAGATTTATCAATATGGAATTCAAGCGCTTCGATTGTTGTCGGAGCAGAGAACATTAATTTGCCGCCAATCATTAAATGATCAGAATTCAACAAAAGATAGCTTATTTCAGATTTACCGACATTGTTAATTAAAGCGATATCGCCACGGAATTCATATTTTCCGAATTTCACTTTCTTCGATGAATCGCCGGATTCCAGAAAGATGTCCTTTCGATTTGAGAATGAGATTTCATATCCCACATTCTGCCTGCTGACACGGTCGGCGAAATCCGATTCAAGCGGCGTAATTTTAATATCAGGCGCGTTTCTGCCCTCATACGGCACAAGCAAAACCTGATACTGCTTGAACGCCAATCCCTCCTGATGCAGGGATATATACGGAGATTCAACCGCGCCTGCCTGTGTCGCCACAGGTCCCTTGCTCTGATTAACAACAACGTCCTCATGGTTAAGTGGAACAATCGCGAGATTCGCATCAGGATTCAGCGTATCAATTCGCTTTGTTTTACTGTTAACGTTAAGTTGAGTCGGCTGGAAATGCGCAAGCCAGTCGAATTCATGATATCCGCTGGTCTGGAAACTGGTGCCATAATATGATGGCCCCGGTAGGAAATCGGTGATAATCCAATAGTCGGGTTTTGCGAAGAGCACACGACGGTTATGCTGAACGCCAATCCAGCGATAGCCGTCACTCCAGGCGTCAGTGTAATCGAATTTCTCCCCTGTCCACCATTGTTGAAGCCGATTAACACTGCATTTACGCTGGCTTCTTGAATCGACCATGACAGTATTATGCCCAATAGTCTGCTTGTACCATCTCTTTGAAATGTCAGCCTCATACGAACCCGCTCTGCCAACCTCTGTACAGATTGGCCTGCCATACGCCCAGATATTGAAAGTGCCAAAATCGGGATGCGAATGCCATGCCTCATCCCAGCCGAAGTCGAAGAACATATACGGCGATTTCTCATCCCACGATTCACGCATAACCGACCAGCCTGTGTCTGGCAGGAGAACAGAGGTAAATGACGGCTTTTCTGATTTGACTTTGTTATATGCCGCGAGTACTTCATCAGTATTATCAAACTGCTCATTCGCTGTCTTGATAACATCCTCAGGATACTTTTCAGCGAAATATTTCATTGTTGGGTCATTAAATTCAAGCGCGCCTCTTATAATGGCGCGTTTGGTGAAACTGCCATCCGCGCCTATTCCATTATCACCGCATGGAACATAATTGCCTGTCGGCGGAACTATCTTAACCGCCCATAAATACATGGTTTTCCATTTTCGGTAGAATTCATCGGGGATATTCATCCCGAGTTTCCGCACGAGCCTGACTACAGTGCGGTATTCATCCATAACGCCGGTCGCGTAACCGACTGAGTTTTCACAATGAGTGCCGTCGTTATAGGTTTCCTTTACCATGTGCTGTTGCGACATTTCCCACGCGTGTTCGCACCAGAATTTCGATTTTTTAAACGATGGGAAATACCCGCCGATTTTCATAATCCCCTCGCATTGGGCGGTTTGCCAGTTGCTGGGCATGAAGACATCATTGCATATATAGAGATATTCAGCATGTTCCAGAACTGATTTATACAAATTAAAGATTTTCTCATTGTCGAGTTTTGATTCATCAATCTGCGAAAGCCATCGTTCAGTTTCAGGCAAATGCCGAGCAGGGCCTGAGGCGCCCAGTGTGCGCCAGTATGGCATCCAGAGAAAAGCAATATACATTTTCGGGCGCTGCGCTGGTGGGCGATATGTTTCATACCAGTGGTTGTACATTTCAAGCCACCCTTCAGCGTATTTAATATCATCCGTGTGAATATATGCCCGCTCGATATGGTGCATCAGTCCCCAAAGTGAGAATTTCATTCCCGGCCGGCAATCCGGAAATTTGGGGTCTTTCATAATCGCGTCCGCTTCCTCTACAGCAGCCTCGCCTGCTTCTTTTGTAACAACCCGTTCTTTAAGCTGGTATTCTTTATCGCGCTTCGACTGATATGACAAATACTCATCCCGCGCCTTTGTGAAATCACCAGCCGTAACTGCGACCTTTACTTTCTCAAGGCCCGGATGGTCCAGATTAACCGCCTCGAAAAATTCCCTGTCCGACATCTCCGGTTTGGTGGGTGTATAACCGTATTTGGCTTTCCATTTCGCAACAAATTCATTGGTATATCGAAACTTGCTGAAAAGTTTGACATCCATGTTCCAGTCGGAATCAAGTTCAATCAACGGCTCATCCACGTATGTTATTTCCGTCGGTTCAAATGGTGACAATGCCTCCGGTGGAACAGTTACAATCTGCCCGCCATCGGCATAATCCATCGTGTAGTGAACATCCATTTCCCTTGATAGCGAAAATCCAAAAAACACAATGGATGCCACGAATAGCACTATAGCAGTTCTGGTCATTTTTCTTTCTCCTGAACAATCATGAGACAGGCTTTAAAAGCCTGTCCTGATGGCATTTCGATTATAAAACCCCCAACAGTTTCAATAAATTACCACCGGCAATCATCGACTTCTCCTCATCCGATATACCGGCGTATTGTACCGCCATCACCGACGGTTCCGGCGTGAAAAGTGGTATTGACGTTCCGAACAGAAGTCGCCTTGCCGAGAATTTCGTGCAGATATCCTCTATTCCACCATGCAATTGGAACATTGATGTATCAAGATACAGATTCGATGTCTCCGCTAACAGCGCGTAAACCAGACGGCTGAATCTAAACGGTGCGCCTGTCAGAACAACAGCAAGTCCTGTATGTTGTTTGCACAATCCATATATCTGCTCGACGCTTGTTTCGCTGTAATCGATAAACAGCGGGATAGAACGCTCCTGCAGCACACTTAGCAGCGTACCGCAACTCCATTCCGACAACGACCAGTTCTGCGTTTTTGGAAAAACACGCGCGGCGCGAACGCCATTTTCGAGCATCGATTCAACAATCTCTACCGGTGGAGGCATTTCTCCTGTGTGATGCGGCATTACAGCCCAGCATGGATACAGGTTGCCAAAATCCGCGGCCTCGTCAAGAATCCATTTATTGCCATGAGACGGGCTGTATTCCTTCGATGAAATATGATAAACAAGCGCGGAATCAATACCGGCTTGTTTCATTACTTTCGCCAGTTCTTTTGCGTTGTCGATATAACCCGGCAGTGGTACGGATAATTTGCCTATACAGCAGTTCGCATCTATAAATTGCATTTTAACCTCTTGTTTTTGTAACACCACGCTAAAAAAGCATGTTGAATTTTTAACATACCAATTTTCTGATAACTCTCGGGTGCCGCCCACACATCACGTCTTTTTGTGATTTGTGGGTGAAATGCGTAACTTCGCTGCAAGCACCCAAGGTTTTGAATCAAATTGACACCTTTCCCGACACGCTCAAAAGCATGGTGTTATATCTTACGAATTCTCAACTATCGTCAATCCATAGAGCGTGGCAAGATTGCGAAAATCCTCTTCCAAATCGCCGTAGAATGATACTCGATGCCATCCGAAGTTGCATTCGACATTCCAGCTGTTCAGTATCGCTTTCGCATCGGGTACCTCAACAGCGATTTTAGTCCGGCAAGCCCAGTCGATATCGATATTTCCGACCACCACGCCCTTGTGAAGCGCGAGTTTTTTGTCCACGGGATGAAGTTTAACCGTTGTCATCAGAAGACCAAGCCGCGCTTTAACCTGTACGGATGCCCCTTTACCGCATTCCGCATGGCTTCTAACCGCGTATTGCATTGGAGGCTCATCGGTCAGCATCCTGTTCGAGCAGACACAATGAGCGTAAATTACCTGATTGGATGCGGTATCAATCACGGGGTCCGAAACGAAACCGGGAGCGCCGGTTAAATACCGCCCCATCAGATTTGTCAGGCTTGAGAAAATATCAGCCTCGCAGATTCCCATTAAGCCCTCGTTCATCAACTGGAAAAATGCCATGCACGGGTATCCGGGAAATTTATCTCGATAGACATAATTCAAACAGTCGGTTGAAACGCAAGTCGCGCCGACATCATCCATCGCGCTTTTCAAAGCGAGATACATAACAGCCGCCTGCAGCATGGTTTCATCATCCGGTTCAACCACTTTCTCCGCTTCTTTTTCCCATTTTGACGCTATTTTCTTCGCTTCGGAATTGTCAACATCGTCGCAATATTTAAGAAGTTCCTGCCCCGGTTTAAGAATTATCTCTGTTCCGAAAATATCCTTAATGACTTTCTCCTCGCCCGGTCTCATCCCCCATTCGGACACAGCATCCATGTAATCAAGGATTTTCGTTTCACGCATTTTACGCATAACGGTAATCAAATGCAGCGCGCGTTTTGTGTCGTTTGAATCGGATGAACTCACCAGAATCGCAGGAAGCTTATTGCGCTTTACAAAACTGTTGCAGTGCAGGAATATGCCGTCGCCGGCGTAGAAATTATTTACAACAATTGTCGGTTTGCCTGTGGATAGAATATCGAATTCACAGGAGCAACCGGGAATACAAAGCGCGACAACCAGAACGCCATCCGATTGCCTTACACCATCCTGAATGTGTTTGGGGAAATCATCGAGAGCTTCAGGCCCTCGGCTTTCAAGCACCTGATTTACATACCCTCCGATTTCGCATGTTCCCTTATCGTGGCACGGCACCATATCGCCGCCGGTGAATTCGAATTCATCACCGAATTCCTCGTTGAGTTTCGCCATCCATTCCTTGCTGTGGGCTACGGGATCAAGCTGCGCGTTGGGCCATCCGGGCACACCGACCGGTTTTTTTTCACCGAGAAATGCAGTATAGATTCGTGTTTTTTTCATTAGGTATTTCCTTTCTATTTTTCCCCTGGGAGCGCTGGAATCTTGCCGGCGCGAAAGGCGTTCACGCCTTTGAATTTGGCGCTTTCGCGCCAATGCGCCGGAAAAAATCCGGCGCTCCCGGGGGGTGGAAACTAATAATCTGTTAAAGATATGCCAAGACCGACACCGGTCGGAAGTTCGAGATAACCGTTTTCGCAATGCTTAAAAAACGGCGCTGGATGAATAGTGTCATCCACCAGCATTTCAGGGCCTATCATCTCGCAGGCGTAATAGATATTCGGTGTCGCGATTGCGAAATGCAATCCCGCCGCAGACCCAATGCCCATTTCAGGCATGGAGCCCACAAGGCAGGGAACGTCCGCCGCTCTCGCGATATCAGCAACCGCGCGCGAGCCTCGCAATCCGCATGGTTTCATTATCTTGATGTTGATTATATCCGTCGCCTTTCTCTTGATTAATTCAATCGCATCTTTAATGCCAAACATGCTTTCATCCGCCATGATTGGCGTTTCCAGTTTATCGCACAGTTTCGCCATGCCATCGATATCTTCTCGTGGAAGCGGCTGTTCGATTAATTCCAGATTGTATTTCTCCATTTGAGGAAGCGTTTCAAGCGCGGTATTGTAATCGTATCCCTGGTTGGCATCGACACGAAGTTTTATATCGTCGCCAATCGCGCTTCGAACCTCTTTCACAGCATCAATATCACGCGACGGATCATTTCCGATTTTTATTTTAATCGTCTTGTATCCCTTCTGAACATACTCAACAGCTTCGCTAGCGACATCATCAATGCTGCCTATTCCAATCGCCCATGCGAGCGCGACAGTTTCACGGCATTTGCCTCCAAGAAGCTGGTAAACCGGCTGGTTGGTGATTTTTCCTATTAGGTCGTGCAGTGCAAGGTCAATAGCGGCTTTAGCGTAACTGTTACCCGCAACTGTCTTGTCCAGCAGTTCCATAATCGCGTTGATTTCAAACGGATCAAGTCCGATTATTGCCGGGATCAGTTTCTCTTTCAGGACAGCCTCGACACCTGTATGCGTTTCATCGGAATAGGACTGCATTGTCGCTGCCTCACCGAGGCCGATTGTGCCGTCATCTGTGATTACCCTGATAATCGCGTGTTCGCATAGTGTTGTTTCCCCGCCGGCGATTACAAACGGCCTTCTGAATGGAACAGCCTTTTGGAGAATTTCCACTTTTTCGATTTTCATATTATCCACCGGATACAACTGTATTTCTTAATGTGCCAATACCTTCAATGGTCGCCTCGACAACATCCCCGACTTCAAGAGCTGAAATTCCCTCTGGAGTGCCTGTCATTATCATGTCACCCGGCAGGAGAGTCATGTGCTTTGAGATGTATGACATCAAAGCGGGAATATCGAACACCATTTTCGCGGTAGTGGATTTCTGGCGAGTCTCGCCGTTTACTTTCAATTCCATCTCAAGATTCTGGGCGTCATCGACCGCATCTTTCGGAACCACAAATGGGCCAAGCGGGGTGAAGGTATCGAAACTTTTCGAGCGAAGCCACGGATTGACAATCTTCATGTCCCTTTCCTGCATGTCCCTTGCGGAGATATCGTTGCCGACAGTGTATCCGGCGATGTAATCATAAGCATCGGATGGTGAAATATCCTTCGCGGTTTTTCCAATTATAATCACAAGTTCGATCTCATGGTCAAGGCGATTAACAACAGACGGGTAAACAATTTCGCCTTCATGCGGGAGCATCGATGATGTCACCTTGTCGAAAATAATCGGCTCATCGGGCACCGACAGATTACTCTCCTCC
>CBDURE010000034.1:0-27162 GCA_965369605.1 uncultured bacterium
TTCGCCCTGTATTTATGCCTAACTTTCTGGGCGAACACAAGGTTCGCCCCTACATTAGCGCTTTTTCAACAGTCCCTTAAGCGCCAACGAGAAAGGCGTGAACGCTTTTATGCGCCGGCAAGATTCCAGCGCTCCCAGGGGGAAATCTATTTGGAATTTATAAATGCCACAAGATATTTAATTCCGAAATAAACAGCAGGCGTGAAAATCCAGAACGTGAATATTAACGTCCAGACTTTATCTGCCTGTTTCGTGATGCCGTAAAACGCTGCACCGATAACCGGAACAAAGAGGCAGAAGCGATACCACCTCTCGTAGTTTATCATTCTGGTTTTAGCGTCGTATTTTACCCACGAACAAATCAACAGGTGTGTTACAAGAAAGTAGATAATTCCCCAGAAATAAGCCACTTTTATTTATCCCTCAGGCGTACGCCAAGGCTCTTATCAAGCGCTTTTAAAATCGAATTGATTTGCTTATCTACAATTTCATCAGTCAGCGTTCGTTCTCTATCCTGAAAAGTTAGATTGACCGCAATCGAAATATGTCCCTTCTCTACCTGCTTCCCGCGGTAAATATCAAACAGTTTCAAATCAACGAGAATTTTCCCGCCGTTGTCCAGAATCGTTTTTTCAATATCCTCGTATTTAACGTTATCAGGCACACTGAGCGCGAGATCGCGTTTGGATGCCGGGAATCTTGGAAGCGGATCAAGTGTAATCGCTCCCTGTGATTCCTGATGCAGCGCAAGAAGTGTCTCCCAGTCCAGAGTAGCGCAGACAGCGATTAACTGTGCGTCACGGCGATCAAGTTCATCATCCGGAATCAACCTGACGTAACCCCATTTGCTGTCATCAGTGGTAATCGCCATGAAAGCATCACCGGCGATTTCAGCGAACTCACCGGGGTTGTCATCGTGAGCGAGTTTGTAATTCGTGATTTTCAGATGTTTAAGCAGTTCAATCACAAGTCCTTTCAACTGTAAAAACAAATCCTCTTCAGAATTTTTCACCGATTTGCCTATGCCCTCAGCTGAGAGGATAATGCAAAGCTCATCTTTCTCAGCGAAGCTATCATCGGTACGCCAGTATCCGCGCCCGATTTCGAAAATGTCCCTTAGTCCCGCGCGTTTTTTATAATTCGATGCCAGCACATCCAGCATTGTTTCCTCAAGATTGGTTCGAAGGCAGGCGTGTTCCTCGGTGAGCGGATTATTAATGTCAACTCTTTTTACTCCGGGCCTGAGAAAATGAGTCCGGCCGAGTTCGTTCCTGTTGCCAAGCGCGAAGGAGATGACTTCATACAATCCCCAACCCGCGAGGAGATTGCGGACAACTGACTTAATGCTGTCATACTCGTGCAGAAGGTCACGACCCATTTGAATTCTCGGCAATGTGCCCTCAATAGCGTTATATCCATGATGGCGCGCTACTTCTTCCGCCACATCCTCTTCGATTACAACATCGGCGCGGAACTTAGGCACAGTTAATTCCCATTTATCCGTCTCGATTTCGTTTACATCAAAGCCAAGCCCGGTGAGAATCCGGTTCATGTCATCATAGGGGATTTTGTATCCAAGGCATTGTTCAATTCTGGGTACTCGAATCGTGAATTTGTTTTTCGGATATTTCATTTGCCCGGTGTAAACGAGAGTAGGGGAGGGAGTTCCAATTTTCAGATTCTCGATATACCATGCAACCCGATCACTGGCTTTTATAATCATGTCCGGGTCAACACCGCGTTCGAACCGTACTGACGCGTCGGAACGAAGCGCGTGGCGCCGTGATGTTCTTCTGATTCCGACTTTATCGAACAGCGCGCTTTCAAGGAGAACAGTTTTTGTTTTCCAGTTGATTTCACTAAGCAATCCGCCCATGACACCGCCGAGCGCGATTCCTCCGCTCTCATCCGCAATCAGAAGATCGTTTTTATCAAGTTTTCGCTCAACATCATCCAGAGTGGTGAATTTCTCTTTCGGTTTAGCGCGTCGGACAATCACGGAATCACCTTTAAGAAGCGCGCGGTCAAACGGATGAAGCGGCTGGCCAAGTTCATACAGAACGATATTTGTAATGTCAACGATATTATTAATCGGCTTCAATCCAAGCGCGATGAGTTTCCGTAAAATCTGCGGCGGTGAATCACAAACGATGGCATCGTTGAACATCCTGAATGTGTAAAGGGGGCATAAATCGAGATCAGGGATTTCAATAGCCATGCCATCGCCTTTGCCCTCGATTGTTTCCGCTGCTTCGGAATATTCAATCTCCTGAATTGGAAGTCCCAGATGAACAGCCAGTTCACGCACGATTCCTAAAAACGAATACTGGTCGCCTCGATTTGATACCAACTCGATTTCAATCGGCAAATCACCAAAGAGATATCCCTTCAGGTCATCTCCAACTTTGAGCGGATCGCAAAGCGGCAGCAAACCAATGGAATCCCGTCCAATGCCGAGTTCCTCGGATGAACATAAAACGCCGTTCGAAACAAAATCGCCAAACTTTTTCTGTTCGACCTTTATGCCTTTGATAGTGGTTCCGGGTGCGGCATACGGCGCGAGCATGCCCACTTTAACATTCGGCGCGGTGCAAAATACCTGCTTTAAATCACCCTGTCCCGTATCGAACGTTATTATATTCCCGCCTTCTGATTTATCGATTTTGGTTATTTTAGCCACGATAACAGAATCGAATTCACATTCCATTTTTTCAGCGGCGTCCGACTCAAGCCCAATCATCGTGAGTGTGCGCATAAGCTCGCCGTAATCGAGATCGTGGTTGATGAATTCCTTTAACCAGTCGTATGAGATACGCATGTTTCTGTCCTTTTAAAATTGATCCAGGAAACGTTTGTCATTTTCAGTAAAGAGTCGGATATCCCCAATCCGGTACAACAGCATCGCGGTTCTGTCTATTCCAATTCCGAATGCGAATCCGCTGACCTCCTCGGGGTCGAATCCGCCGTTTTTGATAACCTGCGGATGAACCATTCCGCATCCGAGTATTTCAATCCATCCTGTGTTGGAACATGTACGGCAGCCTTTGCCGCCGCATACTGTGCAGTCTATCGCGACTTCAGCGCTTGGTTCGGTGAACGGGAAATAGTCGGGCCTGAATCGGACTTTTCGTTCCTGCCCGAATAATTCACGCGCGAAAACCTCCAGAACGCCTTTCAGATGCGTGAAATTGATTCCCTTATCGATGAGAAGCCCCTCAACCTGATGGAACATCGGGCTGTGTCGTGCAGTAACCATGTCGCGGCGGAAACATCGCCCCGGAGCGACAATCTGAACCGGAAGTTCGTTTTGCTGCATATAGCGAATCTGAACTGGGCTTGTCTGCGTTCTAAGAAGCGTATGGTTGCCCTCATCCAGATAGAATGAATCCTGTGTATCGCGCGCCGGATGGTCTTTGTGAAGATTCAACATTTCGAAATTGTAGTAATCCTCTTCGATTTCAGGCGCGAGAACAGGTCCGGTAACAACCTCGAATCCCATGTGGACAAAAATCTCCATCATCCGTTTTTCCACGATTGTAAGAGGGTGAATCTTGCCAATCTGATGCGCTCGTCCTGGCAGTGTGATATCGAACCTGGTTTTTGATGTACCTTTTTCAAATTCCAGTTTCTTCAGATCAAAGGCATCCTGCGCCGAGGTTTTAAGTTCGTTGATTTGTTTGCCGTACTTCGGGCGGTCCTCAGGCGACAGCTTTCCCATGAAAGGTCCCAGCTGCGCGAAGTAACCCTTGCGTCCGAGTATTTCAATTCTCAGCTGCTCGAGTTCGTCCGGGTTTGGCGCGCTCTTGACTTCTTCAAGCCTTTGAGTGATTTTTTCCAGTATTTCATCCATGATTGACTCCAGTTCTATTGATTCCACCGGTTATGGCAAGCATAAAAAAACCATCCATGTAAAACAATATTCTCAAGTGTTGTCTTACAGGGATGGAAGAGTGATTCGAAAGTGATTCACTTGTCGAACCATGATAATTGTCTTTCAAACGGTAAACCCCACGCGGTTTCCTCCGGATTTAAGCAAGCGCTTCTTTTGATTTCGAAATGATTATTTCGAAAACATCAGGCTCCATGATAGCGAGATGGGCGAGGACTTTTCTGTCCAACTGCACATCCGCTTTTTTCAAACCGTTCATGAATACACTATAGCTCATGTCATGCTGGCGAACAGCGGCGTTTATGCGAGCTATCCACAGTCGGCGCATGTCGCTTTTCCTGTCGCGCCTGTCTCGGTATGCATATTGCAGCGCGTGATTGACAGCCTCACGGGCGGAACGGTAACGATTCCTGCGAGCTCCACGATAGCCTTTTGCCATCTTAAGATATTTCTTATGGGTCTTTTTTGTTCCAAGACCACCTTTTACTCGAACCATCTTTAACTCCTGAAACTAAAATCTAAAAATCATCATGATGCTAAACTAACATCCTGCTTTAGCATGGTGCTCAAGTATGGTACTCAAGCATGTTGCTCCAATAAACTAACCATCAGTCTTCTTCGCGGCGAATGCCGCTTTCTCTCGAGCTGCGCGTTGACGGGCGGATGATTTTATCCTTATTCCCAGTGCAACCTCGATTCTGTCCTGAAGAGCTCCTGAAACTTCAGGTGACATTCCCAGCCGTCGCTTTCGCTTCGCTGTTTTCTTTGTCAGAAGGTGTCCGCGATTGATTTTGCGTCGAACAAGTTTCCCGCTTCCGGTAACTTTGTATCTTTTCGCCGCACCTCTGTGTGTTTTCATCTTTGGCACTTTATAGTCCTCACTAAAAAAGATCAAATTTAATCATCACTATCTAATTCTTTTTCCTCGTCTTCATCCTCATCCTTGAGTTCATCTTCGACCTCATCCTTACCTTCATCCTTGAGTTCATCTTCATCCTCGTCGATATCCTCCAGGCCTATGTCATCCGTATCGTCGATATCCTCTTCATCAGACGGTTTAGGGGAGTCTTTATCCGAAGGGTGCGCCTTCATATAGGCGATTAACTTTGTCTGATTCGGAACAACATACATCAGCATGATTGCCCCTTCTTTTTTCGGATAAACTTCAACATCCGCCAAATCCTCAAGCATTTTAAATACTCCGTTCAGAAGGTTCATTGCAATTTCCGGATGTGAATGCTCTCTGCCTCTGAACCGTACAATCAACCTGACTTTGTAGTTTTTCAAAAGGAACTTTCTCGCATGCTTGACACGAACATTAATATCGTGTTTTCCAATCTTTGGCCTGAATTTAAGTTCCTTTATTGTCGTCTTTGCGGATTTTTTCTTTGCCGCTTTTTCCCGTTGCTTCTGCTCGTACTTGTATTTGCCGTAATCGATAATCTTGCAAACGGGCGGTTTTGCCTTTGAGGCTACTTCCACAAGATCCAGCCCTTTATCCTGAGCAAGCTGTAATGCTTCTTTTGTCGGGACAATACCAAGCGCATTTCCTTCTTCATCAATCAGCCGAACTTCTGAAACCCTTATTCTGTGATTGATTCTTGTAAGGTCAACGCGTCTTGGAGCACCGCGGTAACTTCGTCTAGGACCTCGCAAAGAAACCCCCTTCGGGATATCCGTTCTCACCTTTTTGACGTGAGTTTGTGTCTGGTTGCATTCTGTACTTGATAAACCGCCTCCCGGTATGTTAAGTGAAATAAGAAAATTCCAACAAAAATGGGCACGAGAAGAATCGAACTTCCGACCTCTACCGTGTCAAGGTAGCGCTCTAACCAACTGAGCCACGCGCCCGCGCCGAAACACAATATTTCGAGCTGATTATTATACCAATTGGTTAAAATCATGTAAACACCTGTTTTTCATATTATTTTATCGGCATGTCTTGAGCTTGTCGAAAGGCATGTCCTGAGTTTATCGAAGGGCATATTTCCACTATTCCGCCATTACCTTTTCGTTACTCTCTCTTAACAACATGCTTAACAACATGGCAATAATCACATTTCGGAATTATAATGCGTACATGAAATCAATTAACTCATGCGAGTTCCCAACCGCTGATATCGCACTTATCGCTGGTTCAGGTTATGTCATCGATAAAAGCATGATGGCTGAATGTGGATTTGTTCCATATCTTCAATTCCTGCCACCAAATGCCGATTCGGTTTTTTCCGATGACGACGGCGGTCGATACTATAAATTACATGATGGCAGGATTCTCCTTGTCTTCAAAAAGCGCATTCACCCATACCAGGGATTCTCTCCCAATGACAGCGTCCTGCCAGTGAGAATCGCAAGGGAATCGAAGGTAAAAACCATTCTACTGACAAACGCGGCAGGCGGATTAAATCCCCAATTCAATGTTGGCGACTTTGTTGTTTTACGCGATTTGTTGATTCTGCCATCTGTACCCGATTTTTTGGATGATTCTCCTGAGCCTGCCGAACCACCTTTTAACACGACGTTGAGCGATATTCTCCACAATGCAGTTAAATCGATTTGCGGTTCAGCGAAAACTGGCACGTACGCCTACATGCCCGGACCGGCATATGAAACACGGGCTGAAGTTGAATTTCTTCTTTCACTTGGCGCGGATGTCGTTGGAATGAGCACAGCGTACGAGGCTTTGTACGCGAGAGAATCAGGAATCAACGTTGTCGGACTTTCACTGGTAACCAACGTCCATGATTCCGAAAGCCATGGGAAAATCAGTCACAGGGATGTTTTGGATGAGGCATCGAAAGCCAAGTCTGATTTCAACGCAATCGTGCGTGAATTTGTCAAAACGAGTCAAGGGGTTTGAACTTCATTGATACGAAGATAGTAGAGGGTTTTAGAGTGTGTCGGGAAAGGCATCGCAATCAAGTTTCCCCCACCCCAGCCCTCCCCGCGGGCGGGGAGGGAGAATGTTGTCTTTTCCCTTCGCAAGTGTATAGACCGGGTATATCGTATGCAAATGAAAAAAACATTTCCCCCCGCTCGCGGGGGGATTAAGGGGGGGATGAGATATAAAAACAACCTTCTCCGACAAGCTCTTAAACCCCTAGTCTTCCATAGATATCTCAAACTGCTATAATACTGCGTTTGAATTTCGAATTCTCAGGGGTGAAAAATGAGTGAAAACACTGAAAAAATCTTCGACCTGATTATCTGCGGAGCAGGCCCAAGCGGATTAACCGCGGCAATGTATGCCGGTCGCGCGAATATGAGCGTCCTTTTAATCGATAAGGGATTAATGGGAGGCGTGCTGCATATCACGGACAGAGTTGACAATTACCTTGGATTCCCGGATGGCATAATCGGCTCGGAATTAGCGATGCTGTTTGAAAAGCATGTGAGACGCTATGTCGCGGATGAGAATATCCTTTACGAAACAGTTGAAGAACTGAGCGTTGATCCTGATGATTCCTGCATAAAAATTGTAAAAACCGATAATGGCGTTTATAAAGGCCATGTTGTGGTTATCGGAAGCGGCTCGACTCCACGTCCGCTGCCAATCGAGGGTTCAGATAGCTGGCGCGGTCGAGGATTAAGCTATTGCGCTGTCTGCGATGGCGCTTTTTTCAACGGAAAGAGAGTGGCAGTTGTCGGAGGCGGAAACGCGGCAATCGAGGAGGCTATGTTCCTCACGCGATTCGCAAGTGAGGTCGTGGTGATTCATCGCCGCGATGAACTCCGTGCGACACCTATTCTCCAGAAGGAAGCGTTTGGAAATCCTAAAATCAAAATCCAGTGGGATTCGGTTGTTGTTTCTCTTCATGGCGAACCAACTCTCCAGGAAATTGAGATTGAAAATGTCAAAACCAAAGAGCGCTCCAGAATTCAGGCTGATGGAATTTTCGTTTATGTTGGCTCCACACCGAACACTGATTTTGTGAAGATAGATGAAATTAAGAAAGATGAGGGCGGTTATTTAATTGTCGATGAGAACATGAGTACAGGCGTTCCGGGTGTTTACGCTACAGGCGATGTCCGCGCGTATCCCCTCAGGCAGATTGGCATTTCCTGTGGAAACGGCACAATCGCCGCGTTAATGGCTGAAAAATACATCGGTGTGTTAAAAGGCGAGGGTAAATATTGCGGTGGGGGAAAGTAATGGCTGTCTCACGTATTTCCCGGTGAAGGGACACCGGGTTACATTTTAAAAGGCGAGGGTAAATATTGCGGCTCGGATTAATCCAGCTTCTCAATTGGCGCTTTTTGTTCGGAAAAAACCTTCTTTCCGGTTTTATCATCAAATTGAATCGTAAGGAAATTATCATCCCCGCCTACGGGATTTATCCTGACAATTTCGCCCTGCCCGAATTTAGGATGGCTAATTTTATTCCCCACCTTGTATTCACTTGCCAACTGGGGTTTTCTTTCCCGATTACGTTTTGGGGATTCCGGTTTTTCTCTCGTAATTATCGCTTCCTCATCTGACGGCATTGGCTCAATGTCATCATCGAAATCCAAAAAGCTCTTTTGTTTTGCTTGGCTTTCACGTTTGAAATTTGGGAAATGATCGGTGTCTTCGTCATCCTTGCCATATTGCTTGATAGTCATGTCAAGCCCGTTGATAATGTCGAGGGGCATCTCAGTAAGGAATCGCGACACTGTATGATTAATAGAAGCGCCTCTGAATAAGCGTCTTTTCGCGCTTGTAATTCTCAATACATTCTTTGCGCGTGTAACTCCGACATAAAACAATCGACGTTCCTCATCAAGTTCATCCGGCGTATCCTGCGACCTTGAATGAGGCAGGAAATTTTCCTCCAAGCCGGGCAGAAAAACCGTGTCAAATTCAAGTCCCTTCGCTGTGTGAAGCGTCATCATCGTTACAACATCATCCGTTTTCTCGTATGAATCAATGTCAGATACAAGCGCGACATGTTCGAGAAACTCGGAAAGGCTCCGGTTGGGAAAGTTATCCTGAAATGAGAGAAAAGCGCCGCGAAGCTCGTTTAAGTTGTCTATTCTCGCACGCGCCTCAATTGTGTCATCGATTTCAAGAAGCTCCTCATATTTAGTGCGTTTGATTATCCAGCTTAGAAGGTCAACGTGTTTCAGTTTTTTTGATTTGGCGCGAAATTCATGCATCAACTCAAGAAACGGTATAAGCCGCTTAACTATCGCGTTTTGAAGGCCCATTCCGAGAAGAACATCCTCATTTGCTGGCAAATCAAAAAGCCCAAGTTGGTTCTGTGACATGCACGTAAATATCTTGTCTTTTGACTTGTCGCCGATTCCCCGCTTGGGTGTGTTTATCGCCCTGTCAAGAGATGATCTGTCATGATGATTTGCAAGCACACGGAAATATGAAAGTATATCTTTTACTTCCATTCGCTGATAGAACCTCAATCCTCCAATAATCCTGAACGGAATGCCGTTCATGCTGAAATATTCCTCGAAGCTTCTGGATTGAGCGTTCATTCTGTATAGGATTGCGATATCGCTGTAATTTCCGCCATCATCGAAATGCTTGTTTATTTGTCGCGCGATGTATCTGGCTTCTGCGGATTCACTGCTCGCCATATAAAAAGAGGGCATCAAACCGCTTCTATTCCTGGTATGAAGTTTTTTCATAATGCCCCAGGATTTGTTCTTTATTACTTCATTTGCAACTCTCAGGATAGGCGCGGTTGACCTGTAATTTTCCTCAAGTTTGATTATAGTTACCGGAGCAAACTCCTCCTGAAAGTTATCCATGAATTTCGGATCAGCATACCGCCAGCCGTAAATCGACTGGTCATCATCACCGACCACGAAGATATTGCGCGTTTCAGGATTTGCCATTAGCTTGATAAATGCATACTGAGATGGATTGATATCCTGAAACTCATCAACAAGAATGTATTTATACTGATTCCGCAAAATATCCCTGGTTGGTTTGTGGTTCTGCAGAAGCATGCAGGTTTCGGAAATCAGATCATCGAAATCGTACGCGTTTTGCTCGCGGAGGGATTCCTGATAGTGGTGATAAACTTTCGCGACCTTTTTCTCGTGCTCGGTTTTAGCTTCCTCCTGAAATTGCTCAGGAGGCTTTAAATGCGATTTTGCACCGCTTATCATGTGAAGATAATAACGAGGCTTGAACGGCTCAGGAATAGTGTCAAGTTTTTTGAATACGCGTTTTAAAACAACAAGCTGTTCGGAATCATCAAATATCGTGAATGAATCAAGCAGTCCGGCGGATGCGCCGTAATTGCGAAGGATATTCGCGCATGTCCTGTGAAATGTTCCAACCCACGGATGATAACGCCGCTTTCCGACAAGATCGATTATTCGCTCCTTCATTTCATTGGCGGCTTTATTTGTGAAAGTGATAGCCATGATTGATTCAGGAGGAATATTCTTTTCGTGAATGAGGTACGCGACTCGATACGTCAAAACACGAGTCTTGCCGGAACCCGCACCGGCAATGACAAGAAGGGCGCCATCCGTTTTACTGACAGCGTCAAACTGGGTTTGATTCAGATTGTTTTCCCAGTTGATTGAAACCACGTCAATTCACACCTTTATTCATCGGATGTTTGATTAAGGTGGATAAACTTATCCTGATTGTCGTATAATGTAAAGACTAACAATAAGAATATTCAAAATAAATCGAGAGAGTGATAACTGGTGACAATGGACAAAGAGACTTTAAGAGAAAAGTACCTCGGATGTATTCTTGGCGCAGCGATTGGAGATACTCTTGGAGCGCCTGTTGAACGATTAAACCATGATGAGATCGAAAGCAAGTATGGCAAAATTACTGATTTCATTGAGGACGCCGGCCATTCTCCTTTTTGGACCGATGATACTCAGATGATTCTGGATGTTGCTGAATCCTATATTGAGCATTCGGGTTGTAATCAGGATGACATAGCTCAGCGTTTTGTGAACTGGTATGAGAAGGGCGGCAGGGGAATCGGTTTTACTACAAGCCGGGTTTTATGGTTCATCAGCCAGGGAATGAAACCGATTGATGCTTCAAGAATGGTGTGGGATGAATCAAAGCAGCAGCTGGCAGGAAACGGCGCGTTAATGAGATGCTCTCCGACCGCGCTGGCACGCCTGAATGACAAGGATAAAATCATAAGCGAATCGCGCGCAGTCGGCGAAATTACTCATTTCGATCCGCGCTCAACCGAATCATGTGTGTTTTTTAATCACTTTCTTAGCGATATCATTAAGGATATCCATCGTGATCTGAGTGATTACCTTACAACTTTCACTGAGCAGGATGTTATCAGCACTGTTGAATCGGCGGCATCCACTGATCAGGATGCGCTGTCAGTATCCGGTTATGTTCTCGACACGCTGAAAATCGCGATGTGGGCGTACGCAAACTGCAGCGATTTCGAGGATGCGCTGATTACTGTCGTTAATCTTGGCGGCGATACGGACACAAATGGGGTGGTTGTCGGCGCTTTATTCGGCGGACAGTATGGAATATCCGGCATCCCGAACCGTTGGCTTGAAAAACTCGACCAGCGAGAGCGTCTTGAAAAAATCGCGCTGGGTCTTTTGGATAAGTTCATTTCTTAATAAGGCTTTGAAAAACACTTATCCTGCAACCCGGCATCCCCTTGCCGGTGTAGATGTAACCCGGCATCCCTTTGCCGGGGAAAACCGTAACTCAGCATCCCCTCACCAGGGCAAAATATGATATATTAATACCATGAAAAAACATGATTGTGTTGTAATCGGCGACAGCCTCGCCGCGATTCACATGGCGAACGAACTCGCGGGTGAGGAATTTTCTGTATTGCTTGTCAGGCCTGATATCGCGCCAATTGAGGTGCATGAAACTCCGAAAGGCGCGTTTGAATGTGACCTTGCCAGCGGTTGCGATTTGTCTTTCTATTCGATGCGCGAAACTCCAGGCGATTTGTATGGGTTCATCAATGATTTTGAACTTCTGCAGTATCCTTTCCGATTGCTTGGTTCGGGATTCGCTCTCGATGAGCCGGGCAGTGATGATGAATTCCTGCGCCAGTTGTCAAAAAGATTCCCCAATCACCGCAATTCAATCCTGCGTTTTCACAACGAGGGTTCATATCTGCATGATATTGTCCATGAGATAGAAATAAAAACCGGACTCAATCCGCCATATAAAAAAGCCACCTCTTTGCATATAATTCCACAGCTGTTTCCGTGGATTTATGCGGCAGTCGCGAAAGCATCAAAAACAAGTTTCACGAGATTTATCTCAAAGTTCAATCTGCCAGAGGAGATGGTGAATCTCTACACTCTCATGTGCAACGACCAGCTTGGGCTTGGCATGGACAGCATCGACACATTAAGCGGAATTGAACTTGTCATGCGACGTCGCCACGGACTAACCCGACCCAGACAAGGCTGGTTAGCTTTCAAGAACGCCATGCTTGATAAACTCCGCTCAAACGAAAATGCGACAATTGTCGGCGGGAAGAAAATCGACATGATTAAATCAAACGCCGGCATTGTAAATGAGATTTTTATTGATGAAAGGGATGCTCATCCGGTTGACTGGATGTTTGTCGATGAATCACCCGGACTGCTCGGATTTGAGGAATCAAAAGGCGGTGAGTGCAGATTCAAGCCGCTTGGGTACTATTCGAATTCACACCTCGATTTCAAACTTTTCATTGGCTGGGAAAATGAGTCTTCGCGTAATCTGCCGGTCGGTGTTAATTTTATATGCAAGGACACTAAATATCCGCCTCATGCTCCGCATGTGGTTCGTGTCGATGTCATGCCCCCTGATATCGATGATGCGTACGGTTTGAAAACCAGAATCACGGTGCGCGGAAAATATCCGGTTGAACGAATCGTATCGTCATCGGGAGATAAAGTGAATCGGGATGACGTGCAGAAAGAACTTCTTGGATTGCTTGATGAAATCGCGGTTCCGGACACTGAGCCTGCGTATGTCGAACTTGTCCTGCCTAAAAACGCAAACGATCCGTTCAAGAGCGATGCAGATAGCTTAAAATCCGTAACAGAATCCGAGTTTGTCGCTCAACATGTGAACGCGCGGCTTATAAAATCGAGCGGGGTTAATGGCGGTAACATTCGAATTGCTTTCCATTCAGCGGAGGCGATTGCATCCGAGATAAACCGAATGCTTAATATCAGGAATTTTTTCAAGGATATCGCTGTTAAACAGATTATTAAATATCCCGGCTTCGATGAAACTGTCGGCGTGGAACCAAAAAGGTAAATCGCGATGTTCGCTCATCTAACAAGCCTTTTCAAATATCGCGAACTGATTGCTGTTATGGTCGTTCGCGATTTGAAGGTCAAATACAAAGGCTCCGCGCTCGGATTCCTCTGGTCGTTCCTCCATCCCGCGTTCATGCTCGGATTGTATTACGTCATCTTCACGCTTCTCGCGCCTGATTTTCGCAAGGATATCCCAAACTACGGCTTATTCCTCATCGCGGGGATGTGGCCGTGGATGGCGTTCAGCTCAACAGTCGGTAAAAGCGCTCCGCTTTTCATCTTAAATGCCGAATTAATAAAGAAAGCATATTTCCCCCGCGAAATCCTGCCAATAGCGACAACACTCAGCGAATTTATAAATCTATTAATAGGCGTGGGATTAGTATTTATTCTAATGGTAATACTTCGCTACCAGCCGAATATCACAATAGGACTCCTAATTCCGCTTCTTATTGCGCAGTTGTTTCTTACTGTCGCGATATCGTGCCTTGTATCCCTCCTCGATGTTTTCTATCGCGACACGGAGCAAATTCTCAACTGGATTCTAACAGTCCTGTTCTTCGCATCACCTGTAATATATTCACTAACAAGAATATCATCCGCACTTGAAAATAATCCCACTATGCTAACAATCTATTTTATTAACCCGTTCGCATGGCTAATACCCGCATACAGATACAGTTTCTTAGGCAGTGCGGAAATAGGCAACCTTACGCTAATAGCATTCGCGCTTGTTCCAATAGCGATAATAATATTCGCAATTTGTTATGCAATCTTCAAACGCTTCGAGTATTCAATGGTCGAGGAGATATAAAAATAGAGACAGTTACCTGGTTTATAACCTGTATGGTTAAGCCAAATTCAGTTGCCTGTGTTTATCAGCAACATAAAACAGATAACTATCCTCATTTTTCAACCGCTATTATATGATATACTTATGCCACTGCTTTTTTCGATTACATCTGCTTGAGGTGAAGTTATAGAAAATAGGGACAGTTACCTGTTTTATAACCCGCATGGTTAAGGCAATTTCAATTGCCCGTGTTTATCGGCGACATAAAACAGGTAACTGTCCCTATTTTCTTTTTGCCGGACGACCCTTCTTACCCTTTTCAAAACTACGCCCCAACCTCCTCTCGACCATACTCACAAAATCATTGTCACCAAGCGGACGTCCTGTCTTCAGGTGCTTTCGTATTGATGCCTCGACTCCTGGTTCTACATCATCAGTCAGAAACACACGCCAATCATCACAGGAAAAATACTGCAGCCAATATTCCGAATCGATTATTTTATTGCGTTGAATACGACCAGTATGCACAGCCGAACTTGACCATCTGTACATCCACGGATCTTTGCACAACTTAGCTTTAACAGGATTCATTTCAACATATCTCATAGCGACTACAAGATGCGCATCGTCGAGAGGGCAGGAAAAGAACCTGGATTGCCAGAGGTGTCCAGGATTATTTCGTTTCCAGTTAATCGACTGGGAGTATCGCATATGAGAGAGTCCTACTGTCCTCGCCATTGAATACTTCTCTGATGGCACTGCAATAAGATGCACATGATTTGGCATCAGGCAATATCCTAGAATCTTAAGGGAATATTTTTCTGAATAGTGCTTTAGATATACGAGATATGATAGGTAATCGTCATTGGAGTAAAAAACTCTCTGCCGATAATTGCCTCGTTGTGTAATGTGGTGAGGTACATCTGGTATGACAATTCTTGGTATTCGTGGCATGTTGGACATTATAGCATAGAAAATAGGGACAGTTACCTGTTTTATAACCCGCATGGTTAAGGCAATTTCAATTGCCCGTGTTTATCGGCGACATAAAACAGGTAACTGTCCCTATTTTTTCTATGGATTTTATGCAAAAGAGATTGTATGATTCAGGTAAGCGATAGCTGGTTTGTATTAATAAAACTGCCTGAGTTTGATTGATGGTTGATTGCTAACTCTCAACCTGAAAAATCTAAAGTGGGTGATCATGAATCCTCAAAACAAACGAAATCTGCTTATATTGATTGTGGTTGTTGTTGCAGCGATTGCGATTTGGTATGGCATGTCCAGCAGATTGTCTCAACCGTCGGACAGCGAGGCAAAACAACCCAAGCCGCTGCCGGTCGAGGTGCAGAAAGTGAGTTACGGCGACATTTCTAACACACTGGAACTGAGCGGTGAGGTCGTAGCAACTGAATCCGCTGTAATTGCTGCTACCAAGGAAGGCCCAATCACGAACTGCCCACGTCGGGAAGGGGACATTGTGCAAGCCGGCGAGAAACTCGTGGAGATTGATCGAGCAATCTATCGAGCCGACGTTCAGATGAGCGAAGCCTCTTTGGCGGTCGCTCAGGCAAAACTCGCTGACCTGGAGGCTGGAGCGCGACCCGAGGAAATCGACAGGGCCGAAGCAAATGTCCACCGATGGGAGGCAACGCTTGAGGAAGCACGTAAGAACCATGAGCGTGAAACGGAACTATTAGCAAGAAAATTCACATCTCAGCAGAGTGTTGACCAGGCTCGCGAACGTATGGTGGTTGCTGAGGCGGAACTTTCTGCAGCCCGTGAAACGCTAATGATTCTCAAAGTTGGTCCCACGTTGCCAGAGATTGAAATACAGTCAAGCATGGTGAAAGAAGCATCCGCCAAATTGGAATTGGCAAAAAGCCATCTGGCAGAATGTGTCATTACCGCTCCGTTCGATGGGATTATCACGAAAGTGCATGTCCGTTATGGAGACCTGGCATCCGCCAAGGCTCCTCTTATTGAGATGTATGCTCCCGAATCGCTGGTGCTGCGATTTGCCATCCCCGAAGCCTATGTCGCCGCTGTGAAGCCGGGGCTTAAACTGAAGGCATCATTCGATGCCATACCGGGCAAAGTGTTTACAGCTGAAGTGGAACTCGTTTATCCACAGCTTGATGAGGTTATGCGGACACGGACTATCGAAGCCCGCCTTACTGAATCAGCCGAACTTCTGCCGAACATGTTCACTCGGTTGACACTCGAACTTCAGAAAGCAGAGAATGCCCTCCTGCTGCCCGCCAATGCGGTATTAACCAATCCAAAAGGCATGAGCGTTGTCTTCGTCGTTGAGGAGGGAAAAGCTCACCAGCGTGAAGTGAAACTCGGTATCCGTCATGAGAATGATGTGCAGATAATCAGCGGTATTGAGCTGGGTGATCAGGTTATTGTATCTGGCCATGCAAAACTGCGTGATGGCCAAGCTATAAAAATCATTGGCAAGGATGAGAGTAAGGACAATTCCATTCCGAAGGAGAAATCATCGAAACCTGCCGACTCTCAATCGTCTGCAGATGAGGTAGCTGGCAAATGAGAATTACAGAATATACTGTCAAACGTCGGTTAGCCACGGCAGCCATTACATTGGCTCTGGTTGTTCTTGGGATATTTGGTTTGATACAAATGCCTGTAAATTATCTTCCCGATGTCACATACCCTCTAATAAAAATTCAAATTCGATGGTCAGGCGCAACTCCGGGGGAACTTATTAAAGACATCGCCGACCCGCTTGAACGCATTATAGCCACGGTTGATCGTCTGGATTCTCTGGAGTCCACCTGTCGTGAAGGATTGTATTCGATGGATGTAAATTTCGAGTACGGCACGGATGTGGACGTGGCATTCCAGGATGTTCTTGCCGCTTTGACACGCGCTGAGCAAAACCTTCCCGAGGATATTAATCCACCCTTTGTTTTTAAATCAGACCCTTCGCAACTGCCTGTCATGCAGTTGACTGTTAATTCCGACCGCATGGGACCTGTTGAACTGCGCGAATGGGCGGATAACTGGTTGCAGGATCGCATCCTTAGCGTGAAAGGCGTAGCGGGTACGGAGATCATCGGCGGACTAAATCGGGAGATTCGCATTGAACTCGATCCCCTCGCAATGGAAAAGCATAATTTGCCACTCCAAATGGTTATGCAGCGACTGGCAGAAGAAAACATTGAGCAGACAGGCGGTCGAGTCACAGTGGACAAGCGGGAAATCATAGCCCGAACTGTCGGTGAATTTGAAGATTTGGAACAAATTCGCTCTGTAGTTATTACCCGTCGCGGAGCCGAAAAGCTTTACCTTCGAGACATCGCCAAGGTTGTCGATTCGCACGAAGACATGCGCATCGTCACACGCGTTAACGGCCAATCGTGCGTCAAACTCTCAGTTCTTAAAGAAGCCAGGGCAAATACGGTAGAGGTAGCCAGAGCGGTTGAAAGCAAACTCGCGGAACTTAAGCCGTCTTTCCCCGTTGGCCTTAAAATGGGTTTTGTGGAAAACCAGGCTGATTACGTTGACGGAGCATTGGCTGGTGTTCGCAACTCACTAATTCAGGCGATAATCCTGCTTATCATCGTGGTTTACCTGTTCCTTGGCAGTTTCCGACAGGTCGCGGTTATGGTTGTGGCATTACCGCTAACGTTAATCGTGAATTTCGCAATGATGAAAGTTGCCGGATTCTCGCTGAACATTTTCTCGCTTGGAGGGCTGGTAGTCGCTATCGGCATAGTTTTGGATAACTCCGTCGTGGTGATAGAGAACATCACGCGATTACGGAAAAAACATCCAGACCAGACACTACAGAAACTGGCGGTCGATGGCGTTTCCGATGTCGGACCAGCTATTATCGCCGCAACTGCTTCCTTTCTCGCATTGTTCCTTCCGTTTCTGCTGGTGCCCGGCTTAACCAGTTTACTTTTCCGTGAGCTGATTCTCATGCTTGCCGGAATCGTTGTGGTCAGTCTTCTTGTAGGTGTTGCGATAACTCCAATGCTTGCAACACTTTTCCTGGGACCTATCAAACCGCAAAACAAAAACACGCGATTCGAACTCTTCTTCGAGCGGTTTACTGATGGATACGGCAGGCTGTTGGAACGAGCACTCAGCGCTCGGTGGAAAGTGATAATTTTGTTCGCCGTTGTGCTCGGACTGTCAATGTTGCTGCTTGGGCGAGTCGGCGGAGAATTCCTGCCATTGGTGGATGATGGGCGAATCATGATAAAAGTCAAACTGCCGGCAGGCACATCTTTGCTCGAAACTGATCGTGTGCTCCAACAGGTTGAGAAACAAATAAAAGATGATCCAATTATCGACAGTTCCTTTTCACTGGCTGGCGGACAGGTACGCGGACTCAATATCTACGAAATCGCAAATGAGGGTCAGATAGATATCCAACTCGTACCAAAAGCACGGCGAAACATCAGCACATCTGATTTTGTTGCTCAGCTGCGTCCAATCGTCGGCAAGGTGCAGATCCCCGATGGCAAGATCATGGTCAGCCAGATGCCTATCAAGGGAATTAAGAAACTCCGTTCAGCCGACATCATAGTGGAAATCCAGGGACAGGACATGGATGCGTTGTCCATGATTGCCAAACGAACTGTCGGTACGATGGGCGAGCTGCAGATGTTCCAAAATGTAGCTGTTTCAATGGACATATCAAAACCCGAATACCAGGTGAAAGTTGACAGGACAAAAGCAGCTGAACTGGACATCTCTGTTGCGGATATTTCCGGGACATTACGATCACTAATCACCGGCGCGGTGGTCAGCAGATACCGCATGTCCGGCGAGTACTACGATATCCGCGTCCTGATTCCACAGAACCAAATAGTCTCCCGCCAAAATGTGGAAGACATCGTCCTGACACAGGCGCAGGGAAAGGCGATTCGAGTACGCGACGTTGCAAGTGTAATTGAATCTGTTGGGCCACTTGAAATCATCCGTAAAAACCAAATCAAACAAGTAACCGTGCAGGCGAATACATCCGGTGTCGATATCGCAACCGCCTCGACAAAACTGCAAACCGCGCTGAACAAAATTGACCGTCCACCGGGCTACGAGTTCAACCTGGGCGGACAGGCTGAGTTGATGGCAGATATGACGCAGGGTGTAATGGCGATGCTGGGGTTGGCGTTATTCTTCGCGTTTATAGTTCTAACCGTTCAGTTCAACAGTGTTAAACTTCCGACCCTTATTCTTGGCAGCGCTCCGTTCTGTCTTGCCGGTTTGGTATTCGCATTGTATCTGTCCGGACTTGCGTTCGCAGCGACAGTGATAATCGGCGTGCTGGTGGTCGCCGCACTTACTATAAACGACGGCGTCCTGCTGCTGACTTTCGCGGAAGAACTTCACCAAAAGCAAGGTTTGAGTATCCACAATGCGGTTCATCAGGCAGCGAAGATTCGTCTGCGCCCTCGGCTGATGACTACAATAACCACGATAATTGGCTTCACTCCGCTTGCGCTAAATCTGGGCGAAGGCGCTGACATGCTGCAACCCATGGCTGTCGGAGCTATCGGCGGACTAATTATGGAGGCATTCGTCGCGCTTTTCTTCATGCCCTGCCTTTATGCGATTAGTACGAGGAAAAAATAAAATAGGGACAGTTACCTGTTTTATAACCCGCATGGTTAAGGGAATTTCAGATGCCCGTGTTTATCGGCGACATAAAATAGGTAACTGTCCCTATTTTAGAGAACCCGCTACCCACCCCGTAGAAAAGGCAGCCTGTAGATTATATCCACCGGTATCACCATCCAAATCGAGTAGTTCGCCGACTATGTATAGTCCTTTAACCAGTTTCGATTGCATTGTCGCGGGGTCGATTTCCTTTAGATTCACGCCGCCGGATGTTATTATCGCTTCATCGAATCCGCGATGTCCTATCACGTTCATGCGGATATTCTTCAACCAGTTTCGTAGTTTCTTTCTTTCATCGGATTTTATTTGGTGCGATGGTTTATCCTCGGAGATTTTGGTTTGTTCAATGCAGATTGGAATTATTTTCGGGGGCAGGAGTTTGGGAAGCAATGATTTATACTGCCGTTTGGGATGCGCTTGAATCTCGCGAACTAATCTGGCATCCAGTTTCTTCATGTCAAGCGCGGGTTTGAGGTCTAATGATATTTCAAGTTTAAGATTTCGGTTTAACAAGCGAACAGCATGGCGAGACAATTTGAGAATGATGGGGCCTGTGACTCCGGTGTCTGTGAACATCATATCGCCAAATTCATCGGATTGCTTTTTCCCGTCAGCAAAAAGAGTTACTCGTACGTTACGAAGGCTTAAGCCCTCAAGCCGTCGCGCGACATCGCCGGATGTATCCAACGGCACTAAAGAAGGCAGGATTTGCGTGATTGTGTGTCCGGCGGATTCAGCGAGTTTATAGCCGTCACCAGTTGATCCGGTTAACGGATATGATTTCCCGCCGGTAGCCAGAATCACGCAATCGGCGTTGAGGGTTTTCCCACCCGAGACTTTAACACCGATTATTTTATCTTCATCGAAAACAAGATTTTTAACAGGTGAATCCGTATGAATCTCCACACCTGATTTCCTGCACCATTTAACCAGCGCATCGACAATATCCTGCGCCTTTTCGCTTTTGGGAAATACTCGCCCGCCTCGTTCGGTTATAGTCTTGATGCCGATTTCATCCATTAGTGCAATCAGTTCGGATGAGAAGAATTTGGAATATGCCTTGTGGAGAAAACGTCCGTTCTTGCCGAAACGGCTGATATGATCAGGGATTTCAGCGATGTTGGTGAGGTTGCATCGACCTTTGCCCGTGATGCGCAGTTTCCTCGCGCATCGTTGCATTTTTTCAAGGATTACAACATCCGCGCCATTTTGCGATGCGATTCCAGCGGCAACAAGTCCTGATGCCCCACCACCGATTACTATGATACGACGTTTTGCCATTTGGTTTTTCCCATTTAACTCCCGACTAATTATAACGTGAATTAGTAAAATCCATGATTGATTACTTGATTTACATGTCTATAATTTCCATGATATGAATAAACAGGAAAAAAGAAACGTACTGATAATCTACACGGGTGGAACTATCGGAAGTATGCCGAAAGACCGTAAAGATTCGAGCAGTCCGCTTGTCCCGGCGCCGCTTGAGGAAGTAATGAAAATGCTTCCCGATTACAACCATGACACATGTGAAATCCGAATCGAAAACAAGTGGGTGAAACTGGGAACATACTCATTTCAGAATCCGGTCGATTCATCCAATCTGCTTGTCGATGACTGGGTTGAGGTTGCGCGTATAATCGACAGCAACTACGATTATTTCGACAGCTTCGTTGTTCTTCACGGCACCGACATTCTCGCATATACAGCATCCGCGATTAGCTTTATGCTGAAGAATCTGTCAAAGCCGGTGGTAATTACCGGTTCGCAACGCCCGATTTTCAGGACACGAACGGATGCCACGCAGAATATAACATCGGCGATAGAAATAGCAGCGGCGAAACTTCTGGGGCGAACTGTAATTCCCGAAGTCTGCGTGTTTTTCCAGAACGAGATTTATCGCGGATGCAGGGTGAAGAAAACGGATGCCAGCGGATTCAAGGCGTTCCATTCCCCGAATTACCCGCCTCTCGGCGTTGCTGGCCAGCGGATAAGAATAGCGCGCGACCTTCTAAAAAGCGCGTCACAGGATGAGTTAAAGGTTAAAGATAATCTTGAGCAGCGTGTTATTTCAATTGAGATATTCCCGGGTATGAGCGCTGATTTGTTAAGAAGCATTCTCTCAATTGAGGGATTAAAAGGCGTTGTTCTCAAAACTTATGGCTCAGGCAATACTCCAACGCATATCGAATTTCTTGAAACAATCTACAAAGCTGTTCAGGACGGCTTGATTATTCTTGATGTAACCCAGTGTGTGTCCGGTGAGGTCGAACTCGGATTGTATGAAACCAGCGAAAAACTGTTGTCGCAGGGAGTAATTACCGGAATGGATATGACATCCGAGGCGGCTTTAACCAAAATGATGGTGATTCTGGGCGCTGAGGATAATCCGCAGCGCGCGGAGGACCTTCTGCAAATCAGCCTTAGAGGAGAGCAGCGCGAAAGCATTTATCATATTCATTTTGCAAAAGGACGAATGAACGCGGATGAGCTCACAACGACAATCGAACAGGCAGCGCCAATGACATTAGGTGAGGAGAACTACGAGACTGAAAAACTTGAAAATGCCATCCTCAGAATGAACGGAATCAGGATTCCAGGCGGTGTTGAGTCAGGGCAAATTAATCTTGAATTCTTTATAAATCTTCCAGATGGTTCAGATGTGGAGCTAACGGAGGATAATCCGCATTACCTTGGGAAAATGTCAAGGGCGTGGACACAGGATACAGGCTGGGAAAGCCTAGCGATTCCGGTAATGGACAAGGTAAAATATCTGGTTGAAGACGAGAATACTAATCAAATCACAATAGTGAACAGGGGAGAAACCGCTGTACGGTGGGAACGGTTGAACATCGCCCTGTATGCGGAATGATAACCCATTGCAATCGACTCTCCTCTCTGATTTAATTACGCTTTTCTGAATCACTATCAATCACATAGGGAGTGAATAATGAACCTGTTCGATATTGAAATAACTGAAAATGATCTCCAGAATGCGATGGTCATGCTTGGTAAAATCGATGACTCGGTCATGATGGGCGAGGATGTTACGAAGGAGAAAGTGCAGGAACTGTTACTTTCCGCTATCACAACCAAACTTGTCAGGCGAAATCCACCGGGTTTCAAAATCAACCTGCTTGAGGTCGAGGGTACAGTCAGGGGTGAACCGTTCGGGATTAAAATTGAGGGAAATATTCGAGCACACGTGATTCGCGATGAGAAACGTAAATAATTCATCCCAACAGACGATAATTCCAGTGAGATGTTTTTTATCTGATCAAAAGTTATTAAGGAGCATAAAAATGCGTTTACTGGTTATTATTTCATGCTTGTTTGTCTTATGTCTGGCAGGATGCGGTGGTGGAGGAGATCCTGTAAATCCTGAGTTGAACATTGATAATTTCACCGAGATATTTATCGGCGACACTCTGGTTGAACCTCGTGTAAGCACTGCCCTGAATCTGACTATCGAGAATACAATCACGTTCCAGTTGATTGGAAATATTGTTGCGACAGATTTTAACAGCACAATCCGTGACCTGGATATTCGACTGGTGAATATTGATCGTGGTGTTACGCTTTTCGTGAATGAAACCAATATCGACACCCTCGGCAGTATCACTGTCAACCCGCTTGGCAATCAGATTATTTTCACATTCAACGATAACCTTGATTCAATCGAACTCGGTGGAACGATATATTACATCGATCCTGATGAGAGGATGCGAATTGAAGTTCACACATTTAATGCTGATTACGAGGATGCCACACAGATGAATTTCGGCAATAATGAAAGCTGGTTTGCAATTCTTAATAATGTTCCTTAAATAAAACCGAAAGATGAAATCACACAACCGGGCTGATCGCCCGGTTTTTTTATCCGGGAGCGCTGGATTGCATCCGGCGCTCCCAGGAGAGCGTTTCCATATCTTAGTTATCAATGCTTATTTCTTTTCGCAACTGTATCAATGTATAATGACAAACCAATTTCATTAGTTGAGATGATTCATGGAACTTATTTTAAAAAGCGGCATATTCATTTACCCGATAATTGCACTGTCGATTTTCGGTTTGTTCATCGTAATCGAGAGAACTGTATTCTTTCTGATTGAACTGCCAAAACGACGCGCGATGATGCAAACGCTTCTGAACGGTGATAATCCTGATTGTGAATCGGATACGTTTTTCATGCAGATTGCCGCATCCATTAAATCCGGCAGGTTCTATGATGAACAGATTGAAATTCAGGTGGAAAAAGAGGTCGCGAACGCCGCGCGATTCCTCAGCGGACTCGCGGTTGTCGCGCAGTCATCACCGCTACTTGGGCTTCTGGGAACAGTGGTCGGAATGATTGCGGCGTTTGTCCAGATTGAAACGCTTGGTGAAATGGTTACGCCCTCCGACCTTGCTGGTGGAATCTGGGAGGCGCTTTTAACAACAGCCGCAGGATTGATTGTCGCGGTGCCGGCTGGAATCGCATACACGATTTTCCAGTCGCAGGCAGCAAGATATGAGCGATGGCTGCTGGGAATTATCTATCAGATAAAATCAAATATCGAAAATAAAGAAGCGAAAAAACAATAATGCGTTTCAACAGCAGGATATCAAATCGAAGGAACAACCACGGAATAGGGCTTGATATCGCAATCGCGCCTTTGATTGATATTGTATTCCTGCTGCTTATTTTCTTCATGCTGATAACACGATTCATGAATCCGGCGATAACGGTTGATATTCCCCAAAGCGACACATCAACAGCACTGGATAAACACGGGACGATCATCTCACTTTCTGAAAGCGGGGATATCTATCTAAACCGTGACATGGTTAATCTCGAGCAGCTTGAATTATCGCTTGCCGCAATAAATACAAATGATGGCATTGAACTTCTGCGAATCAGGTCTGATAAATCGGTCGAGGTGCAGAGAGTAATCGAGATTCTCGATATTGCGCGTCGATTGCATATTGAGAACATAGCCATCGAAACAAAGGCGGTGATAGAGGATGACTAAAATCATCGCGCTTGCAATCAGTATTGTTCTGCATGTAGTGGTGATAACATCGCTTGCCCTGCCGGAAAGTTCCAATGATGATTCGAAATCTGTGATGATTAAATTAAAACCCGCTGAGCAGGTTGAGAAAATCGAAAAGGAATCATCAGAGCCGAAACTGAAAGAGAATGAACAAATAAAAAACGAAAGCAAAGTTAAATCGCCAGAGCAAAAACCTGTGCTGGATGAAATTGCGGATAATCAAATTCAACCAAAGGATGAGGACAATTCACATGAAGCGGCGATGGGTTTTCAAATAGATTCCGCTGTTGATGAAGCCTCCGATGACGAACCGGATGAAAATATCGAACAAACCCATTTACAAGCAGATATAATTGATACTGATTCTGTAAAAGCAGACTACCAGCAGTCGATACTGCAAAAAATCGATAATGCGAAAAAGTATCCGCTTATTGCAAGGAGCAAAGGCAAAGAGGGGTCGGTGGTGGTTGAATTTACTCTTCATTCGGATGGCTCAGTCAGCGATGTTCTTATTTTGGAGAGCGCCTCCTTTTCGAGTTTCAATGATGCTGCAATCGATGCTGTCAATTCAGCAGCGCCGTTTGAACCGATTCCCGCAGTATTAGGCATCAGTAAAATGAGTATATCGGTGCGATTGACATTCCAATTAAACCAATGATTTTCCCCGTTTGTCGTTTCAAAATTCACGTTATGATTCTATAATTCGATAATTCCACTTCTCGGGAGGAGAAATAGATTTAACCACGGGAAATATTACTCGCAAACTGTGGGCTGTGTCCTGGCCTGTGATATTCGGCATGATGCTGCATCTTCTGCTAGGTGTCGTGGATATCGCGATGGTGGGACGGCTTGGCGGGGATGCTCTCGCTGCGACCGGATTTGCCAGAACGGCGATAATGGTTCTTTTCTCGCTTTTCATGGGCTACAGCCAGGCAACCAACGCGCTTGTCGCTCGATACATTGGGGCAAAAGATCCTGAGCGCGCGAAGAAAGCCGCTTTTCATGCCCTTTTATTTGCATCATATATTGGCTGCGTTGTGTCAATTCTCACATTTCTTACGATGAACAGCATCCTTTCAGTATTCTCACTTGATGATAACGTTCGAAAACTCACGACAGAGTACATCACAGTTTATGCCGCTTTTCTTATAGTTGTCCCGTGGAATTTCATCCTTAATGGCATATTCCAGGGCATGGGGCGCACTAAAATCCAGTTCTATGTCATGGGCGGGGCGAATATTCTGAATATCATTCTTAATTACTTTCTGATATTTGGCGACCAATATGTTGACGTGTTTCCAATAGCCGGATTAGGGCTTGGTGTTAAAGGAGCCGCGCTTGCGACTGTTATTTCCCGCCTGATAGGCGTTACTATTCTGGTATTCATTCTTCAGCGCAAGAAATATAAGGTGCATTTGAATTTTTATTCACTTATACCGTCATGGGAATTCATACGGCCTTTGAATGTAATCGGGCTGCCATCGGCGATTCAGGGAATTGGGCGCAATGTCGCGATGATAATGATATTCGATGTCGCTGCGCGAACCTCAATCGGCATGAACGCGATGGCTGCGCTGACCGTTGGAATACAGGCTGAGGCGTTCGCGTTTATGCCTGTTTTGGGGTTGACGAATGGTACGATGTCGATGGTTGGGCAAAATCTGGGTGCAAAAAAAATAGGCCGCGCCCAGTCGTGCGCGTGGGAGGGCGCAAGGCTGGCATTGTATTATCTGGTTCCATGGAGTGCGATTTTTATATTTTTCCCGATTCCGCTTGTGAAGATATTCACAAATGACCCGGCTGTGATTTATCCCGCAGCGACATACCTGATTACATGCGCGATTCCGGAAGTATTACTGTGCGCGCTACCGATTATGGGCGCTTTGAGAGCCGCCGGGGATGCCATTATTCCGCTTGCTATAAATCTTCTGTCATATTTCCTGATTCGAGTTCCCCTCTCATATCTGTTAGCGCTCTATACACCGATGGATTACATCGGAATCTGGTGGGCGATAAATATCGCGATGGCGGTTCAGTGCGTGTTGATTATCCTCAGATTCCGCCAGGGCGTGTGGAAGCGAATAGAGTTTTAGAGGGGTTTCAGGCTATGAATATATTTGCAAAGCCCTTATAATATATTTAGTATAGTCTGACATATTACTTATCAGGCTTGACCAACTGTTAAATGAGATGAAACCATGAAGAACTACCGATTGGCAGTTGTGATTGAAAAAGACGAGGATGGATACTTTGCATATTGCCCTCAATTACAGGGTTGTTATACTCAGGGAAATACATTTGAGGAAGCAATCGAAAACCTTAAGGATGCAGTAAAACTGCATATTGAAGACAGGCTTGCTCAAAATGAAATAATTAATCGTCTCTGATAAATTAATATGTGTGGGGCGTTGCTTGGAGTCTGCTTAAGAACCTCCAAACAACAAGAAAAAACGTCATTCCCGCTTTCGAGCCTGTCGGGAAAGGTGCCAATATGATTTTAAACGTCGGGTGCCGCCCATAAAGCCGTCTCGGCTTTATGGGTGACATGTTGCGAAGTTCCGCAT
>CBDURE010000035.1:0-26861 GCA_965369605.1 uncultured bacterium
GGGCAACCACGGGGGGTTGCCCCTACGGTTTGCACCCAAAGGAGGTTTTTCAACAGGCCCCGGGACGCCAGCGCCACGATATTTTCTGAAACCTGCCTGATATGTTAAAATATGCCGATGCACGAAAACAAAAAACAGACGATTGTTCTTGTTCTTGATGGCGTTGGAATCGGTGAAATGCCCGACGCCGACAAATACGGCGATTCCGGCAGCGACACTCTTGGAAACGTCGCGCGCTTTGTGGGCGGGTTTAATCTACCGAATTTGGAAAAACTCGGCTTGGGTAAAATAAGGCCAATCGATGGCATGAACAGCGATATCGAACCGATTGCATCGTACGGCAAGATGGCGCCTAAATCGAGAGGCAAGGATTCAACCACAGGGCACTGGGAACTGATGGGCGTTGTTTCAGATATCATCGCGCCCTTATATCCCAATGGTTTCCCGCCTGAAATTATCGAACCGTTTGAAAAAGCGATTGGAAAAAAAGTTCTTGGGAATTCGACAGCGAGCGGTACGGCGATAATCGAGGAACTAGGCAGGGAGCATCTCGAAACCGGAAATCCAATCATCTACACATCCGCCGATTCCGTTTTCCAGATTGCCGCCCACAAGGATATAATCCCGCTTGAGGAACTATACTCAATATGCGAAACAGCCCGTGAGATACTGACAGGAGAACATCAGGTTCTAAGAGTGATAGCTCGACCCTTTATTGGTGAGTTGGGAAATTTTCAACGTACTTATGAGCGCAAGGATTACGGCATCCCCCCTCCGTCGGAAACTCTTCTCGATGCGCTTAAAGAGGATGGCAGGGATGTAATTACAATTGGGAAAATAGATTACATTTTCACAGGCAGGGGGATTACGGAAAAAATTCATACAGCAGGAAACGCGGACGGCATGAAACGAACCACTGACAGGTTCAATGCAGGATTCAACGGACTGCTGTTTGTAAACCTAATCGATTTTGACATGATGTGGGGACATCGCAACGACCCCAAGGCGTTCTATGACGGCTTGCGAGCAGTCGATTCATGGCTTGTTGATTTGCTTGGCCTTATCGGCGATGATGTTCCGTTTTTCATCACCGCCGACCACGGATGCGACCCGACAACAGCATCAACAGACCATTCGCGCGAGCATGTTCCGATTCTGGCGTACGCGCCGAAAATATTCAAAGGGAATAATCTTGGAAGGCGTGATTCTTTCAGTGATCTTGCGCAGACAATAGCGGATTATTTCGAACTGAAGAACATCAACTTCGGTCAAAGCTTTTTAGGAGAATAGGGAAGCGTGAAATCTCAAATGCGGAAATTCTCGTGGGTAACATTACTGATTGCGCTTGTAATCATAGCGACAGCATCCGCCATTTTCGCTCTCGTTACACGAGAGATTCAAACACGCCTTACTGCTGGTGATGTTGAAATCACAATTGATGGATTGAATGAAACTGTCAATCTGGATGGGCCAATCGATTTCAGCCACGAAGGCCATTCAATAAAAGGCGATTCCGGTGTCCTTGAACTCGAACGTGATGCGGAAAGCGAAAACAGAACTCCGCTTTATCTCACTGTAAACGGCAATGTCAAATACAGCGATGAGAACGGCTATTCAGCATCCTGCGCAAACGCTGATTTTAATTTCAAATCCGATATCGTTAAACTCACCGGCAAAGTCTCCCTGACTGGAGACGATATGCTTCTTAAATCGTCGCGCCTGACCTATGAACGCACGGACGAAAAATTCTCCGCAGATGAGCTCGTGCATCATGAGGCTAAAACAAAGCGAATCCCGCTGATTGTCGACAGCGAATCCACGGATGAAATTGTTACATACACAATCGACTGCGCTCGAATGGCGATCGATGGGAAATCTCGAAACGTTATGGCATCCGGTGATGTGAGATTCGTTCTGGAAACAACAATAATCTCGTGCTCGGAAGCGATACTTGATTACGATGAAGAAGAAATCATAAAAGTCGTATGTGAGGGGAATGTTGAATTTAATGACCCGGATATGAACGGTAAAGCGGACAAGGTTATCTATAGCAGAGATGAGGGCAAATTGATTCTTCAATCGATTTCATCATCAAGTGACGTAGTGGTTGTTTACAAAGGGCAGGAGGTTAGGGGAAAGCGAGTTGTGCTTGATCTTAACCACGGCAGGGAGATAACTCTCGATGAGGGCCAGGTTTCGATTAAGCCTGAGGAATAGTGTGGAATAAGGCTAAAACAGGACTTTATTGTAGTGCAAGCCTTCCGGGGATGTGCCTATTTACGCGGGACCCCGGCATGCCTGCGATGATTGTCAGGTTTAATTCACATTTTCATATAAAGGCATGACCGGGTTACGGGGAAACTTGGCTTTTTCAACAGCCCCAGAATGCCCGCTCACAAATTGGCTGGATATTGGATTTTCGTTACAGGCCACGATTTAATATTGCAAAAATCAGTCGCGCGCTTTAAGATTCAGTTTTGAATTACGCCTTGATATATACGGTTTTTAAATATAAACAAAACAAATAACAAACGAGGTATGCTTTGCCGGATATTGCTTTCATAGACCATTCCAAAGAAAATGAAATGAAGGTTCTCCATGCGCGCGGATTGGTTAAATCCTACCGTCGACGGCGTGTAGTGGATGAAGTTGATTTCGAGGTTCCACAGGGAAAAATAGTTGGACTGCTGGGTCCCAACGGCGCGGGGAAAACAACATCCTTCTACATGATTATGGGACTCATACGCCCCAACGCCGGAAAGGTGTATCTTGACGACAAGGAAATAACCAAACTCCCGATTTATAAAAGATCACGGCTTGGCATTGGTTATCTCGCTCAGGAGGCATCCGTTTTTAGAAAATTGTCCGTTGAGGATAACATACTGCTGATTCTTGAAGCTCTTGGCGTTCCATATAAAGTCAGGCGAGATCGTACAGATCAGTTATTGAAAGAACTCGAACTTGAACCTTTGAGGCGTTCTCTTGCAGCGACACTGTCCGGCGGCGAACGCCGACGTGTTGAAATAGCGAGAGCGCTGGCGGGGAATCCAAGTTTTCTTCTGCTAGATGAGCCGTTTACAGGTGTTGACCCGATTGCGATTCAGGATATCCAGATGATTATTCTGGACTTGAAGAAAAAAGGTTTCGGGATTTTAATCACAGACCATTCAGTGCGTGAAATTCTGGCTGTATGCGACCATGTCTATATTATGCACAAGGGAAAAATCCTTCAGGAGGGTACCGCTCAGGAAATTGCCGAAAGCGAAATTGCGAAGAAGTATTATCTCGGAGAGCGTTTCAGCGCGGACGCGTCGCTGTTTTCGCTGCTTGAGGATGATTTACCTGCTGAGGAACAGGATGCCTCTTAAAAGCCTATGGCACCGTTAAGAAAGATCGATTCACTTATGTTGAGAGAATTTATCCCGCTGCTGCTGGTGGGAATATTGACTTTCGGTGTCCTGATGACAAGTTTTACGCTTCTCAAGGACGCCCTGAAATTCTATACCGAATATCGCCTCCCTCTATCTACAATTCTGGTTTTTTTCATGTATGGCATTCCTCAGATTCTTGCCTATACATTCCCCATGGCGATTCTTCTGGCATCTTTGCTTACATTCGGAAGAATGAGCGGAGCAGGGGAGATAACAGCTCTTCGCGCGAGTGGAATAAACTTTATCAGGATTATTACCCCGATTCTTGTAGCAGCTTTTTTCGTAACCTGCCTCACATTTCTTCTGAATGAATTATATGCGCCCAGAAGCACACTCGCGGCATTTAACTATATCAAGGGAGCGTTGACAGAGGTCGGGATTTCATTAAGCGAGAAAAACATTGCGTTTCTCGACCAGGATGGGCAGTGGTTGTTTGGCGCTGAGGATTCAGAGGGAAATGACTTTCATGGCGTAAAACTTGTCGATTACCGCAACCCGAAGAATATTATTGTCTATGTTTCACATAACGCCACATGGGATAAAAATACATGGATTTTCAAGGACGTTAGAGTATTTCATCTTGGCGAGGATGGCGAAAGGTTTTTCAAGAGCAGTTTCGATGAACTCTCAATCGACCTTAACCGCACACCTACGGAACTTCTTCAGGAGGGACGAAACCCCGAGGAGTTAAGCCTGAAAGAACTAAGGAAATATATCAGTTCAGTTAAGGAAAAAGCTGACCAGACAAAGGAAGCAATCTTGAAACTTGAAGCGAAGTATTTCTTAAAGATAGCTACTCCGTTCAGTTGCCTTTTGTTTCCGTTGATTGCCGCACCGCTTGGGATGAATCCGCAGCGTGGCAGTTCGACTGTCGGAATGGGATTGAGCATGATTCTCGTTTTTGTGTATTACCTGCTGACTACTCTGGCGATCAACATAACCCAAAATGGAGTGTTGCCACCCAGTGTGTCGGCATGGCTGCCGAATTTCGCCTTTTTACTTGTGGGAATTTACTTAAACGGCTTATATTACTGGAAAGCAGGTCGATGATAAACATGGTATAATGAGGTTGAAAGGGGAAAAATTATCAAAATGTGTTATCCACTATTTTACTGGAAATATATTAATTCTGAACCAAAATTACCAGGAGGTGTCTAAACTATTTTAATTAGTGGTTTTTTTTGGTTTTTTCTTGATGTTGGGGGTGCATTTAATGTAGAATGGTGTAAAAGAGCCCCTCGTATTATGAGATTTGATTAGCAGTATCGTTAAGGAGCTGGCATAAATGCATATAAATATCCGTGGTAAAAACATACAACTAACCGATTCACTTAGAAGTTACACGGAGAGTAAAGTAAGCAAACTGCAAAAATTTTATGAGGACCTGAGCGCGGCGGATGTTTCCCTAATCGTCGAAAAGAACAGGAATATAGAGGAAACCCACAAGGTGGAAATCACCCTCCATGCGAATGGAACCATCATCAGGGGTGAGGAATCCACCATCAGCATGTATTCATCGATTGACGTCGCTGTGGACAAACTCGAAAGGCAGATTAAGAAATACAAGCAGAAACTTTATAAAAATCTTTCAAAGGATAAACGTCGCGAGCATGAAATGATGACCAGCATGCCAGGACTTCCCGGAATCGAACTTCCGATTGATGATGAGGAAGATCTTGAACCGCGTATCGTTCGCTCCAAACGTTTCTCAATGAAACCAATGGATCCCGAGGAAGCCGCTTTGCAGATGGAACTTCTAGGACACGATTTCCACATGTTCCTCAATCCTGAAACTGAGCAGATTAATGTGGTCTATAAGCGCAAGGATGGCAACTACGGCCTAATCGAACCGATAGATGTTTAGCAGTTAGTAAGTTAGTAGGTTAGAAAGGAAAAAAATAGAGCCTCCCTTTACGGGAGGCTTTTTTAGTATACAGGAGAGGGTTAAAGAGTCGTCCCTGAAAAAGCTATTTTGAACTGCTGTGAAACTGCGATAAATCGTAAAACCAGATATTTTAAACCGAGCCCCGAACGTTAGTGAGGGGTAAGCAAGGTTTGTAACAGCTTCGAGGTTACCCCTCACTAACGTTCGGGGCTCGGATAATTCTGAAATATTACTACATTTAACCTTGTCCAGGTGCCGGTCAGAGACCAGCGCTCCCAGGTTCAGAATTTTAATGTTAATGCAAATCACCAGGTTTTTGCAAGCGATTCACTTATACCGACGGGGTGCTGATGCACCCAACTTTCCGGCAAGGGTGCCGAAGCTCCCGGCTGATGCTTTTTAACCTGCTAACTTACCAACCTACTAACCTACTAACTTACCAACCTACTAACCTGCTAACCTGCCAACCTACTAACCTACTAACCTGCTAACTTACTAACCTGCTAACTTACTAACCTGCTAACTAAAATAAAAAAAGCCCTCCGGAATCGGAGGGCTTGTTTTATATACGTTCAGGTCAATATTAGTCAATAACGAAGACTGAACAATATGGAACCACGCCGTCTGTGTGTGTTACATAGATGTCAGCGTTGCTGTCATCAACGTCCATGTATGCCACATCTCCGATGAGTGCGGTTGCGTCGATAACGTCAACCAGTTCGCCATCAGGAACGAACGGGTCGAAAACTTCCAGTGTGCCGTTGTCGAGGAGGATTGCAACCCAGTCGTTGTACTGGACTTTTCCCTCAACATCAAGCGGAGGACTCTGCAGCGGGATAAGCTCAATATCGAGAAGCCCGGCAGTTTCATCTGATGGGATATAGCCATCAAGGTAGGCAATTTCCTTGTCAAACCAAGCGACTATACTTCCGCCGGTTCCGGGACCATTGTATGCCCAATACTGCATCGGGAAAATCGGATCCTGGCTGGCATCGATACCTACGATCTCGTTGAATGGGGGACCTACAACTCGCCACAGACCCCAGTCAGAGATGAAATCTACTCCGTCAAAGTATGGAGTTGCGTTCGCGCCCATGAGTCCAACGTTGTACCATGTCTCTGTATCGTCCATCATAACTGTTCCGGCCCAGAAAGAACCAATAGGATATGTGTACGCGCCATTGTCAGACTCATCCCACACATCGCTTCCCCTGGGGCGCTCAGTTACAAATTCATCACTAAGGGCAACATAAGAGACAATAAGGCTTTCAAGGATTCCGCCAAGAGGCATGAAGTATCCGATTGCGCAATCGCATCTCTGATAGTTGCCATTGCTATCAGGACCAAGCCCCTGATGGTCATCAATCCATGTTCTGAATACGAATCCGTTTTCCGCGCCATCAATCCTGCCTGCTGGCATTGCGTCATCCGGAGCTGGATGCTCATTTAAATCATCCTCATCCCAAGGCAGATATCCGTATCCGTAGAAAACGCCATCTGTAAGATCAAAGTCAGCCCTGACTACCTGATGGAATTCATCGTAAAGAAGAACTCCATCCCAGTCGGGAATGCCTGAGTTAATAATGCAGATGTCAGTTCCGGGTGCCGGATACTGTTCGAATACTGACATGTCAACATTACCGCGAATTGAGTCAAGTGCCCATGCTCCTGGACCTGGACCCTCTTCGATTGTCGCCATGAACTCTTCATAGATTACTCGACCTGTGCCATCATCCTCAGCCGCTACGAGGAGCCAGTATTCACCAATCGGTGCAGCGAGATCATTTGAAATGGTGCCGCTGAAGATGAACTGGTTTGGCTCGGTCGGATGCGGACCTGAGTATGAAAGGTTTGTTACGCCTGTGAACAGGTCTGGTCCTTCTATGGATACGTTAATCGGCTGGCCTGTTCCCTGCCAATCTAGAATTGTGATGTCAACTGACGCGTTTCCACCGGTTGGTGAAAGTCCTGAACCGACGAGAGCTTCTGTAATCTCGGCAGGCTCTACGACATTGTCTGTAATCGGGCTTGGCGCGGCTGGAAAGTTGGTGCTGACATCAACTACCAGAATGAAAGAAAGCGGTCCGCCGCCAAATCCTGCAAGATCCATTTGCCACCGCAGGGTCTCCTGGGTTACACCAGTAGATGACCATACGCGGAAAGGCTGGCTCTTAAAGTAGGAAACAAATGGATTTACGTTTCCGTCAAATCCCTTGTCCCAAAGATCGGTGTAGCCATCCGGCTCAAGTAGAACCGAGTTATTGGCAAGTACACCAAGTCCGGGATAACCCATGCTGACGCCGGCAACTGCTGGGAGTACAGCGATTGCTCGCGCGTCATAACCGTCAATACCGGAGCCTGGATATGGATGCTGAAGCTTGATATCCGCCCAGAAATTTGGTGTCCAGCCGAAGCCGGTGATGTAAAGAACGGTTGCAATCTCGCTGACTGGAAAGTGGTAATTTCCCACACGCTCAACTGTGGTCAGTGAGCAGGTTTCCGCTACCGGATCAATGTCAATCTGGTAGGCGGCTATCATCGTGCGACCCTCTTCTGATGCAACACCGAATGACGTTGGCATGTTTGTATCCGGCTCAACTGGACCGGTACCGGAACATGCTGCAATCGAAACGACCATTCCAAGCATCAGCATGAGAATCATTGTCGACCTGAGGAGTTTCATAAGTTTAAAGACCTCCGTAAACCATAGAGTAAACAATTTTGGTTAATAGTAAAAATTTCTTTATTCGAAACTTGTCCTGAAATCACATTCTGACAAGGTAAATAAATATAAAGCATAATCGTAAAGCCAAATTTATTGGCTAAATGATTGACATAATTGTAACCGAATTTCATCTCTATCGCAATAGTTGCCACCTATTTTTTCGGTAAATATTAATAGTATTCCTCATAAAGACGCCTTCCGGCTTTGCTTTGTCCTATTGATAGCGACTTAATCATGCTTAATCACACTATAACATTGAAAAATATCATTATGCAAATATCTGATTATCTGACTATCCAGATAAATTGGTAAACAACCATTTACAGATATGAGCCAGACTGATTTCATTATTGGATTTAGAAATAATCATCAACCCCTTATCATTTACGATATACAGGATATTTTTTTGGCCTCCAGAATTCTTTGATGCGGTTTTAAACGGAAATAATTATCAGAAGTGAAAAAAAATCGGTAGATAATAAAGACGGCCTTCGCGGCCTGTCCTTACAATCTGCTTAAGTGCGTACCATTAATCGGACAGTGTCCCGGAAAAGCATCCGAATATTCGCACGTCATCAAGTAATACGCCGGCGTTTCCATCAGATGCGGGACATTCACCGCCGAACACCATATAACTGGCTGACTGGAACCTGAATCTGAACATTATGTTGCTTCCTGAATAGTCGGATATATCCACAGTTGTATCCTCATTGCATCCGTTGGATGATGTTGTGTTCCACAGTTCATCCCATGGCCCGTTGCAACCGTCCTCTGAAATGTAGAGATTGAATGATGCGCCTGAAACAAAAGCGTTGCAGTGATCAAATTCAATTGCACCGTCATTAGAGGATGGCAGATTAATCACAGGGCTGACTATGTTGAAATCAGCCAGACTGCCGTACGAGAATATGTTGCTACAGCTTGGGTTGCCGCCCATTATTGAGCCACCGCCCGATGTAAGATATGGATGAGTCATTCCGCATGGACTGTCGATATCGCATCCCCACTTGAAATTCCCAATAGTGTTTGATTCATTCTGAAGGCCGCAGCCTCCGGCAACCCATCCCTGGCAATCAAAAACGAAATCACTGCTTGTCCCGCAGCCAGCGAAATCGTACAGAAGTTCCTGATTTAGGCAGCAGGAATCGACTGTAAGCTCGCATGTAGCGAAAACAGTAACGTTTGGAGGGTCGCAACTATCTGTAGCTCGAACAGCTGCTGTGTATGATACAGGTGTCGGATCAGGGCAATTTGGATTGTCAAAGGGACCAATATCAGCTGTCGCGCCCGTGAATTCAGCATCAAATGTAATGCCGTCGTAGTCATGATCCCATTCGTAAAGAACAATCGGGTCACCGCCGCTTGCGCTTGATGCCTCAGCTGTAAAGGAAATAAATTCACCGCTTGTGATACCGGAAATCGGACAGACCGGGTCGGTGATTGAACCGGTAATAGGTCCGCAATCAATTACATGGACAACTGTCGCTGTGAATGTCTGATATGATGCAAATTCAGGAATTGCCAGATAGCTTATATTTATCCCGTCCGGCACATCAACAAGAGCGTCAGTCTCGCCGGGTGCGGGAGAACTCGGCGGAACGCGAGAGTCGGTTACTTTAACCAGGCTGATATAATCACCTTCAGCAAGAAGATTTTCATTTGCGATGGGAACTGCGAATATAAGCGGGTCATCAGGAGTTCCCAATCCGCTGTCGGGTGTGTTGGCAGTTGGAAGTGTGCTATTCATTCCGGGTATTTCAACGCTGACTTCTGAAACACCGGAAGCGGCATATATGTCAGTAAGATTTATCAATTCAGAATCAACATTCGCGCCGATTTGCCAGTCGTAAACCACAACGGTAACATCCTGAGTTGTAGTGTTGTCATCATCCTGCCAGCCTTCGGCGGGAAGAATGACATCCACTTTCCACGCGGCTTTACGGTTAAACTCGGGATTGTAATATGTTGGATTAAGCCTGTTTGCCTTCATCGCGCTTGCGCCGTAGCCCATTGTTAAATAGAGGTCAAACAAACCGCCAGCGAACCAGGCGTCAAACTCGACATTTTTTATGCCCATTTCAAACAGGTTGAATGTCGATGTTCCAGTATCGCTGTCATCAATCACAAGGAAGTATGGACACGCCGCAGAATCATCAATTGCTTCTTCCAGTTCTCTTGTGTAGCCGTCAACGTTTGCGCATATTTCCAGATAAGCGCTTGCATTTATCAGAGAAAATTCTGTTGGCAGGGTTTCTACGGGAACAACAATCAGTGTAAGGTCGAAAATATCCAAATCGAGACGGTTCATCGCTGTGGGTGGATCACCCACATTGCCTTTGTCAAATGGATGTCTGATTGTGAATACCGCCTTGATGAAAGGAGGTTCAAGCGCAAGTGATTTTAGCTTAAGGCAGTCCGCGCAAGGTTTAATTGTGAAAAAACTGATTCCATTTACAATATAGCTTTCTCCAATTGAGGTTGACCTTTTCGCAACTAGTTCCGCAGTGTTTGTGGATGGCTCTATAAACAGTTCATACACACCAAGAAGGCCTGTCGCATTGAAATATCCATTTTGATATAACGATGCCCCAATAATGGGAACGCTGTCGGATATGCTGTCATGTTTGTTGTATTGCGGTGTCAACGGTGTATCCGAACCCGATGAACATCCGATTGATACCAGAATCAGGATAACCAAAACCAGTTTAAATAATCGCATAATAAACCTCCGAATGTTAGCCCTGCCTAACTTCTGTCTGAACTTAAGTATCTGCAATTATCGGCATGTTGTCAAGAATTATTTTGAAATCCTGCAATGAGTGATTATCCCTCCTGATAATGTTATCAAGAGGGGTTTAAATTATCAAGTTGCCATACTGCTACATGCTATTAATACATATACTGACAGAAAGATACGTAGTTATTCATACATAACCACAAACAAATTACCGACATCATATATTTCCCCTTTGTCAATGAAGAATATATGCAGCACATCATCCGGTGTAACAATCGGATATGGTTCTGTGTAATGGTAACCGGACGGGATTGTACCCGGGTCGGTAAATGTATCAGGAGTATCCCATCCCGGGTCGGCTGAGCGTATCATGTAAAAACAATTACCCTCAGCATACGTGATGTAAATAATTCCTGTCGAATCAGTGGCAATGCCGACATAATCCTTTAGAATTTCCTCAGTTGTGCTAAGGATGATTTCAGGAGTTGACCATGTAGCGCCATTGTCTGTCGATTTGGCGTAACCGATTTCGTAATTGACGCTGTCATAATGACGGTACACGGCATGAATCGCGCCGTGAGCTCCGAATGAAATTGCGGTTGAATCGACAATATCGCCTGTTTCGCCAACAAAAATATCTGTGTGTTCCCTGTCAGTTGCAGTAGCTTTGCTGATACGCATTAGGCGCGCATAATCGATATCAGTTGTTGACCTGCGATATCCGACATAGTGGTTGGCATTGTCTCGTTCAAGGAAATTAGTTGACGCCATGTAATTTGTCGCGCCATCCGCCCATGTTGTGGGCCATCCTGAATCTATCCAATTTGGATATTGAGCGATTTCAAATCCGCCACTGTGTGTATAAAGCGCGATATAACTGCCGTTATCATCTGGGATAAAACAAGCTGGCTGGCCTGAACTGCCGAGATTGCTCTTGTGTTCCCAAACACCGCCACCGATATGGCGAATGGCGCGTCTTGGGGAAATCGGGTCAGTGATTTTGTAACCGGCATAAACAAGTGCGTCATCATCGCCTTTTGTAAGGTGAAGGAAATGCGGATCGTGGTTGTATGTTGTCTCGGGAACATTCCAGCCTGAACCGTCATCGTATGAAAATCGAATTCCCTCGTTATCCTTGTGCCAAACAGCGTATAAATCGGCGTTTGTATCAACAGTGGCGCGCGGCATGTGGCTGTTGTTATCAAGCAGGACAGGGATTTTCCATCCGCCGGATGGTTCAGTAACTGAAATTTCAACGTAATTATAAATACTGATAGTCTGCGGATTCGGGCTTAACGCCATCACTAGCTGGTTGTAGATGCCAACTGCAACTTCCTCGGTATTGGAAATTTCGATTTCATAATAACCGGGGTTTAATGGGTTTTCCTGCAACTGGACAGGCGCGCCTGTGAATGGTGTGGCATTGAGATAAACATAAGAGACATCATCCTGATGATCGTCAACTTTACAACTGATTGTCGCCAAACCGCCATCAGGTGTGAGTTCACCATCCTGCGCCATTTCGCTGATTTCGTACGGCTCAAGAGTCTGGCCTGGCAGATGCGCTGTGATTGCGTAATTGACCGATGCGCCTGATCCCGGAGGGAAATCGAGGAAAAGCGTTTCAGTGTCTATTCCGCCGGGCCCTAATGGGAAAGCGCGATCAGGGTCTTCTTTCATAAAGGCGGTGAATGGAAATATATTTGTGATTGGAGTTCCGAGGAAATCCGTATAGCTGTCCGGGTTAAGAACTGTTTTTCCGAACAGTTCGAGATATTCGACCCTTAAATCGTAAGCCTGGATTGCAAGCGGATTTTCCAACGTGAGTTCAATCTCAAGGACCGTTCCCACAACACCAACAATCGTGAATCTGAAACAACCGCCGGGGCATTTATCCGGCAGGAATCCTGTGATGTCATACACGAATTCGGATTGCCTGTTATCTGCCTGAGTTATATTAAGCGAATCAAGGTCAATTTCAAACGTGCCTGAATAGAGCAGATGATTAGTGCCATCTGATATTTCATCCTGAGGCAATTGATTATTACCGGGTTGAGTCGGCAGGTCTGATGAGCTGGAACATCCGGCAAAGAACGCAACAAGAGTGAATATCGCTAATATTGATATTAGATACCGCATTTGATTCAATTCTCCTTGGGGTAGTAGTTTCGTCTGTTATCGAATAAATATAATCATACTATTTTATCAGAAAAATAAGCGTATTACTATTTTGGAAATAATGTTTATTTCCATGTATTGACATCACATCGCAAATCCCAAATATGTAGTATAATCATTCACGCTTGATTGATTGTAATTCAAACTAACATAACTTTCGGGAGTCTGAACTATGAACTGGGGACTTGAAAATCGGCTTTCTAAAATATTTCGCCCGGACACCGGCAGAACAGTAATGCTGGCAGTTGATCACGGGTATTTCCTTGGACCGACAAGCGGATTGGAAAAACCAGCCGTAACACTGGAACCGCTTTTGGAATACGCCAACGCTTTGATGCTCACTCGCGGCGTTCTTAGAAAGTGTGTGCTGCCTGAAAAAGCGCCGCCAATTGTTCTGCGAGTATCCGGCGGGACCAGCATTTTAACCGAACTCAGCCACGAGGGTCTCACCGTGGATATCGAGGATGCGATTCGCCTTAATGTTTCCGCGATTACACTTTCCATTTTCGTGGGAGCTGAGGGTGAACGGGAATCGCTTCTTAATCTTGCGAAACTGGTGGATTTGGGCGAGAAGTACGGCATCCCTGTCCTCGCTGTAACAGCGGTTGGCAAGGATATGGTTCGTGATTCTCGTTATCTGGGATTGGCATGCAGGATAGCGTCTGAAATAGGCGCGCATTTTGTGAAAACATATTATTGCGATGATTTCGAGAAAATAGTCGAGAGCACTCCTGTACCGATAGTTATTGCGGGTGGGAAGAAGGTTTCCGAAACCGAGGCGCTGGAACTTGCCGCAAACGCAATTAAGGCGGGAGCGAACGGTGTGGACATGGGCAGGAATATTTTCCAGTCGGAAAGTCCGCAGGCGATGATAAAGGCGGTAAACGCTGTTGTTCATGATGGTGTCGATGCGCAGGAAGCGTATCAGATTTATGAGAGTAATCGATAAAAAATGGATTCCGGGTCAAGCCCGGAATGACAACGTCAGATGTAGAATAATTGTAGGGGCGTTGCTTGCGGCGCCCCGGAGTACCGCAACAAACAAGGTTGATTCAGGGCGCAGCAAGCGGCGCCCCTACATCCGGAATTAATAATCATTTAGAGGTTAGGCTAAATAACCATGCGCGTAGGAATGTACTATAAAAACAGCGATGTCCGAATCGAGGAAATGCCGATTCCTGAAATCGCGAGCGATGAACTCCTCGTGAAAGTCATGCACTCTGGAGTTTGCGGAAGCGATGTCATGGAATGGTATCGAATCAAGAAAGCTCCAAGAGTGCTGGGGCATGAGATTGCGGGAGTAATTGAGAAAGCAGGGGAGAATGTTAAAAATTTCAAATCAGGGGACAGGGTTTTTGTGTCGCATCACGTTCCCTGCAATACATGCCATTATTGCCTGAAAGGCGCGCATACGGACTGCGATACTCTTCACAGCACAAATTTTGACCCCGGCGGATTTGCCGAATATCTCAGAGTGCCATCACTTCAGACCGACAGGGGAACGTTCATAATTCCCGATGACATGCCGCTTGAATTGGGTGTGTTTATCGAACCGTTGGCGTGTGTAGTCAGGGGGCAAAGGAAAGTCGGGATTGAATACGGCGATTCCGTACTGATTCTGGGCAGCGGCATTTCAGGATTGCTTCATATCGCGCTTGCGCGAGCGACAGGAGCGGGACGGATTTTCGCAACCGATATAAATCAAACTCGTCTCGATGCCGCGAAACAATACGGCGCAGATTATGTTTTCGATGCGCGCGATGATTTGCCAAACCGTATTCGAGAATCAAACGACGGCAGGCTTGCCGATGTGGTGATAATCTGCACGGGAGCAATTAAAGCTCATGAGCAGGCGCTTGAATGTGCCGAAAGAGCAGGCTCGATTCTTCTGTTCGGAGTGGCATCACCCGGTGAAATTTGGAATTTTCCGGTATTTGATTTCTGGTATAAAGGATTGACAATGGTGCCGTCATACGGCGGCGCTCCAAAGGATATTCAACAGGCGATTGAACTGATTCGTACCGGCAGAATGGACATCTCAAGCATGATTACACATCGCCTGCCCTTGGATGAAATACAGAAAGGGTTCGATTTAGTGGCGGAAGCTGAGGATTCAATCAAGGTTGTTATCGAACCACACCTTGCCAAATCTCCATAAGCTCTTTATTAGCTCTTTAATTTTATTAGAAAACATGGTTTGATTTAATCAGATTAATTCCGATTAAGTATAAAGGGGATTAATATGTGTGTGGTTTTATAGATAGTCCACAGTTATGTGACTGAATGTGACGCATGGATAAAGAGACGGAAAATACCAGAAAACAGGAAAAAGTAGCGATATTCGCTATCGCGCTCAATACTGTCCTGACAATCGCGAAATTCGCTCTTGCGTTACTGACCGGCAGCTTTGCGCTTAAAGCGGAGGCGTACCATTCGTTCTCGGATATCTGGTCATCGATTATGGTTTTCGTTTCAGTTCGTTACGGGCATGAACATACCGATGACAGAAAACACGGATTCATCAAGGGGCTCTGGTATCATCCGCAGCGAATGGTCGCGCTGTATATCGGGATTTTTCTTCTCATCGTGGCTGTTTCAATATTCATCAGCGTTTTTAAACTTGAAGCCTGGGATGTCCGATATCCTGTTCCGGTCGCGTTGGTCGTTCTTATCTTCGCGCTTGGCTCATGGTTCCTGACAAAATTCGAACAACTTGTCGGCGAAAAAACCGGCTCGACCGCTCTTGTCGCGGATGCCTACCACTCACGCGTTGACATGGCGGGTTCAATTATAGTCGCGCTTGCTTTGTTGGGCGAAGGTCTCGGATTGAAACTCGACCGAATCGGCGCCGGTGTTCTCTCAATCTTTATTTTGTTTCAAGCGATAAACGTATTCGCCACGATTGTCCGGGATTATGCGCAGAAAGATCTGGGTAAAAGCAATCTTGTGCCGACATGGGGGGAGAATCTGTTTAAGAATGTTTTTCCACGATGGGAAAACGTATATTACACATTCCTGATTAAACGATTCGGGTTTGACACAAACGATAAAAACAGCAGGACAAAAGTAAACCAGAAACTGGCGTATTCAGTGTTGATAATTTTCCTTGCCGGATGGATACTCAGCGGAACATTCACGGTAAACGCGCATCAGCAGGCTATTGTCGAACGATTTGGCAAACCCATACAAAACGGAAATACTCTTGGTCCCGGTTTGCATTATAAATTCCCATATCCGATTGACCGTCTCAGGCGTTACGACTGCAAAAGGGTGAAACGCATTGTTATCGGCTCCGAGGTTGCCGCCGATTCTGAAATGCTTCTTTGGACCAACATTCATTATGTTCGGGAACATAATGCACTTACCGGCGAAAACATCCTGGCTGATATCGGAATGGCGGTTCACTACCGGATATCCGATTTACACAAATTCCTTTATTCCGCAAACAGGCCTGAGCGGATATTCGAGGAGATAAGCTACTCAGTGCTTCTGGAGAGCATCGCTGAAAGAGACCTTTTCAATTCCATTACTGTTGAGAGGGACAATTGGGAATCAGAACTTATCAGCACGATAAGAACGAACGTGGCATCAATGGATATCGGGATTGAAATTGTTGATTTAAACCTGAGAGATATCCATCCGCCGATGAATGTAGCGGGTGATTTCGAGGATGTTGTCAGCGCTGAAATTGACTATGAAATGTATATCAATGAGGCTGTGGGATATAAAAACAGCCTCCTTCCAATAGCAAGGGGAGCGGCTACCCGGACTGTATCAGCGGCCAAAGCCGGCAGGGATGCCTCAGTTAGAAATGCTGAGGGTGAAACTGACAGGATTAATTCCAATTACGATGAATATCTAAAATCAAAGCGGGTTTATAAAACCCGTATGCTTCTTGAAACATTTGAGAAATGTCTTCCGGGCATCAAGAAATATATTCTGCCATCGGATGCTGTCGATGGCGATGTCGAGATGTGGATGTTTAATACTGATTCCAGCAGTGGAAACAGGCAATGATAAATATGGGCAATGGGCTTAAGCCCATTGTTATTAATATTAGGTGAATGTCATGAACAGGACTTTAAAAATAATAATTCTATCAGCGGCGGTTCTGGTAATCGTTTGTTCATCGTTCTTTTTTATTGTGAACGAGGGCGAATACGCGATTATCACACAGTTCGGAAAGCCTCTCACTCCAATGACCACTTCCGGATTGAAATTCAAACTGCCGCCGCCGATTCATCGTGTTATCAAATTCGATGCTCGCCAGCAGCTTTTTGTAAGCCGTCGAGTGGAATTCCTAACCAGGGACAAAAAGAATATCCTGATTAAATGCTATGTTACGTATAACATAAAAGACCCGTTGACCTTCTATCAGGCGGTTGGCGATGCTGTAACAGCTCAGCAGAAACTGGATGATTTGCTCATCGCGAAAGGCGGAGCGGCGGTTGGCGATTTCAATTTCTCCGATTTAATTTCAAACACGGATGAGATTAAAATCAGCGAACTTGAGAACAGAATCGAGAATGACATTAAGAACGTATCTGAAAACGATTACGGCATATCAATTGGGAACGTTGGAATCAGCAGATTGTCACTGCCGGAAACAAACGCGCAGTCGGTCTATAACCGCATGAGAGCTGAGAGAAAAGCAATGGCGGATAAATACAGGGCTGAGGGACAGCAGGAAGCGGCGAAAATTCGCGCCGATGCCGACCGTCAGAAAAAAGACATCGAAAGCACAGCAAGCAAGGAAGCGCAGATTTTCATGGGAGAGGGGGATGCCGAAGCCGCAAGAATTTACGCCGAGGCATTCTCGAAAGATCCCGATTTCTACAAATTCTGGCGTACGCTAAAAGCGTATGAAACCATCCTTGACCAGCAGACAACACTTGTGCTGACCGAGGATTCCGAACTGTTTCAATATCTCGACAGGTGATTGATGTTTAAGGAATTTAAAAAAGAATCGCAGGAAATCATGTTCCGAGCTGACCGAATCGTACTGACGGTTGTCCTCGCGTTAATAGTCCTGTGGATTTTTTCCGGAATATACATAATCGAAGCGAATCAGGTAGGACTCGTAAGGCGGTTCGGAGCCAATCTGCCCGGACTGGTCCAACCCGGAATTCACTACCGCCTGCCCTGGCCTGTTGACAGGATTGATAAAATCAACACCAGGGAAGTAAAGGGAATGGATGTCGGTTTTTTCCTTGAGGATGGAATGGACCCGTACGGAATCCTGCTGCCGTACTGCATCACAGGCGATATGAACATCATTCACAACCGTTACATTATCCAATACAGAATTTCAGAACCGGCGAAATATAAATTCCTTCAAACCAATCCTGAACAGCTTTTACTAGAGATTGCCCAAACCACGATTATTAAATCAATCGGCGCGCGCAGCGTTGATCCAATCCTGACAACATCAAAGCGCGAGGTTGCGGAGGAGATTCGCGCAAATCTGCAATCTGAGGTTGATAGCGCGAACCTTGGAGTTACAATCGTAAGCATCGACACCAAAATGGTTTCACCCCCTGAGAATGTGAAGAGGTCATTCCAGGATGTCATAAGCGCGCAGTCTGAAAAATCAACGGCTATTCATCAGGCTGAAACAGAGAAGAACAAAATAATTCCGCTTGCCAATTCCAAAGCCAACGAAATGACGGAAGCGGCGAGGGCGTATAAGTTCGAGCGTAAATCAATAGCAGAGGGAGAGGCGAAAAGTTTTTTGAAACTCCTCACTGAATATAAATTATCGCCGCAAGTAACATCAGACCGCCTGTATCTCCAGATGATTGAAAAAATACTCCCCGGCGTTAAGGTGATTGTCCTTGCAACAGACAGCAGGGGCAAGCCAATCAAGTTAAAACTCTTCAACGGCATCATGCCAACACAACCAATAATCCCTGAATTAAGCGGTGAATCCGGTTTGTATGACTGATGAATCCGGTTAGTAAGTTAGTAGGTTAGCAAGTTAACAGGTTAAGAAGGAGAAGTTTGCATATTTCGTGGCGGCTGCGCACGATGGCGGTTTGGTGTAGGGGCACTGCTTGCCGCGCCCCGGTGTGCCGCATTAGACATGGCAACTTCAGGGCGCAGCAAGCGGCGCCCCTACATATGATGGTTCATCTGCATAAACAGGGCTTTTTCAACAGCCCCGTTCCGCAGACGGTATCGGGAACGTCTCGATCTCGCAGTCTGGAGCATCTATAATAGAACGATTAAACCCCCTTGTATTCCATCAAATTTCAGATAACATTGTTGCCATGTTACTCAGTAATAATATTAGATATCTTCTGCTGATATTTCTACTGTTTGTTTCAGTTTCGTGTTCCTCGAAACAAAGCAACAGCCATAAGTATGTTTCAAATAAAGAGAATCAAAAACAAAGTGTATTTGTCAGCATACTTCCAATGAAATATTTTGTCGAACGAATTGGAGGCAGGCATTTCGATGTGCAGGTTCTTGTGGGACCGGGACAGAGTCCTGCAACGTATGAACCCACACCACGCCAGATGGCAAAACTAAACGATGCGATTGTTTATTTTCGCATCGGCGTACCGTTTGAGAATGTATGGTTAGATCGTATCAAAAATGCAAATCCGGATATGCAGGTCGTTGATACACGAAAGGGCATTGAACTGAGGGAAATCTCAAGGCATAGCCATGATCAGGATTCAGGTGCGCATGAGGGAATCAAAGACCCGCATATATGGCTAAGCCCATCGCTGGTGAAATATCAGGCACGGACTATCTGCGATGCTTTGATTGAAATATCACCAGCTCAGCGTGATGAGTTTAATGACGGCTTAACAAGTTTCATTGATGATTTGGATAATCTGAGTCTGGAAATCAAAAATAAACTGTCGGAACTTAAATCGAGAAACTTCATGGTGTTTCATCCATCGTGGGGATATTTCGCGGATGAATTTAACCTCGAACAGATTCCGATAGAAATAGAGGGCAAGGAGCCGGGTGCGAAAGAACTCGCAGCCATTATCGATTACGCAAAAGAACAAAATATTAAAGTTATATTCACACAGGCGCAATTTTCCCAAAGAAGCGCGAAAGCAATCGCTGAGGAAATTGGTGGTAAAGTTATAGCTATCGATTCTCTTGATGAGGATTACATTAACAATCTAAGGAAGGTTGCGAGCATGTTTGCCGGTGAAATCAAATGACACAGAATGAGACAGCTGTCAAATTTGAAAATGTGTATTTTTCCTATGAAGGAAATTTGGCTCTTGAGGATATCAATCTTGATATTCATAAGAGCGATTTCATGGGTGTTATTGGCCCCAATGGCAGTGGCAAAACGACTTTATTGAAACTCATACTTGGACTGCTCAAACCGGAAAGCGGAACAGTAACTGTTTTTGGCAAGTCACCGCATCAATCACGAAACGTTGTCGGTTATGTTCCTCAGCATACAAGTTTTGACATGACATTCCCTGCGACTGTGCTCGATGTGGTATTAATGGGACGTCTCGGGCAGGCATCAGGCTTCGTCAGATACAGGATTCAGGACATGGAAGTTGCTGAGAATGCCCTGCGACAGGTTGAAATCCATGAATTGAAAAACCGTCACATCAGTGAGTTGTCGGGGGGACAGCGCCAAAGGGTTTTAATCGCAAGAGCGCTGGCATCATCAGCAAAACTTTTAATTCTGGACGAACCCACGGCCAGTGTGGACAGCCGCAAGGAGGAGGATATATATCACCTGTTGAGGGAACTCAACGCGACAACCACTATTATTCTTGTTACACACGACCTTGGATTTATCTCATCGTACGTGAACCGTGTCGCGTGCGTGAATCGCCGTCTCGCATGCCATCCGACATCCGAGATAACCGGCGAAGTCATTAATGAAACCTACCAGACACAGGTCGAAATGATTCGACACAAGTGCGGCCTTTAGGAGCTATTTTTTTGAGTGAATTTATCAGGGCATTATTGAGCCAGCCTTTTTTGCAGAATGCGTTGATTACCGGCATTCTGGCAAGCTTTGCCTGCGGTGTGGTCGGGACATACGTTGTAGTGAAGAAAATCGGCTATATCAGCGGTGGAATCGCGCATGCTGTTCTTGGCGGAATGGGAGTAGCATATTTCCTGGGAGCTGACCCGATTCACGGTGCGATTGTCGCGGCGCTCCTGGCTGCAATAATAATCGGGATTGTAAGCATTAAGGTTCACCAGCACGAGGATACAGTCATTGGCGCAATCTGGGCGATAGGCATGGCTATTGGCATAATTTTCATTTCAAGGACTCCAGGTTACAACGTGGATCTTATGAGTTACCTTTTCGGAAATATTCTGATGGTTACAAAATCGAATATTATCACAATAGCGGTGTTGAATGTGGGAATCCTCGCTGTTGTTCTGCGCTATTACAAGCAATTCACAGCCGTTTGTTTTGATGAGGAGTACGCCAGCCTGCAGGGAATTAACGTAACATATATATATATTCTGCTGCTTTGCATAATTGCGATAACTGTCGTGATTCTCATTCAGGTTGTCGGGTTGATACTTGTAATCGCGCTTTTAACACTGCCTGCCGCAATAGCCGGCAACTATTCAAAACGCCTGATTAATATGATGGTTTTTGCATCTGTACTTGGAATGGTGTTTACCATTCTTGGGCTTGCTGTTTCATACGGTCCCAACCTGCCTGCGGGAGCGACAATAATTCTCATTGCCGGTTTCAGCTATCTCCTTTCTTTTGCCATAAAGGGATTTCTCTCAAGGCGGCTGGCGAGAAGAGTCAGGGCGGAATCATCGTCAATACAGAAATAATCATCCGTTTCAAGGAGTTAAACGTGAAAATAAAAATAATGATTCTACGGTTGTGTGTATTATCATCATTACTCGTAATCCTACTGTCATGCCATGACAACATTGCTGTGGCGACTGAGGAAAAACCGATTCCATCTCAGCGGGAACTGGATTCATGTTTCACAGGATTCAGCATGGATTCGCAAATTCCGCAAACATATTCAGGCGCTGAATTAAAGGCGCTTGACAGGGCGTTAAGCGCGATGAACATGAATCGGCACGACATGTCATTCCGAAAGGACTACACAGAGGCGCATCTAGCTTTCCCGATTATTCTCGACATGATGAAAAACCCGCTTCATATCGCGCCTTATATGGATGGCTTTTCCAGGTCCATCAAGAATCTTCAAGGGCATGATGTTTTCGTTGTGCCTGATGTTTTAGCGTGCGCGATGGTGCATCCGGGAATCGACACGGATAAACTACCCAGCCAGGAAAAATTGCTTTTTGACATCGACAATTTCAATAGGTTGATTCTTCCCCCGTGGGCGCGCATGAATCCGTGCCCATCCGAGAATTTTCATTATATCCTGAACGCGTTTTCGAATTCCAACAGGCATGTCAAGAAAGCCTTTAGTGCTTTGTCCCCTGATGAAATCACGATTCTCAGGCATGCTCTCCCAAAAATGATTACATGGCATGATGTCTTTGAACCGCCGTACGGTGTCGAAGAAAAAGAAAGAATAGATAAACTTCTTGAGGATAAACCGGATGAATATATAGATGAGCTGGCGACGAAAGTGGATTTAAACGAAATGATGCTGGCGTATATCTCGCTGCCCAATCCGATAAATATACTTCAAGAGATGCAGGAAACAGATTTTCCGACTGATGAGCCTGCGATTTACGTTGTCCCGTGGGGCAGGATGGCAATTGGGACAATGGATGATGACACCTATTCCGGCGATTACGCAATCCTGATTGACCCGGGCGGAAACGACACATACAACAATTGCAATATCGGTCGCGCATATGGAAAAAACAACACGGACAGACTGGGGTTCTTTCTCGATATCGAAGGCGATGACAGGTATTTCTGCGAGGATTCAAATATCACGCTTGGAGCATCTGTGATGGGGGTGGCATCTTTTTATGACCTTGGACAGGGAGATGATATTTACAAAGGTGGACATATTTCACTCGGCGCGACAGCGTGCGGGATTGCATCCTTCATGGATGACGGCGGCTCGGATGAATACTCATCAGGGATTTATACTCAGGGCGCCGCGGGATATGGAATCGGAGTATTGCTCGACCGCGCGCCTTTGTTTGTGGATACTGGGGTCAGTCCGGCAAACACCGAGGAGGACGAGGTTGATAAATCATTGATTCAAAACGACACTTATGATGCGTGGTTGATGGCTCAGGGTTTTTCCCGCCAGTGGGGAGTAGGGTTGTGCCACGGTTCACGGGGGAACGACACATACCACGCCGGTGGAGTTTATCTCCATGCCCCGCTTTTCAACGACCGCTACCAGAGTTTCAGCCAGGGCTTTTCAATCGGTTCGCGCGGAATTGATTACGCCGGCGGAATCGCCTTTCTTATTGACGATAACGGCAACGATTATTATCTCGGAGACATCTACAATCAGGGCGTTGGATACTGGTACGCCGGCGGATTCCTGCTTGACAAGGCTGGAAACGACCATTACGAAATGACTCAATATGGGCAGGGAAGCGGAATTCATCTCGCGGTTGGCGGAATTATCGACAACGCCGGGAATGATTCATACACGATGAATTCAGGACTCGGCCAGGGCGGCTCGCACGATTTCGCAGCAAGCGTAATGATGGACAGAGGGGGCAATGACAGGTATATCGGTTCGACATCATGCAACGGCTCAGGATTAACAAATTCAGTCGGACTGTTTTTCGACCGTAATGGAAACGATATCTACGGCGCTGACCCAACCGCAAACACGATGGGAGGCGGCAGGTGGGCGCGTGATACAGGCTCAATCGGAATTTTCATTGATACAGGCGGCAAGGATTATTATCTCGGCAAGGCGCATGACAACAGGCTCTGGACACAGAATGTTTTCGGCGCTGGATTGGATTTTGTTCCTGAGGCGGATGAAATCGAAGTTGCAGGCAAAACGCTCGCAACAGAAATTTTATCTACAATTGATGCTCCTGAAATTGACATACCTGAAATATGCTATTACAAGGGTGAACTGACTGATGAGGTTTTCGATGAACTTTGGGAAATTTCGACTCGATGGCAGGTTGGCGATAACAGCGTGATTGTGCCGGTTGCGCGCGAGAGGCTAATCGCGTTTGGAAAAGATGTAATCCCCAGAATCGATGAGAAGTTCGATGATAACTACGGTCTTGCAGCTCGAGCCTATGATGTTATCCTACCGAATCTGAATGAGGATTATCCAGATGAGATTCGAGCCATGCTTGAAAAGAATCTTGATGATGAGAACGATGCAAGAAAACGAAACGCGCTTTCGCAAATCGCGAAAGTGAAACTAACAGAACTTGATGAGAAAATTGTTCTGTTGCTTGAGGATGATGTCCTTCGCGGGTCAGCGATGAACACTCTATCCGCGCTTGATTCGAAAGCGGGCATTCCGAAAATCAGAACGTTTCTTTCCCATGAAATACCTGAGAGAATCATACTTGCAGCCGCAAACACACTATTAAAACTCGATGCTGATGATTTATATCCTGAGTTTGTCTCTCTTCTCGATCATGAGTATTTTACAGTTCGAGAGGGAATCATTTCCATAATAGCTAAAAACTCTGACAGGTTTCGCACGAAAATATATCGCGATTTAAAACGCGACAGCATTAATCGCAGGACTCGATTGTCGCTTCTGCGAGCATTAGCGAAATTCCCCGAGTTCTTCCCGTCGAAAGTTCTATTTAATGAGGTTGAAATCGGGCTTGAAAGCGATGACTGGGCCATGAGAGCGCATACTGTAAACACACTGAAACACTGGCTGAGTTACGATTCCGAGCAGTGGTTGAATCTGCAGGATGATATTAAAAATAGGCTGGATGAGCACATGGAAGTAGAGGATGATTTTCATGTGTTGTTTCTGCTTGAAGATGAATAAATCCCAAACCTGGGAACGTGACCGTCCCGGTCGCCATGTCGCTGAAACCCTCGGGTGCCGCCCATACGTCACGCGTAGCGTGATTTATGGGTGAAATGCGTAACTTTGCTGCAACTCACCCATAAAGCCGAGACGGCTTTATGGGCGGCTGAGATGCACCCGAAGATTGAAATGAGGAGAATCTCAGGAATAATATCCGTTCTCAAGGGGAATATATTTTTCAAATCCTACAACGCTCCGGGCAGACCGAATTCCACCCCAACTGCGCCATCGGCGAAATCCCATACAATCGACATCTGGAACGATTTGAATGAGTGTGACAGCAGCAGCTCCAAATCCCTGAAATGATCTTTCTCGATATCGTAGCGGCCATCGAATCCGGTTCCCCATCTGTCTGCAAGGCGAATACGGGACCTGAAACTTATCTCATCGAGGATTTCCTCAACGTCGTAAAGGAACGGACTCGCGCCTTTGTCCTCGCGGTGATGATATGTTGTTGCGAAACTGAATCTCCCTTTTTCAACGTGCTTGAAACCAGCGCTTCGAGTGCAAACCACATATTGGTCATTACCGGAATAATACGCTTTTCTGTATTTCATGCCCAGGTTAAGGGTTGTTTTCGGATTGCCAAGTTGAATTGGTTTTCTTTTCAGTTCAAAATGGAAACCAAGCCTGTTTCTATCAACCTGCCTTTGCGGTTCCTCGATGAAGCCGTAGTCGAATCCGCCGCTAAGCATAAAGCTATTGAAAATGTCAATGCGATGGAATCGCCAGTTGAAATCGGGGTTGAGAGACACTCGCACCGTGTTGAATTCAACATCATGTTCATGCTCATGGCCGTACAAAATATCCCATGAATGACGGCTGCCGTCGTATCCAAATCCGGTTTCGGGATACCACCTGTCGTTTGTAAAAAGATCCATTCGGAACAGAATGAAATTATGTTCCAGTGACCCTTTGCCAAAGGCATAATAAAATCTCTGATCGATTTCAAAGCCGTCTTTGTCAAAGCCGAGTCTGGGAATCTCTAATGTGAATCCTGATTCGACTTTGTGTGTCAGGGATCTTCGATATGTCCACGGGCAGTGTAAAACGCGAATGCCGAAAACATACACCGAGAGATTTTTAATTTTCAGATAACGCCTGTCGCCAACCTCGGCAATGGTCAGTTTTTTCCCTCGTATCATCACTTCCGGATTATCAAGCGAATTCAGAAGCACTTTGGGATGCTCAACTATCAAATCGCGGTTATTGATGGTCGTATAATCAGCGAGGATATATATCTTGTATTCGGTATCCACTGGAAAATCGAAAGCTTCGGGATTTGCTTTCAATTCGATTATAGAATCGATAACCTTCCCTGTGTTGGTTTCGAAGTTATAATCGAATTCCTTTCCCCTGATAACAGCCTGCGCGGAATCATCGATAAGTTCGATTGTTACTTCCGGCGTGGCTCGCAATGATCTTATTTGGTCGTCCTGCGTTAATTCAAGTTCGAGATATTCTGTTTTGAGTTCAATCTGTTCGGAATACGCTCGTACATTTCCCTCCCAAATGGATATGATTCCATCCTCAGTTTCCTTGAATGTGAATTTATCCCCTTCGATGAAAAACGTTCTGTCGATTACAGGCAGATGTTCGTTGACAGCTGAATCGTTTGGTTCCTGCGCATCGACAAGTGGAGCGAACAAAACGATAATCGCTGCTGCAATCAACGGAATAAGGAGGATTCGTTTAATTGTGTTTAACCTGCCAATCATTAACGGATTAGTTTAAGTAATTTATGGCGATTGCAAAAGGGATACATCTGAAATACGTGAAATAATTTACAGGATTCTTCCTGGGAGCGCCGGAATATTTCCGGCTCGTTAGCGCTTAAGGGGTTGTTGAAAAAGCTTATTTGGTCGCAGACCGTAGGGGGGGGCCCGGTTGTTGGCCGGGGTTTTTTTGAAAAAATAGTTGGGGAACAAACTGGGGCGAAGATGGATATTTTAGAACATCCTAT
>CBDURE010000036.1:0-26842 GCA_965369605.1 uncultured bacterium
GTTTGGACATAAAGACAACGCACAGATTTTCTCAGCATGTAATATTCCTTATGTTTTCACAGCGACGGAAGCGAATCCGACTGACCTTATAAAGAAAGCCGCGAAGGCGCAGTGGTACGCTAAAAATGATGGATTTGTATTCGGTAAATTGTTCTCAGCATGTACGCTTAACTGGCGGGTTCCGTTTAATGAGGCGAAGGAACTTATGCAGAAAGCGGTCGATTGCAATTTCTTCCCGCTGTATGAAGTCGAACACGGGATCACGAAAATCAGCTACGATCCTGAAGCGCGCAAGAAGAAAATCAGCGTGAAGGATTGGGTGGGAAGCATGGGGCGAAGCCGTCACCTGGTTAAACCTGAAAACGAAGCGCTTTTGAACGAACTGACGAATGAAATTGATCGCAGGTGGCAGTGTCTTAAAGCGAAGGCGGAGAATCCGTTGTTGTAGGAATTTGGATTATTATTGAATTCATGGAAGTAAATATTCCCCCAGACGTAAGTCTGGGGTTTTTATTATATCTAGTGCGGTTTATATTAATTAAAATGTGACTAAAAAGCTTTACCTATCAGGTATAATGTTTTATAATTATATCAGGTGAATATTTCGTTCAAATCAAAAAAGTTAAAGAAGCTTTTTGAATCTGGTTCGTCGCTGAACAAGAAATATGGTGAGAACGCCCGTTATATAATGAGACGGATGACTACCTTGAAAGCTGCCCCAAATCTGGCTTGTGTTCCACATCAACCTCCTGAAAGATGCCATGAATTAATTGCGGATAGAAGAGACGAATTTGTAATTTCCCTGAAATACGGAAGTGGAAAGGGAATTATTTTTAAGCCTGCTCATGACCCAATTCCTCGTAAAGACGATGGGGGAATTGATTTGATTCAAGTTACTGATATCGAAATCCTGAGTGTGGAGAATTATCATGACCGATAGCAACAACATACAATCATTCTTACCGGATTATGTTACCCCACCTGGTGAAATCCTTGAGGAGACGCTTGAATCCCGGGGGATTTCAAAAACGAATTTCGCAATGCGATGCGGATTGTCGCTCAAACATATCAGCCAGATTATCAACGCTGAAGCTCGAATTTTGCCTGAGACGGCTTTGCTTTTTGAGAATGTGCTTGGGGTGTCAGCAGAACTCTGGAATAACCTGGAGGCTAATTATCGATTGTGGCTGGCAAGTCTTGAGGAAAGGGAGAAAATGAGAAAACAAGTTGAGTGGACAAAAATGTTTCCTGTTACTCAACTTGTGAAATGGGGATTAATTGAAAAACCTGAAACTCCTGTTGATAAAGTGAAAAAACTCCATGAGTTTTTTGGTGTTGGGAGTCTTGATGCGTGGAAGGCTCAATGCAACAGTACTTTAAACACATATCAACCGCATCATGCCCGTAAATTCTCCAGTTCGGATGAATCGATAGCAACATGGCTGAGGATTGGGGAAAAGATAGCGGACGATATTGAGTGCAGATCTTATGACAGAGTTTTGTTTAACAAAGCAGTGCGCGAAATTCGTGAACTGACAGTTTTATCACATGATACATTTATCCCGCTAATGAAAGAAAAATGCGCCAATTCGGGTGTCGCTCTGGTGTTTGTACCAGAGCTGCCAAAGTCCCGGTTAAGCGGAGCGGCTCGATGGTTGACCGGTAAAAAAGCCCTTATTATGTTAAGCCTTCGATATAAACGTAATGATCATTTCTGGTTTACATTTTTTCATGAAGCATGCCATATTCTTAAGCACGGAAAGAAATCCCTTTTTATCTCGGAAATATATGAGAAAGGCAGTATTCAACCTGTATTTGATAATCCCGATGAGATTGAAGCCAATAAATGGGCCGGCAGCATATTAATTCCTGACGCACATTATAAGAAGTTTTTAAAAAAATTGGACTACAGAGAGGAAGCAGCGATTATTGCTTTTGCCGAAGAAATAAATATTGCACCGGGGATTGTTGTTGGAAGATTGCATCATGATAGGAATATCCCATTTAGTTGGCACAATCATTTACGAGATAAATATGAAATCAGGTTTCAACGGGAGTGACGAGGCTCTTATAAAGGGTTGACCGGGTTACAGTGGAAATAGGCTTTTTCAACAGCGGCAAGGGTGGCTGTGCTATTTGATTCTGTACCAGCCGATGCCTTTGATGACGTAAATTATCGTTCTTGCTGAGCCTTTGTAGGTTACTTTGTCCTTGATTGTTCCGCCCTTGAAGTAAACAGTGCAGTCATATCCGCGGTATTTTGATGTGTAGCTTTTGAATTTACCCGAGCCGAGGAAACTCATTACATCACTCTCGCGATATTCCATCTTGAAAAGGTGGACGTCGCTCATTGTATTGTCGAAAAGGGCGCTTTTTATTTCTGTTAGTGTTCCCTTGCAGTCAGAGAAGATATACAGATCAGTGCCAGTTAGCGCTTGGGGAGGGAGAATTACAGTGGGCCTGATTTCTTTATAATCGTTCCTGCGTTCAGTGTTTTTGTTGCAGCTGATTGATATCAGCATTATAAGTACAAGCAGCAAAAGGATATGTTTTTTCATTGCAGCTCTCCTGTTGAAAAGGATTTATTTCACTCTTACAGTGCCTTCTTTTCCTCTCCATTCTAAAATCATATTCCCTTTTTCTGTCGAAGCGAAGATAACGCCATCCCTGAAACCATCAGCGGCTCCCCATATCCATGAACCATTCTCAGGGTCAAGCGGAGGAAAATACGGCATTTGTCCCCATTGTCCGCCGCCTCGAATTTCCGGTGATGAGAAATGAATCGGAGTGGATTTGGTTCGCTTATAATTTGGATGCTCCGAGTAATAACAGTTGTCTGAGTAGCCTGTCAGATTGTTGATGGTACGACCATTGAGATCAGTCATGCGAATTATATCCATTCCCTCGGTTAATATGTGTCCGAATCCTCCAATGAGATAGGCTTTAATTTCTACATGCTTGAATTTCCAGATTGTATCCCATCCCGGATCCTTGATGTCGGTTCGAATTCTCAGATATTCAGGTGGGAAAAGGAAATTCCCTCGTGAACGATAGAAAAATTCACCGGGCCAGTATGCGCTTATTGTCTTTCTATCGGGAATATGTTTGCTCACATTATCGGCTAAAGGATCAGTCGGCCATTTAGGTATCCCCCCCATGGCATAAAACGGATTCCCCGGTAGTTTATGATTAATCATCGCAACGTTGTTTTCTATGGCGTCATCAGTGAAACAGTTTTTTAAGCGTGAAAGTTGATAGGGAGATTTCCATAAATACATGGGGTCAGTAAGAATATTGCCCATTATTGTCCCATTGTAACCGAATCTTGGGTCACCATCACCGGGCTTGCTTTCAGGGCCACCTGTCCATCGAACAACTGTTTTGAGTCCCTGGCCTGAATTGAGAAATGGATTATAGGGGTAATGAGAGAGATAGTTAAATTCAATTAATGGGTCCAAAGGCGGTCGGGCAGTATCTTCGTTTTCACCATTAAATGGTTCGTGTTCCCACATCGTACGGCATCCGTAATCCTTTTGCGATGACCACCCTCTTTTGTCTCCACCCCAGATCATTTTCGGATACAGTCCGTTACGGTCATTCGCGTATCGGGCAAGCGCCATCTGGATGGTGTGAATGTTATCCTTTACCTCTTTTTCCTTTGCCGTGTATCTTGCCAGTGTAAATGCGGGCATGACAGCTACGGTAATCATGCTCATGATTACAACTGCAATTGACAGTTCAACTAAAGTAAAACCCTCTTCAATCTTTTTTCTCATACTCTACAACCTAATATGATTTAAGATTTCCATTTTCGATACCACATGTTAACAATTGGAAATTCACTTGTAAAGCATACGGTGTGTCTAACGGTTTAATGCGTTTGCTGGAATGCAGATTATTAATGATATAATCAGGTATAGAATCTGACTGCATCTGTTAGAGAAATTCTGTAAAAATCGTTGAGGTGATAGCAATGAAAATTCTGAAAACGATTATCCTGCCACTGGTCTTTTTTCTTGCTTTGGGATGCTCATCCGCGAATAATCCAACTACGCCATCCGGTGAAAATGCAACTTACGAAAACACACAGGTTGCGATTGGCATAACCGGCGATACTGCCGATATCCCCTGGGGTGTTTACAGCGGATATATCAACATTGGGACACTCGATGCTGAATTTCTGCCATCACGTAACGCAAGCGCAATCGGTGATGTTTTCGATACGGACATCACGCAATTTCTCATGTTCAGTCCCTGTTGGAACTGCATACGAATAAGTTCCGTGGATGTTGATTCATCCGGGAACGTGATTCTCAGCATTGCGGTAAAACACCCGATTGACAATATCAATATCCGCCCCGATCTTCATGCTTTCGATGTCCGTGGAATCATGATTCTACCAGCGGATACAAATTTCGATATCGGCTATCCACCCCCTGATACAGGTGGTTTGCTGCCTTTAATTGGAAATGCGCTGACTGTAATTAACCCGGACGGCATGACCACTCACTTCGATGAAATCGCCGGGGATATTAACTATTTCAATCCTCCGAAAGAAATAGATGGTAATCTGAATCCGTTTAAGAGATATTTCACTGACCCGTCAACACCGGCTTTTGACCCGTTTATTCCGGTCGGGCATAATGTCTTTCCGGCTGAGAGCGGATGGGAAACGCAGGAATATATTATCAATTCATCTCAGATTGAAGGAACAATCGAATTTGTTTTTGTTCTGGATGCGAGTTACGGGCATTCCGCAGTCTATACTACACGTGATAATCCTGAGTATTACCTGCCGAATTATAATAGGAAGGAGGCGTGGAGAGTCGATGTCGCAATTACCGATAACAGCCTTGCTGCTGATAATATTACATCAACCGCCGCAATTCAGGTTGACGTTTACGATTGGCAGGCGGGCCGAACGGTTGACCCCAATTATCCTGACAGCACGCATCCTGGCGGAATTCCATACACAAGCGATGTTACAAGCGTTCGACTTTCTGTACCCGGACTTTTCAACGGTGAATTGAGTGAAACCACACCAATCAGCGGAAACGGAGTTTGGGGTGACCCATATATATTTGATTTCACTTTCACAAACGACAAAGCCGCTTTGGTTGGCGATTATCCGGGACTGGTGAGTGTGCGGGATGAACTATGGGGGCAAAGCGGACCTTACGCTGTTTCCCAGCCGCCATCGGGATTTCCCTATGATGGTCCCGACATTCGCGATTACTCCGCATATCAGGTTTTCATTATCTCAATCAGTGACCCGTGGGATATCAAACCTGACCCATTCCCGGGAACAAGTAATGTCTTTTTCGGAACAGCTACCGCCAAAGGTGATTTCAACAATGACGGCATTGAGGATCTTGCAGTCAGCGCTCCCGGCGCTGATCCAAGCGGAACTATATTTGTCTATTTCGGAAACGGAAGCTCATTAGATGAACCGCCTGTTGCACTTAACAGCGAAGAAAGCATTTTATGGAACATCGGACACAACGTCGCAGCTGGAAGAATGGATGAGGATGAAATCGATGATATTGTTGCTTTGTCCGATAATGGAGCTGTTGCGGTCTGGCTTTCCGATGGCACGGGCGGTTTTGCCGAACCAATTTTCCGAAAAGATTCCGTGGGCAGCCTGGAAGGATATGGTTGGGACCTCTCACTGGGAAAACTGAATAATGATAATTTCGGGGATATTGTAACAGGGCATCCGCATGCGAATATCGCTCCTGACATCAACGCAGGAAAAGTACTTATTTATATGTTCGATGGTGTCTCTATTCCCGCGCCTGTTGGAATCTCCTTTGACCCTGTAACAGCCGGCAAGAAATACGGCGCATGTGTCGCGTTGGCAAAAGTCAATTCGGATCAATATGATGACCTTCTTGTCAAGCATAACTGCGAGATTATTCCGGGTGAATATTATGATGTTGAAATAGCTTTATCGGACGGTTCAGGTGGAGCTTATTCCAGACAAAGTTTAAGAACATTATTTCCTAACCTGAACAGCTATTATATTGGCACTGGAATAGAAGTTGTTGACTTAGACGATGATGGCACTGACGAATGGATTATCGGCGCTGAAATGAATCCTGTCAATGGGGTTAATAATGCCGGTGAGTTTTTCATCTTCTATCCCGATGGCAACAACGGTTTTAATGGATACACTCGACATCAAAACGGTGATCCTGAAACATCAGACAGGCTTGCGCAGTTCAGATGCGCGACCGGAGACCTCAACGGCGATGGTGTCCTCGATATTATTGTTCCGACTTTGAGTGGTGGTTTAACCGACGGTGAGGTGCAGGTGTTTCTGGCATCGCCCGGGGGATATGAATACTATAAAAAATACACTGAGATACCCGGGTTGACCCATTATTACCGTTTCAGTAGATCCATTCTTGCAATGGATATTGACGGCAACGGCGATGACGAACTGATAATAGGGTCACGAAGCGACAGCTTTCTCGGTCATCTTTATATCTACTTCAATCCGTAGGTTGTTAATGAGAAGAATAATCCGGGGGAGGATCATAGGAAGGACCGGCTAACACAACAATTACTCCGTCTGGACAACCGTCCGGCGCGCCGTAAAGCCAATCTCCTGTTTTAGGGTCTGTGTAAGGGAAGTACGGCATTGTATCCATGTCGCCTCCGCCAAAGACTTCAGGGCTGGAGAACATAATTGGCATGGCAGATGTTTGTGAATAATTTGGGTGGTTTTCATAATACATCTTATAATCCGCATTGCCATAATTCCAATTGCCGATACCAGCTACATTATTGATTGTGTGGTTATTCTCATCTGTCAAACGGATTATATCTATCCCCTCAGTTCTCATTGAACCATAACCACCGAGCATGTAACAATTTATCTTTTTATATTTGAAATCCCAAATATAGCACAATGGCGGATCAGGGGATGTCTCATCCAGAAATTCATCTGGAATCATGAATGTGCCAAATGAACGATAGAAAAACTCGCCTGGCCAATGGGTATCTAGTATTTCTGGTAGTTTTTCTCTATGGCCGGCTTCGATGTAAATAAAGTTTGCGTAACTTCGCATTACTGGAATTCCACCCATTGTATAAAACGGGTTAGCAAAAACTCTATTGCTTACCATTTCCGTATACACTTCTTTCGCACCTTCGGGAAAGCAATTCTTAATCCGTGTTATTTCTATCTTTCCATCCGGCATTTGCTTCCACAGATATCGCGGATCAGTCAGAGTATTCCCCATCTTTTCGCCGTTATAACCAAATCTTGGGTCGCCATCTCCCAATTGTGCATCACGAGGGCCAGCCCATTTGATGGTTGTACTAACACCCGTTCCTTTATCCATGAACGGATTTCGCGGATAACTTTCCAGATAGCCATAATAAATGAGGGGGTCAATTGGTGGATGCGCTGTTGATTCATTCTCACCGTTGAATGGTTCATGCTCCCACATGGTGCGGCATCCAACACCCTTTTCAGTTGACCATCCCTGTTTGTCACCGCCCCAGATCATCGCCGGATACTGCCCATCATTATCAATAGCGTACCTCTCAAGTGCCATCTGAATTGTATGAACGTTAGCTTTGACTACACGATTTCGGGCTTCATCACGAGCGCGTATAATATTGGGAAGCGCAATTGCAGCGAGGATTCCAATTAACGCAATGGTTATTAATAATTCAGTGAGGGTAAAACCATTTTCGGAGGATTTCATGATAGTAAAATTCTAATTTCTTCCAGAAGCACTGGCAAATCCTTTTGTACTACATCCCATACAATCTTGTCATCCACAAACGCATAACCATGCACCAGGATATTTCGAAAGGCGATGATTCGCTTGTAATTGCTTATGCGCATGACAATATCCGGGTTCAACCGACGAAGTTTGGTCATTGCTTCGCCTATAATCTCAAATTGCCTTTCCACGCCGGATTTTAATAAATCATCATGAGTGTAGTCGTCAAAGGTCTTTCCTTCAGTAAAACGCCTGACTCGATCAGCAGCTTTTCTAATGTCCTCAAGGTGTTTTTTAGATTCAATTTCCATACAGCAGAACTCGGTTTTGGTTGATTGATTCAAGGAAATACGGATTATCAATTGCACTTATCATAACCAGATCAATCGATCTGTTGAATAGATCCTCAAGAGATTCAAGCAAACCGAAATATGCGTCGGCGTATTCACCAAACTCAAGAGGATGGAATTCAACAAGGAAATCAAAATCACTTTCGTCTGAATCGAAATCACTGGTAGCTGCGGAACCAAACAATTCCAATCGACTAACATGATATTGTTTGCATAAATTTAGTATATTTCCGTGTTCTTTTTTTAATGCTTGAATCATAATTTGCTATTGCTATCAAAGGATATTATCAATAAGAGACCTTCATCATAAGTATATCACGCAGACACAGCGAAAGTAAAAAACGCTGTTTTATGTTACGGTTTAAAGTAAAATTGTGGTTTCGTAATCAGGCAGTTGTCGTGAGTAATCAACTTCCGAAACCATTCCGACCTTCTGGTGTTCGACTGTTTGCCGCCAGGGGATGTAGCTGCCGAGGAAAAAGTGAATCGCGAAGAAGAGGATTGCAATCAGCGCAATCACAGCGAGAATCAGGAACAGCGGATGGCGATATCGCAGCTTGTCCTCAGGCTCGATAAGGTCATCGTAGAGTTCCTCTTCCTTGTCAAGGATTTCGTCCAGTTCATCCATTAGTTAGTTCACCGACTATTTGTTGTCACTTTCATCTTCCGGGTCCAGAAAAACATGTGAGACTGATGCGCCTGTGTGTATGTTCTTGATAGCGTCACCAAGAATTTGCCCCACGCTTAAAACAGTCAGATTGTCGATTGGCGGGTCGAGATTTACCGGTATCGTGTTGGTTACGATTATCTCCTTGAACGCGGATTTTTTCATGTTTTCGTGGATGCCGTCCCCGAAAACCGGGTGTGTAACAGCGGCATATATTTCTTTTGCGCCTTTATCCTTAAGGGCAATCGATGCGTCTTTCATTGTGCCGCCGCTGGCTATTTCGTCATCGAAGATTATAACTGTTTTACCTTCGACATCACCGATAACGTTAAAGATTGTAACTTCCCCATCTTTTCGGCGTTTATCGAGAATTACCAATGGGCATTTCAGCCTGTGAGCATAACCGCGTGTCCTGTTAGCGCCGCCAACATCCGGTGATACCGCGACTATGTTCTCCAACCCCATTTGCTTGATATGGTCGGAAACCAATTTTCTCGCTAGAAGTTGATCGACAGGGCCATCGAAGAATCCCTGAATCGCTTCCGCGTGAAGGTCCATTGTTAGGATACGGGAGACGCCTGCTGTTTTAACAAGTTTGCCGACAAGGGCGGCGGTTATGGGGATTCGGGGATGGTCTTTCTTTTCACTGCGGGCGTAGGCGTAATATGGCATAACGAGCGTGATTCGCCTGGCGCTGGCGCGCATAAGAGCGTCGGTCATTATCAGCGCTTCCATGAATCCGTGATTAACGGGACGACACGATGTCTGCACGAGGAAGACATCTTTTTCACGGACGTTTTCCATGATTTGGACAAACGTATTGTCATTTTCGAAATACGTGAATTCGATTTCTCCAAGCGGTATTCCGAGATAATCGACTATTTCCTGCGCAAGGTCAACTGATGCGCTGCCTGCAAACACTTTTAAATTTTCGTTCACGTTTTCTCCAAACTGCAAGTCTGGTTGTTTAAGATGTTAAAATAACGCAAAGACAATTTCATTGCAACCTGCAGAAGCTAATAATCTGGAAAATCTGGAAATTTATTTGACAATTTCAAGATTCATGTTAAACCCGGTCAGATTTTTTGCTCCCTTTGATGTAATCAGATATGTATTTTCAATGCCGACTCCACCAACGCGAGGGCTTATTATCTTAGGCTCGACCGCCATTGTATTCCCCGCGGCAAACGGCATTTTGTACGGCTTCGCGATAACGGGAATCTCATCAACCTCAAGCCCGATTCCGTGCGCGACGAAAGCAACCTGATTTTCACCGGACGCCATGAAACTTTTCTCATATCCCATGTTCTTTGCCGTCTCAATAATATCCGTGTAAATCTCGGATGGTATCTCTCCCGGCTTGAGTCTTTTCACAATTTCTCGATTCAGTTTAAGGCAATCCTCATGCTGTTGGATAAATTTGCCATCCAGTCCGCCAAGCGCGTACGCACGAGTGCAATCCACGAGATAGCCTCCCACTCCGGCGACGATATCAGCGAGAATGGGAACTCCCTTTTTTAGTCTGGTGTTTCCGCCAATCTGCGGAGCAGCCGGATACATTCCCCGCACACCGACAGGGCCGTTGAAATGAACCGGTGTCGCGGATGATGCTCCAAACGATAGATGTGCGGCGTACAGTTCCATTCCAAACGCACGCATGCGTACGACGCCCTGGTGTTTATTCCGGCGCATAAAATATTCAATGCGCGCTGAAATCTCTGTCTCGGTTACACCCTCATTGAGCATGTTTGGTATTTCAGCGAATGTCTTTTTCAAAATCGCAGCCGCTTTTTCCATCATGCTGATTTCAAATTCAGATTTAATCGAGCGCTGCAGACGTACATTCAACGAGATGTCTCCAATCTCGCATGGCAGAATTGATGCCAGCTTGGAGTATAATTTTGCGGGGATGACATCCATTTCCAGCCCGATTCGCTTTGGGAGGCGATAGTTGTTCTGTGTGAGGATATCGCCCACTTTGACAGGATTTGAAATAGGGACAATCTTTTCAATCGGCGATTCCTTTTTCGCCCGGTCAATGTTTTTAATCACCATAAAAAGCGGTTTGCCAGTGGTCGGAACATACAGCGCGCCGTTTTGCAAAGTTCCGGTATAGTAGAAAAGATCAACGTTCTGGTAAATCAGCGCAGCGCCGAATCCCGATTTCTTCAATGATTTACGAAGGTTTTCAATGCGAGTGAATATCTCTTTTTCAGGTGTAAGTGTCATTTAATACCTCACTACTAAGAAAATGCTGTCAAGATAGAATATTCTAAATCGTGAGAGGAAAAATATCCAGCATGATTTGCTCCAGCAGAAAATTTCACAGGTTATTTTATCCCTGTTTTGACATTAGCGACTCACATAATGTAGTTCAATCAGAAGTATCTATGAATCCTACATGCATGGTTGAATGATGAGATAACAGAACGGTCAAGGGTCGCGATTCGCGGCTCTTTCCTAATTTTCAGTAATGGACAGAATAATCCCAGTTCTTAAAGATCAATCACGGGAGCTTCTTCACCGAGAGCTTCGGCACCCTTGCCGGAAAGTTGGGTGCTTCAGCACCCCTGTTAAAAAGACTGGGGCTTACGCCCCTTTTCCGGCAAGGGTGCCGAATCTCCCGGTTGGAGGAGTGGCTAATTAAAAAAAGGAAAATTTTATACCAAATTGATAAATGTATCGCTGATACTTAATAGTACGTAATATTATACTTGTTCCTGTTTTGTTTTCCTCATTAATAATCGTTAGCATCCGGGGTAATGTTCTCTTATGCCCGTTTTTAAGGGGTAGCAACCGACACGGACTGGCAAGCTGATGTTAAACGCATTGCATCCATGAATTAAACGATAGAGGTATCGCTATTGTAAAATGAGTGCCCCGAATATAAAATTCCCAAATCGACTTGCATTTTGGGTATATTTTGTTAAGCTTTAAGAGTGATTAAGAAATATAAGATCTGATTCAGATATATCTGCTGTAGTAAATCTCGTAACCACAACATTATAGTAGTTTATCAACCATCTGGAGAGCTGGCGAAATGCGTATCCAAATTTTCCGACTATTTTGTATGAAAACCATCATCATTAGTGCAGTGATTCTATTCACTGTGGCACAGATTTCATTAGTGCGTGCTGATGCATCTGAATCGACCATTACAAATATCAAAATCAACCATGGTGGTAATTCTCAGGTTGAGATTGCAATCAGTGGAACTGGAAATCTTTCGGCTGGTGAGCCGAAATTTTATGCCAGCCCGCCACGGCTGGTCTATGATTTCGCTTCGACGGTATTGACGTTCAAAAATGGGCGAACGTTCAGTGTTGATATCAACCGAAACAACCTTGAGATGGTTACAATCGCGCAATTTCAGACAAATCCGGATGTTGTCCGCATAGTGTTTCGGTTTAATGATGGTGATAAAATATCATGCATAAACGCTGTTAAAGCGTCAACCGACAGCAATAACAAGTTGACTTTCAACTATCAACCTAATAAATCATCTTCCCAATCCAAGCCTGCAAAGCCTGAACCGATTAAGGATAAACAGGCCGATTATGGCTCAATCAATGTGTTGAAGCATGTATTGGCAAATGAAAACTGTGATCATTTCACACTGGAAGCGTCAAAAGCGTTGTTTCCATCCGCAGCGAAACTGGATTCCGATTGCATAAACCTGACATTTAATAATCAACAGTTTGCTTTTCCAGTAGAGGTCCAGTTTAAAAAATCACGTTCAGTGCCGATTAATGGAGCGCTTGTTGAGAAAGTGCAGATGTTTAATCGCGCTGGTGGTGAGGTTCTCATTAAATTGAGATTGAAGGAAACAATTCCTGCATCACAAGTGGATTACAAGCTGGTTAGCGTGGGTGATAATGAATTGAGGGTTGAGGTGAGAAGAACCTTTGATAATACTGCTGCCCCTGGGATTGAAGATAAAAAAGAAGAACCCAAACCGGATGCTTCCCAATTCGAGGAAAAACAGAAAATCGAACCGGCGCGAAAGCCTGATACTGTAAAAACTGTTCACAAGGCGACTATCAAGGGAATCAGATATATTCCAATTGAAAATGGCGAAAGGTTTATTTTTGATGTGGAGGGTGAATTCAATCCGGAGATTACACGTTTGAATTATCCAACACGCCTGTCAATTCAATTTCCCGAAACATCTGTAATCCTGCCGAAAGCCGCGATTGATAAATACCGGATGCAGATCGATGGCGCTCTCGTTAAGGAAATGAGAGTCTTTATCAAGGATGACAGTAAATATCCAGGATCGGTTATCCAGTTTTATTACGACATGAAGCCAACTGAATCTTTGGTTCATGAACTATATGAGACCGATACCCCGGGAGTTTATCACGTTGATGTTTTAAATGTAATTGAGGAAGGGCATTCCACTGTTCCTGAAATGAGTCAGATTCCCCAGAGAGTAAAACCGGATATTGAATCAGCTCAGCCTGAGGAAATTTCCCAGGCAACTGATGATAACAAGCTTGTTTCATTTAAAACCGATGACCAACCCAAAGCGGTGCAGGTATCCGATACAGTCGCGTTGCCTGATGATAAGCCGGCAGCTATATCCCGGAAGGACTCTCTTGTGGAAATACCACCTGCATACACCAAACCGGTTGAACCGGAGAAAAATAAAGCTCCTTTCAGTGCAGTCAATTTCCCGATAACGCAGATGTTTACACCGGATATGTCAGTTGATAATGTTGATTGTGTTCCGCTGATTGTGATTGTTCTATTCAACAAAGAGAAGAACTCAACTCATCTTTATATTCTGACAAGTACGAAAGGCAAGCTGCAGTGGCAGCATTTGAAGACGTAGAGGGGATTAGAAAGTTAGAAAGTTAGCAGGTTAGCAGGTTAGCAGGTTAGCAGGTTAGCAGGTTAGTAGGTTAGCAGGTTAGCAGGTTAGCAGGATGACTGCCGAAGCTCCCGGCATGGTTTGTATATTAATACCTGCTTTTTCAACAACCCCCCATATCCCCACCATTGGAATAATTCAGATCTGGTTTCTTCAGGAGAGCCAACAAATCTGTGAATGGTCTTGAATAACGAGAAATAATTCCATCAAAGAATGATTGACAATACCAAATGATAGTTATAAAATATACAATCAGATTTAATAAGATTTTAAATGGGGAATTTGAATAAATAACTTGCAATTGAATCAAATCCATAGTAAAACGTTCTGCGTTAATTCAAATGGATTTGGTTTGATTTAATGTTTGTAATACCAATTAACTTACTGTCGTTCGTTAACTCGAAGGCAGCGTTGGTTGATTTGTTTTTTATTTTACACAATCACAAACCGTAGGAGGTTTTTTGTGAGAACAAAATTCACAATCGTTACAGTGCTAATTGCATTGTTCCTCCTCATGCTCGCAGGCGTTACGAGTGCGAAATCGTTCGATGATGTTCCTCGAACGCATTGGGCTTATGACGCTGTCGAGTATCTGGCTTCAAAGGGTTTGGTTGAAGGATTCCCCGATGGCACATATCAGGGTCAAAAAGAAATGACCCGTTATGAGCTGGCAATCCTGGTAGCCAGAGCGTATGCGAAGCTGGAGGAAATGACGGATGAGAATGTCACCATCGATGTCGAAGCTATTATGAACGACTTGATGGATGAGTTTGAAACCGAGCTGGCTGAGATTCGCGATCTCGTGAAAGCGAACAAAGTCAAGATTGACGACCTTACGAGGAAACTACAGGAAAACTCAGAAGTGGACGCCGACCTTGCCGCGAAGCTTGAAAAGCTTGGAAGTAAATTCAAATTCAACGGAACATTGAAACTCCGTCTGGATGCAAAGTATTACGACCCGGGCAACGCAAGGCAAATCAGGCCTCGCATTAGTTTCCGGTTCGACATGAAAGCACCGGTCAATGATGAGCTCACTTTCGGTGGCCGTCTCGCGACAGCCGGAACAGGTGGAGCGAATGTTGGCTCTGAGACTACGTTAACCAATGAATTCAGAACAAAGGTTTTCGAAATCGAAAGAGCTTATCTCCAGTGGAAGCCTGAAGCATGGCCCAACTGGACAGTCTGGTGCGGCAAGTTCAAACCCAACTGGGTGACACCCAGCAACTTCATTGATTCTGATCTCAATGTCGAAGGCGCGGCGCAGACATATCGCGCTGACAACTGGGTAGTTAATCTTGCTGAAATGGTTCCAGCTAACAAGGGTGGATACATTGTGGCTCAGGTGGGAACAGAGGATCTGTTTACAGACAACCTTGATCTCTATCTGACATACCACTATGCATCACCCGGAGCATTCGAGACACTCTGGGCGGGATTCCCGCACTGGTATCGTCTCGATGCCGATGACTACAGCGCAATTGAAGGCTACGGAAAGTACGCGTTTGATTGGATGGATTGGCCAGTCTTCGTCGAGGCTGCCTACAGGATGAATCTTGCTGACGAATGGGTAACATTCGACTCAGGACTCCAGCAGGCTGCAATGGCGCAGATTACAGTTGGTAAAATCAAGGAGGTTCACGACTATAACTTCTGGTTGAATTATGGCCGAGTGCTTCCAAACGCAATCATTCCTCAGTTCGCTCATAGCTGTTATGGCGTTGATCATCAGACATTCGCCCTTGGCATGGGTTACAAACTCATGGAGCATACGTTGTTCAAAATTTCGTATGTCAATGCTGAGAACCTGGTTAGTTCACCGAATGGTGGATTCGACTACGTTTGCGCGGATATCATCACTGATTTCTAAATCAGTGGTACACAGCACTGAAACAAATAAGGACCGTGATCTTGCGGTCCTTTTTTTTGCTTTTATTTTGGTGTCTGACACCGATTGAACAGAAAATATAGCCATTTTTTATTAGGAATGATTCTTGATAATGTTGCGCTCTTGTGTTACTATTGTGAATGAAATTACTAACATAGAAAGAAAGAGTCTGGACTCAAGGAGCCAAATTTATGTTGGACTCTAAAATGCAAAACGCTCTTAACGAGCAGATTAACGCGGAAATGTTTTCGGCGTATCTCTACCTTGCAATGGTGGCTTATTTCAACGATTTGGGACTATCGGGTTTCGCTTCGTGGATGACATCGCAGGCGCAGGAGGAAATGGTTCATGCGATGAAATTTTTCAATTACATTGTTGAGCGTGGAGGAAGGATCGAACTTTCACAAATAGAAAAACCGCAAGCGGAATGGGATTCACCGATTGCGGCGTTTAAAGATGCGTACAAGCACGAGCAGTATATTAGCGGAAGAATCAACGATCTTGTGAATCTTGCGATTGAAATCAAGGATCACGCGACAAACCAGATGCTTCAGTGGTTTGTCGAGGAGCAGGTTGAGGAAGAGGCCAGCGCTGACGAGGTCGTGCAGAAACTAACTTTCGTCCAGGATGCCCCTGGGGGAATTTACATGATAGACAAGGAACTCGGCGCACGAGTTCCTCTCTTTACGATACCAGCAGGAGAATAACGACAATTATCTTTCCTGTGTTCAATCAAACCCGGAGAAATGTCTCATGATGCTATTTATGTCAGTTGATGAAATTCTCGATTATGCCATTGAAAGGGAGGAGGATGCCGCCAGGTTCTACACTGACCTCGCCGCGAAAATGGAAAAGCCGGTTTTACAGCAGGTGTTCAGGGATTTTGCGAAGGAGGAGTATGTTCACAAGGCAAAGCTTCAGGAAATAAAGAAAGATAAAATCCTTGAACCGTCAAAGGAGAAGATTCTGAATCTTAAGATTGCTGAGTATATCGAGGAAGTACAGGAGTCGGACTCAGATTTCAATTATCAAAAAGCGCTCGTTCTCGCGATGAACAGGGAGAAAAGAGCATATAAACTCTACTCCAGCCTTGCGAATGCAACCGATGATGAGGTTGTGAGAAATGTCTTTCTCGCTCTTGCTCAGGAAGAGGCTAGACACAAGCTGTTTTTCGAAGTCGAGTATGATGACGTTTATCTCGCTGAAAACTAGTCTTTAACAAGTGATTTGATTTTTATTCAAGCAAGGGATTTACCAGTTCCTTGCTTTTTGTCCACTTGATTCAAAACGCTGTGTGCCGCCCATACAGCCCTCCAGGCTTAATGGGTTAAATGGCACGAATCTGCACAAATCACAAAAAGACGTGATGTGTGGGGCACTCGATAAACTCGGCTTCTACGAGCGGCACCCGAAAGTTATTATAAAATAGCATGTTTATTAATTAGCATGCTTTTCCAACAGGCTCTTGACCCTCTGATATTTCCTTGCTATTTCATAGTGGTTCTGTTAATTTATGTGATGAAAGGAGGCACTATTTGTGATGCTTTCACGTTAATCAAACGGTTGGATTGCCCTAATATCTCTTTTAAATTCAAATTACTTTTGGAGGTCTATTATGAGACCAGTTATTATAATCTCTTTATTAATCGTGACTTTGGCAATGATTGGTTGTTCATCGGGTGCAAACACACCTTTGACACCGCAGGGGAATAATGCCGCGGATTCACTCGACAATATTCCAATCATTGGAGCGTCGATGTTAGATGACGGCTCATTTGACGCAATTGGAATGCTTGGCGCGTATGAACTTACTATCAATCCGGAAGATTCAACAGCTGAACTAACAGCGAAACGAATCGCCGCAATCGGTGAGGATTATATCGTAAGCGGAATCAATTTCTTCACAATTGCACCATGCGCGACTTGCCTGAAAATTACCGGAATCGCTATTGATATGGATGGCAACGCGGTTTTAACATACTCAATAAGCCATCCGTTCCCGGAGGGGGATTCCTTCAAACCACCGTCAGCCGCGAATCGACTCGACCTTGATGTTTTCGACCTCGCGATGGTGATTGTGCCATTGGAAGCGACTGCGGCAACATACAGTCTGACTGGCAAAAGCGTTTACACTGGATACTGTATTAATCCTGACGGCTACACAACGGAACTTGACGCGGTTGTTGAAGATACAACCGTTATGCCTTTCTTCCTTGCTGTTGATGACAGCGATACCGGAACAAGCACATTCAACAAATTCGCGATGGGCGAAGAAGACATGAAGTTCGATGCCGGATTCGACCTGTCTGCAGGAGTGCTTAGCTTTGATCTGTATCTAACGATGGGATACGGCTTCAGTGCGAAAAAACCCGACAGGCTGACTCCGAAATACTACAATCCCGAATTCAACCGTAAAGCGGCATGGAAAGTGGCTGTAATTCCGCCTGAGGGTGAATATCCGCCTGCGATGGAAAATACTTGGAATGACATGAACAACACAGACCTCTGGCCTGTTACAGTTCAGGTTTACGACTGGCAGCAAGGGGCGACTGTATTCACCGGAGCGCCGGAGGAATTCAGCAATGCCGATTCAGATAACGTTTTCGCATCAAGTGAAATCGCGAGTGTTTCTGTTGAAATTCCCGGCATGAATTCATCGCTGCAATCAGTAACCACTCCAGATAGTGGAACAGGACATCCCCCTGATCCTTGCCTCTATACTATTCCAATTGCAAATCAGAACCTTCTGCCTGCGGGTGAGTATGTTGGACTTGTGAAAGTTACGGATGAGCGCGCTGTTCTTACACCAGCCGATGGACGGGATTTCCTTATCGACACACCGGACGGTGTTGAACTTATCAACTATGAAATGCCTGAATATGCGACTTATCAGACTTTTCCCGCGACTGTTGTTATGGGAAATCAGGCTCCGATAATCGATTCGGGTGTTGATGGTGACGATACGCCTTTCATTCTTGCAACGGATGAAACCTACACTGTGGTGGCTCATGATCCTGATCTCGATCCTTTAACTTATTCATGGACAGTTACAGATCTCACAACAATGGCTGAGGTTATTTCAGATGATCCGGGCAATGCTGATGGAACAATTGATATCGATTTTGCCGCGCTTGTTGCTGCTGTTGATGGCCAGTATGATATCGACTGCGATGTTACTGACAATATTGCCGCTCCGGTTCCTGCAACTACTCTGACAGTTACTGTTGATAATGTATTGTTTTTCGATGATATGGAATCAGGCCAGGGCGACTGGTTGACTTCTCATACCGGACCAAATAATGGCTGGTCGATTGTTGCTGGCGGCAACGATAACTGGTGGCATTCAAACGGTGGTACAACAGTGGTGCATGCCGGTGGAGACTGCGCGAAACTCTGGTCACCGGAAATTACTATTCCATCAGGAATCAGTGAGTGCCATCTTGAAATCTACCACAGGGCTACAGGCCGTTTCTGGTCACACATAAACACTGTTTACAATGGTCCTGCTCTGGTAACGTCAACTAATGATGGTGTATCAGCAATCAAGGTTGTTTTTCCAGTGATTTCCGGTCCTCAATATACTAACTGGAATTTTCCATATACTGCTGTTTATCATTTCGGTATGGCGTATGTATGCGCTCCGTTTAGCTGCTGGGGAGTTCCGGCATGGACTGCTGTTACGACAACAACCACCAGTGTTGTTGACCTTTCAGATTCTTCATACACAAACCTGATTGGACAAACACTGAGAATTGGTTTTATCTATGGCCAGGGACTATGGTACACGGGCGATCAAACCTGGGGTGTCGATGATGTTAAAATAACTGTTACACCGTAGCTTTGCTCAGCGTTTTAGAATTTGAAATTATAACTCCGGTCGGTAACGGCCGGTTTTTTTTGCGTTTTTTTAGTAACTTGATTATGTTGAGTGATATAATGGTTCTTGTAATAATTCGAATATTGATGTTTACATAAACTGAACATATTTATCAATTTCAATCCATATTTGGAGGGTCGCTTTATGAGACCTTTATTTTTTATTCTGACTCTTTTTGCCTTTTCGTTAGTGGGATGTTCTTCCAGCTCTAATAATCCCATGACTCCTCAGAGCGATGGAATATCAGCCGCATCAGATATTGGAAGCGCTCTGGGCATGCTTGGTGCCTATGAACTCAGCATTAATCCTGAGAACAACACGGCTGAATTGGTTGCAAAACGAACCAATGCGATTGGTGAAAGCTATATTGTGAGTGGAATTGGTTTTTTCACTATTTCACCTTGCGCGGATTGTTTTAATATAAAAGGAATCAGCATGACTCCTGAAGGATTCATCGCCCTGACTTTTTCAATCCGGCATCCGTTTGACGAGGGCGACCCGCTCAAACCGCCATCAGCGGTGAATCGGCTTGACCTGGATGTTTTCGACCTTACGCTTGTTATTGCTCCCAAAGATACAACTCCCGAGGCATTTTCACTTGGAAACGCCTATTCCGGGATCTGCATTGATACAGACGGCTACACCACAGAACTTGCCAATCTGGTTGAGGATACGGTATCTTTGCCATACTACCTTGTTATCGATGACAGCATCAGTGGTGCAAGCACATTTAACAAGTTTAAGATGAGCGCGGAAGCTGAGTTCGATGTAATGCTGGATTTATCAGGCGGCACACTTCTCTTTGATTTGTATCTCACAATGGGGTATGGATTCAGCGCGGTAAAAGCGGACAGGCTTGTCCCGGCGTATTATAATCCTGAGTTTAATAAAAAATCCGCATGGAAAGTTGTTGTAACACCTCCTGAGGGTGATGATCCGCCGGCTCAGGGGAATACATGGCAGGATGATGACATCGCAACTCCTTTCAATGTTACAGTTGAAGTTTATGACTGGCAGATTGGCGCGAATGTTGATCCTGCACTGGCGAATACGGACGACGTTTACGCGGCATCCGGTGTCTCTGCTGTTTCAATGGAGATTCCCGGCATGACTGCCGCATACGCAACTGTAAATACACCTGACAGCGGAACCGGGATGCCGGATGCTCCGCTTGTTTACACAATTTCCATGGCGAATGAAAATCTTCTTGAGGCTGGTGAATATACAGGTTTGATTAAAGTATCAGATGAGCGTTTGCCTCTTGCGCCGCCTCCGATTGATTCTCGCGATTATCTAATCGACAGCCCTGATGGTGTCGTGCTGGAGAATTATGAGATTCCCGAATACGCGACATACCAGACATTCACTGCAACAGTTGTCGAGGGGTTTCAACCGCTTGAAGGATGGCTTTGCTATTCGCATGACCCGCAGCATGTCGGTGTGGCGGATTGTGTTCTCGACCCAGCGACACTTGAATTGAAATGGGCATTTCCAACCGGGGATAAAATTTATTCCTCACCTGTTATTTCAGCGGGAATAACGTATTTCGGAAGCGATGACGCCAACGTTTACGCGGTTGACCTTGCAACAGGCACAGAGGTTTGGAGCCAGCTGCTCGATTCGGAAGTTTGCGGAACCGCCGCGATTGGCGAGGATGCAATCTATATCGGAACTGAGGGCGGTTTTCTCTATTCACTGCTGAAATCCGACGGTTCTGAAATCTGGAGTTACCAATTCACGGATACAGGAATGAGCGGCGCGGCTGGTCTTCATGTTAGAGGCGCTATTCTTGTGGAGAACAGAGTTTATTTCTGCGCGAATAATGGTAATGTCTATGCTCTTAACGCAACCGATGGTTCGGAAATGTTCGTTGTGCCGACACCGCTGCCCTCCAATGGCAATTCACTCCGCACAGTGCCGGCATATTACGAAGCTGAAGACCAATTAATTGTTAATGCGGACTCTTACGATGTTATCTGTTTCGATGCCTTTGACGGCACCGAATACTGGCGTAAGTATAATGGGGAGTTCATTGGATGCTCACCAACGCTGGATGGCGATTATCTTTACTTTTTTGATGATGAATTCACAAGGAAGTATGAAATGTCCGGTACCGCCTCTCCGACTCTCGTGTGGGAAGAAGCGTTGATTCCGCATCCGTTTTTATGTGCGGGTTCAGGCGCGCTTGATGACGGGCATTATTATACTCTGACTCTCATGCCCGGAAAACTGCTCGCAAATAATCGTGATACAGGAGTCATTGACTGGTTTGCTCCTCCTGATCCTGAGGTAATTCAGGGATTTTCCAATGCTCCCGCACTCAGTGGAGGCGTGGTCTATTTCGCTTCAACTGTCGGTGTGTTATATGGTTATGACACAACAACCGGCACGGAAGTTTTCAATTATGATCTCGGTGATTATGTTGACCGGTCATCAATCGCAATCCACGATGACCGCCTTCTGGTTGGCTGTTGCGATGGCAATATGTATTGCTTTGGCCCTTCATAAGGGCCACATTAAATATTAATAGCTTGTGCAGAAGATGAGTTTTCACCTGGGGTGATCATCTTCTTCTGTATTGGTGGTTTCCAAATGAGGCAAATAATAATTCCGATTTTGCTATTGCTTATAATTACGGGTTGTTCATCCAATACCGGCAATCCCTTGTCTCCTGTGACTTCAATTGATAAGAGCATTCCCATAATTGCCACAACCGTTTATGAGAATGGTGGCTTCAACGCAATTGGGATGCTGGGGATGTATGAATTACAGATTGATTCGATCTCAAACACCGCGCAGCTGGTGTCGAAACGAACATCCGCAATAGGGGAAAGCTATATCGTAAGTGGAATCGGTTTTTTCACGATTTTACCTTGCCCGAACTGCCTGAGTGTCAATGGAATCTCATTGACTTCTGAAGGGTATATTAACTTGTCATTTTCAATCAGCCATCCATTTGAACCGGGTAGTATTTTACTGCCGGCATCAGCTAAAAACCGTCTTGATCTTGACATCTTCGACATTGCGCTTGTCATTTTACCTGTTAATGCATCTGCGACCCAATATGAACAGACAGATGCCGGCATTTATCATGGATTCTGTGTTGCTCCCGACGGTTACACAACGGAGCTCGAACAGGTTGTCAACGACAGCGCTGCTCTTCCATATTATCTTGTAATCGATGACAGCATCGAGGGAGCCGGCACCTGGAATGAGTTTGAGATGGGTACAAAGGATGTTGGTTTTAGTGCCGTTTTTGATGCTTCATCAGGTGTGCTTGCTTTTGATCTGTATCTGACAATGGGTTATGGTGCAAGCGCTGATTTCGTTTCGCGTCTGGTTCCGGAGTACTTCAATCCTGAATTCAATAGAAAAGCCGCGTGGAAAGTTAGTGTTGCACCGCCAATAAACTATTGGCGTTCCGATAACAACACGGAATTGCATGATGTCATTGTCAAGGTTTATGACTGGCAGATAAACGCGAATGTAAATCCTCAACTGGATTTCAATACTGACATATATGCCGCTTCAGATGTATCCAGTGTCTCTGTTGAGATTTCCGGAATGACAAACACACTTCCAACAGTTTACACTCCGGACAGTGGTTCGGGAATGCCTGATGATCCTCTTGTTTTTACAGTTTCAATCGCAAACGAAAACCTTCTGTCTGAGGGTGATTATATCGGTCTTGTAAAAGTAACTGATGAGCGCGATGTGATGGAACCTCCGCCTGTCTCGGATCGTGATTTCCTTATTGATAAACCAGATGCCACATTACCACTTGTATATTATTCAATGCCTGAATATGCCACATACCAGACATTCACGGCATCAGTTGTTATGGGTAATCCACCGCCACTTGAAGGATGGCTGTGTTTACAACATGATTCTCAACACACAGGTGTAGCTGACTGCGTTCTTGACCCCGAAACACTTGGACTGAAATGGGTATTTCCCACAGGAGATGAAATAAACACATCTCCGGTAATCTCCGGTGGAACTGCATATTTCGGCAGCTATGACGGCAACGTTTACGCGGTTGATATTTTTTCAGGGAATGAAATATGGCATGAACCGCTTGATTCGGCGGTGTGCGGAACTGCAGCGATTGGCCACAACGCAATTTACATCGGCACTGAGGGTGGTTATTTCTATGCACTGTCAAGGAGTACTGGAGCGAAGTATTGGCATTACCAGTTCACTGATACTGGTATATCGGGAGAAGGCGGCCTTCATGTGAACAGCGCGATGCTATTTGATGGCCGTGTGTATTTCACCGCCAATAACGCAAATGTCTATGGCCTTGATGCAATCGATGGCTCCGAACTGTTTGTCTCTCCCACACCACTGCCGGCAAGCGGCCATACTCAACATTCGACTCCAGCCTATTATGAGGATGAGGATCAGATTCTGGTCACTGCGGAATATGATGAAATAATTTCCTTTAACGCGCTTGATGGTGAGGAGTTGTGGCGAGTCGGTGTATCTGATTGGATTGTATGTTCTCCAACAGTGGCGGATGGGATGGTCTATTTTACCGATTATACGTATGTCCGTAAGTTTGACATAGCTGCTCCCAATCCACCGGTTACGCAGTGGGTATCTGAACTTCTGGACCCTGACCCTTTCGGGGTTTCGTCTTCAGGAGCGCTTGATGGCCAGCATTATTATTCTTTGAGTTTTTCACCAGGCAAAGTGCGTGCCCATAATCGAGACAGCGGTATTGTGGAGTGGAAAGCGCCGTCAGATTCAAGCAGTAGTTTCCTTGCATGTCCGGCTGTGAGCGGAAATACAATTTACTGCATTGATACTAGTGGTGTTATTTTCGGTTTCGATACTGCCACGGGTACTGAGGTTTTTAATTATGATCTTGGAGTTACGGTGGGAGGACCAGGTGCAGGTATCGCAATCCATGATGTCCGTCTGCTGGTCGGATGCAACGATGGCAGCATGTACTGTTTTGGCCCTTCATAAGGGCAAAAGATAATTTAAAACACTTACGAAGATGATTCTTCATTTCGGAGGTCTCATTATGAGGTATATTTTTATTTTATTTTTACTATCACTATTGGTTGCAGGTTGTTCATCAAATACGAGCAATCCGATAACTCCTGCGGCTCAATCAGACAGCAGCATTCCACTGATTGGAGCGTCCCTTTATGAGGACGGCGGTTTCAATGCGCTGGGGATGTTGGGATTGTATGAATTGGAAATCGATTCGATATCAAACACCGCGGAGCTGGTGTCGAAACGAACGTCCGCGATAGGTGAAAGCTATACGGTAAGTGGAATTGGGTTTTTCACAGTAGCGCCTTGTGCGGATTGCCTGAAACTTGCGGGTTTATACATGACTCCTGATGGTAATGTTGCAATAACATTTTCAATAAGCCATCCTTTCAATGCCGGCGACCCATTAAAACCGCCATCAGCGGTAAATCGCCTTGACCTCGATGTTTTCGACCTTGCGATGGTTATTGCGCCACAGGAAACCATTCCGGCGACTTATTCTTTGACTGGTATAAGCGCCTGTGTTGATATCTGCGCTGAACCGGATGGCTACACGACAGAACTCGCAAATGTAACCGAAGATAATGCTGCTATGCCGTATTTCCTTGTAGTTGATGAAAGCGGAGAGGCATCGCACACGTGGAATGAGTTTCATATGGGCGTTGAGGATGTTGAATTTGACGCCATTTTTAATCTTGCGGCAGGTGGTAACTTTCGTTTTGATTTGTATCTGACGATGGGATATGGTTTCAGCGCTGTAAAAGCTGACAGGCTGAATCCCGCCTACTATAATCCTGAATTCAATCGCAAAGCCGCATGGAAAGTCGATGTTACGCCGCCTGAGGGTGATGATCCTCCGGTGATGGGCAATACTTGGGACGATAACGACAATACAACCCCTTACAATATTACAGTCGAGGTTTTCGACTGGCAGATTGGCGCGAATGTCGATGCTGAACTGACCAATCCGACAGATATTTATGCCGCGTCCGGTGTTTCAAGCGTTTCGGCTGAAATACCGGGAATGAACTCATCGCTTCAGTCTGTAACAACCGCTGACAGCGGAACCGGAATGCCTGATGCTCCGCTTGTTTACACACTTTCAATTGCGAATGAAAATCTATTGAGTGAGGGTGAATACATCGGGCTTGTAAAAGTAACCGATGAACGTGCTGTGGGAACAATCGGAGATCGCGATTTCCTCATCGACGCTCCTGACGGTGTCACGCTTGAACACTATGAAATGCCTGAATATGCGACATATCAGACATTCACAGCGACAGTCGTTGCAGGTATTATACCTCTTGAGGGCTGGCTTTGCTTTGGGCATGATCCGCAACATACAGGCATGGCTGATTGTGTGCTGGATCCGGCAACACTCGAACACAAATGGACATTTTCCACTGGTGCTATAACCAGGTCATCACCGGTTATTGCCAACGAAATTGCATATTTTGGCAGCGATAATTCCAATGTGCATGCTGTTGATATAGCAACGGGAGTAGAGGTGTGGCATGTAACGCTTGATTCAGCGGTTACCGGAACTGCTGTAATAGGTGAGGATGCGATATACATCGGAACTTATGGCGGTTTCATGTACTCCCTGTCAAAAACTGACGGTTCAGAGGTTTGGACCGCTCCATACCAGGTTACATATACACCTGTTGGTCCTGATAAGTACATGATAAATGGCGCGATTCTTGTGGATGGTCGAATCTATTTTTGCGCTAATAACGGAATGGTATATGGAATTAATCAATCGGATGGTTCCGAGATTTTCACCGCGCCAACTTTCGAACCTAGTCTGGGTAACTCGTGCAAGACAACTCCTGCATACTACGTGGATGAGGATCAGATACTGGTCACATCGGCCAGTGCAGATATTGTCTGCTATGATGCATTCGATGGTACGGAATTGTGGAGGGAATCTGCTGGGGATATGATCAGCTGCTCTCCGACACTTCAGGATGGAAAGGCTTACTTCACCTGTCGAATAAGCGCATGGAAATATGACATTACAAGTAATCCACCAACTCTTTTGTGGTCGGAACAACTGCTCAATCCTGATCCTTTCTTTGTTAATGCATCAGGCGCCGTGGATGACACGCACTATTATTCCCTGGGCGATTCACAGGGAAAAGTATATGCCTGTGACAAGAACACCGGGTCGTTTGACTGGATCGCGCCATCATTTTTTGTACACGGCTTTGTCGCAAGTCCGGCAATTAGTGGAGATACAATTTACTGCGCCGCCGATAACAACTATTTATATGGTTTGAATACCACTACAGGCGCAGTGGAGTTCACCTATGACCTTGGTGCGTATGTGGATAGATCATCAGTGGCAATTGCATATGACAGGTTATTGGTCGGATGCAGTAATGGCAATATGTACTGCTTCGGGCAATAATAAAATATCGGACAAGGTCTTAATAGACAAGGGG
>CBDURE010000037.1:0-26736 GCA_965369605.1 uncultured bacterium
TCGCAGCATCACGGTACGGATTGGACGAGCATGAGATAATGGGAGTCCTCGGATCCGATGAGGAGTACATTGATTTTTTCAAAGCTACTCACCAGCACGAAATTCCAAAAGCAACCGCGGATGGACAGAGAATCCCGATCATTGTCTGGTCAAGATTATATTTTGACCTGAAACCCTACCTGAATGAGCACAGTGTTGAAAACGCATCTCTGGTTAATTTCTACCACAGGCTGGTCGGTGAGGTAGTTAAACAGAGGTACTTGACCGAAAGCAATAAAAATTCGTTCCACCATAAACTCGCGGATTTCTTTGAGTCTCATCCTGACGAAAACAGAAAAATTCCCGAATACCCATGGCAATTGCACGAGGGAGAGTCATGGGAGAAACTCTATAAACTACTTGGTGATGATCTCGACTTTTTCTACAAAGCCTGGACACAGGATCAGTATGATGTCAAACGCTACTGGGCAAGTGTCGAAAGGGCAAGTATTGAGAAAGCCGGCGCTGAGAATGAACCGGAATTCACTATTGTGAAATGTTACAAAGATGTAATTATTAATCCCGAATCTGTAAACAGTTTGATTTTATCGGAATTAGGATTATTGCTCGATGATACTGGGCATCCAAAAGAATCTTTCACAATTCGTGAATATTTAATTAAACACTTCCGTGCAAAAGGGGATTCACCTGGCCTTTCAAGAAATCTTTGCACACAGGGAACTATCCTTTATCGTTGGGGGAAACTCGACGAGGCTATGAAACTATTGAAAGAACAGGAAGTAATTTGCAGAGAACTTGGCGATAAGACCGGACTTTCAAGAAGCTTTGGCAACCAGTCGCTTATACTCAACCAATGGGGTAAACTCGACGAGGCTATGAAACTTCACAAAGAAGAGGAGATAATTTGCAGAGAACTTAGCGATAAAGCTCAGCTTTCAAATAGCCTTTCTGGCCAGGCGAATATACTCAAAGACTGGGGTAAACTCGATGAAGCTATAAAACTTGCAGAGGAGGCATACAAAACTGCAACAGATCACGGTTTAACCACTGTTGCACAACAGATAAAACCTGTTCTGGATGAAATTCGTAATGCTATAGATAACCGAAATAAGAATTAAATTATGATTAACACGATTTGAGGCAAATCAATCATCATCTTCATCATCTTTTTTGGTTCGCAATTCCTTAATATCAATTCCCCATTTTTCCAGTTTACGAAGAATGGTTGTTCTATTTATCCCCAGAAGTTCCGCTGCTTTGGAGACGTTGTTTTCAGTTGCGTTTAACGCCCTCATCAGATGCTTCTTTTCCATCTGGTCAAGTGTTTCCAAACCTCTATCCAAACTCTCACCGCTTTTGGCATACATGGAAATCTCATCAGGAAGATATGAAAGTTTAATTATCGGGCCTGTTTCAAGAATCATAATTCGTTCAATTGTGTTTTGAAGTTCGCGGACATTCCCGGGCCACGGATAAGCAAGCATTGCGTTAAGGGCATCAGGAGCGATAGATTTAAAATCCCGATGCAGCGTATCATTTAATTTCTCCATGAAATGTTTTGCCAGAAGGATGACATCATCATCACGTTCCCGAAGCGGCGGCAGATGGATATTCACCACGGCAAGGCGATAATACAAATCCTCGCGGAATATTCCATCCTTAACAAGTTGAACAACATCCTTGTTGGTAGCAGCTAGTAATCGCAATTCAACAGATATTGGCCTTATGCCTCCCAGACGCGTGAAACTCTTTTCGTCAATCACTTTCAGAAGTTTTCCCTGAAGCGATGATGCCATATCGCCTATTTCATCGAGAAACAAAGTACCAGCGTCAGCTTCCTCGATTAATCCAGGCTTGGCAGTTCGAGCATCGGTAAACGCTCCCTGCTCATATCCAAAGAGTTCGCTTTCGAGAAGTGTATCCGGAATATTGACGCATGACACCTCGACAAACCGTTTGTCCGCATTTTTGGCTGTGTAATGAATAGCTTTTGCCAGAACACCTTTTCCCGTACCGCTGTCTCCAGTGATTAACACCCTCGCAGTTGGTATTTCCCTAACCTTTTTTGCGATCTCGAATATTTTTCTCATCGCGGTGGAATTTCCAATCATCTGCCCAAAGGAATATTTTGTTTTCAGCTCAGTCTGATGTCGCCTGAGTTCGCCCTTGATCACAGCTTCATCAATAAACCTATCCACCTTTAACTTCAATTCGCTTATTTCAAACGGTTTGGAAATAAAATCCCTCGCGCCAAGTTGCATGGTTTTAACCGCGGATTCGACATCGCCATAAGCGGTAATCATTACTATCAACTGCTCGGGGAAGTCCTTCTTGATTTTTTCAAGCGCTTCTATTCCGCTGATTCCCGGAAGTTGAATATCAAGAAGAATCAAATGGGGAGATGACACTGAAAATTCCTCAAGCATCTTTTCAGCGTCTTCAAATGACCGGACCTCGTATCCTTCATCCTTAAGAGCTTCTTCAAGCGTCCATCGTACAAGGTCTTCATCATCAACAACGAATATCAATTTCTTTTGTGCCATGTATATTGCGTTCCCTTTCTAACACTATGATTTTATCAAAAGCGCCTTGCGCTTAATAGTGTTAAATATGACTCACGCGAAAAAATAAGAATATCATGCGTTTGTGATAAATTTCACATTTATTTTCTCTCCATTGATTGCTATAATCATATCACTTTAATCTTATGGAATAATTCCGAAGGGAGATAAATATAATGAAAGATGTAGTGATTGTATCAGCAGCTCGAACACCATTAGGAAGATATATGGGAGCGCTTTCACCATTCAGCGCTGTTCAGCTTGGAACATTTGAAGTTAAATCCGTTATCAAAAGATCCGGAATCAATCCTGACCTGATTGACATGGTTATCATGGGTAACGTCATTCAGGCTGGACTGGGACAGAATCCAGCTCGCCAGTGCGCTATTCATGGTGGCATTCCACCTGAAGCAGGCGCAATGACCCTCAACATGGTCTGCGCAAGTGGACTCCAGGCGGTAAACATCGCGTTTCGTTCAATCCTCGCAGGTGAATATCGATGCGCAATCTGCGGCGGTATGGAATCGATGTCGAATGTCCCGTACATCATTCGCGATGTTCGCCAGGGATTGAAAATGGGTGATAGAAAGTTTGAGGACATTCTTGTTTCAGATGGCCTTTGGGACATTTTCAACAATTTCCACATGGGTATCACAGCTGAAATGGTTGCTGAAAAATATGGATTCAAACGTGAGGATATTGATGAGTATGCTTACAACTCTCATCGAAAGGCAATTGAAGCAACTGAAAACGGTTCATTTAAAAATGAAATTGACCCGGTTGAAATACCTCAGCGAAAAGGCGACCCAATAATCATGAAAGATGATGAGGGACCCCGCAAAGACACAACAGTTGAAAAACTTTCAAAACTAAGAGCAGTATTCAAGAAGGGTGGAGTCGTAACCGCTGGCAACGCTCCGGGTACAAACGATGGCGGCGCTGCTGTTCTCGTTATGGATGCCGAACTTGCCGCTGAACAAGGCTTGAAACCGATCGCGAAAATAATCGCGGCACGGCATGGTGGAATCGAACCTGAATGGGTTATGCTAAGCCCGGTACCAACGGTTAAAAACCTTATCGCAAAAGACGGCATTAATCTGGATGACATCGAACTGATTGAGTTAAACGAGGCTTTCGCTGTTCAGGCAATGGGCGTAATTAAGGAGCTTGATCTCAATCCGGATATTATCAATATCAATGGTGGAGCGGTCGCACTCGGGCATCCGATTGGCTGTTCAGGTGCCAGAGTTCTGGTTACTCTCATTCACGCTCTGAAAAATAAAGGTTTAAAACGAGGACTCGCGACCCTTTGTCTGGGCGGCGGTAACGGTGTGGGAATGGTAGTCGACACAATTGACTAACATATTCATTGCCTTTTCATATTGACAATACCACAAACTGTATTAGAATTTTAACGTGGCCAGGACCCCTCCTTCCTGGTCACCTTTTTTTTTATACAGGTTTGAATGAATCTATGATTCCATAATTTAAAGTATCACTCAGAATATTTGGTAGAATAGTATCGATGGTTGACATTCAACACATAAGAAATTTCGCGATTATTGCCCATATCGATCATGGGAAATCGACGCTTGCTGACAGGATTCTTGAGATGACCGGAACAATCCACAAACTCAAGATGAAGGAGCAGATTCTCGACAGGATGGATATTGAGCGTGAACGCGGGATAACAATCAAGGCGCAGGCTGTCAAAATCGATTACACAAGTAAAGACAAAGAGCAGTATCATCTAAATCTTATAGACACTCCCGGACATGTTGATTTTACATACGAGGTTAGCCGCTCGATGGCCGCATGCGAGGGTGCTGTTCTTCTAATTGATGCAACGCAGGGATTTCAGGCGCAGACAATTGCAAATCTCTATCTTGCACTTGAGCAGGACCTTGTTATTATTCCAGTCATAAACAAGGTTGACCTTCCAAGCGCGCGACCGGACGCTCTCAAGCGTGAGATAAAACACATCATTGGCCATGAGGAAAACGAGATAATCTCAATTAGCGCAAAAACCGGTACAGGCGTCGATGAACTTCTTGAACGAATTATTGCTGAAATTCCCCCGCCAAAAGGAAACGAAAACGATTCACTGCGTTCACTAATTATCGACGCCCACTATGACGATTACCGCGGCGTGATTATTTACGTTAGAATAGTTGACGGTTCCATAAATAAAAACGACTGGATTAAGATGATGTCATCCGGGAAAAAATTCCAGGTCGGTGAGATTGGCGTTTTCAAACCTGACATGACTCCAGTTGATTTTCTTAAAGCCGGTGATGTCGGTTACATGATTGCAACAATCAGGGATATTGCTGATTCCAGAATCGGTGACACAATAACCAGTTTTGAAAAACCGACTGATAATCCGCTCCCGGGTTACAAGCGGCCGAAATCGATGGTCTTTTGCGGACTTTACCCGGTTGAACCGGCTGATTACAATCGCTTAAGCCTGGCGCTCGATAAACTAAGCCTTAACGACAGTTCATTCTCATATCAGGCGGAAACATCACAGGCTTTGGGGTTCGGCTTTAGATGCGGTTTTCTTGGAGTTCTGCACCTTGAAATAATAAAGGAACGACTCGAACGGGAATATGAACTGGAACTTGTAATCACAGTTCCAAACGTCGTTTACCGAATTACCGAAACAAATGGAAAAGTTCAGGAAATAGAAAATCCTGAGGATTTCCCGGACAATACACGACTCGAAAAAGTCGAAGAGCCTTTTGTCAAACTAACTCTTGTTACTCCACCAGAATTTATGGGCGCCATGATGGAGTTAAACCACAAGAAGCGCGCTGAATATATTAAAATGGAATACCTTTCAGAAGAACGAGTTTCGCTTGAATACAAACTTCCGCTTGCCGAATTGATTATTGATTACTACGACAAAGTAAAATCCGGAAGCAAGGGGTATGCATCGATTGACTATGAGTTCGATGATTTCCGGCAGGCTGATTTGGTCAAGGTGCAAATTCTAATCAACTCAGAACCGCTCGACGCTGTTAGCTTTCTTGCGCATCGTGATATCGCTACCAGAAGAGGGCGTGAAATGGTTATGAAACTCAGGAGGGGAATACCGCGACATCTTTTCGATATCCCAATCCAGGCGCAGGTCGGTGGTCGGATTGTGGCTCGCGAAACCATTAAAGCGCTCAGAAAGGATGTCACAGCGAAGTGTTACGGCGGTGACGTTTCTCGTAAACGAAAACTTCTTCAAAAGCAAAAAGAGGGCAAGAAAAAAATGAAGATGGTTGGAAATATTAATATCCCTCAGGACGCTCTTCTCAGTGTTCTTGATCTCGGTGACGAGGACTAGCAATCGAATGCCAACGTAAAAGACCAATCAGCATCTATCTGCATGTGCCGTTTTGCAAATCAAAATGCGCCTACTGCTCTTTTGTGTCCGGCAAGTACCCAACTGAAACTATCGAAAAATATCTTAAACTAATACCGCACGAGATAACTGAATTTGTAAATTCAATTAACGAGCAGGTTGAAATTCAAACGCTTTACATTGGTGGAGGCACTCCAAGCGCTGTTCCTCATGAATCGCTTGAGGAAATGCTGATAAGGGTAATTGAATCGTTGCCGTCAAAACCGATTGAAATATCAATCGAGGCCAATCCATCCGATGTTTCCCCTACTCTAATTGAAACGTTCAAACGTACAGGCATAAACCGTGTTTCGATAGGTGCGCAAAGTTTCAACAATCAAGTTCTCGAGTTTTTATCAAGACGCCATAATCGTGATGACATAACCAAAGCTTATAATATGTTTCGCGATTCCGGTTTTGAAAACATAAGCCTCGACATCATTCACGGCATTCCCGGATTTGGCATTGAGAGATTTCTTGATGATTTGAATATGATTGTCACTTTGAATCCTGAACATGTTTCGCTGTACGCTTTGAGTATTGAAGAGGGAACAAAATTTTATGACATGGGACTTTCTGATAAACTCGACCCTGACACAACCGCAGACGAATATCATTCAGCTGTGAACGCTCTTGGGAAAGCGGGATATAATCGCTATGAGATAAGCAATTTCGCCAAACCGGGATTGGAATGCAGGCATAATCTAAATTACTGGAAACTTGGTGAATATGCCGGATTTGGTCCCGGCGCGGGAAGCTACATCGACAGCGAATACATTGAACGCATAAGCGACATCGAGAAATATATATCCTGCCTTGAGACGAAAAGCTCAACAATCTCGTTTAGTGAAAAATACGACGATGAAAACAGAATGAAAAACGCTTTGATTATGGGAATGCGCCTCGAAAAAGGTATTGATATATGCGATTTTAAAAAACGCTTTGGAGTCAACCCGTCAGACATTGTCATGAAACACTGGAGCGAATATATTAACAAATCATATATAATTCTCGATGATGATTCGCTGCGATTCTCCGACAGCGGTTTTTACGTTTCAAACAGCCTTCTTTCAATGTTGATGTAGAATCGAAACAAGTATCCAGAAACCAATTTAATTTAGATTATGCTGCTTAAAATATGAAAATAAAGGTTATATTATTCAAACGTTCATACTTCTTATAAACATGTGGTAAGGTATTGAAAGAGAGGTAATCATAATGAAACTCATCAAAATCCTACCAATCATGATTCTAGCGCTTGCATGCACGTTTGTATCATTCGCGTGTTCAAATGCCAAATCGCCAGTATCGCCTGCGACCGATGATTTATCCAGCATCACAAATGATTTGCCGGAATCAATAAACGCAGATGTTCATAATCGTAGTTTGCTTGCAGCTTATGATGCTGTCATAGACCCGGTTGCTAAAACATTCACGATTTCGCCAATTGAGCGAAACGCACAATACCACTTTCCCTTAACACAGCTCTATCCTAATGTTCTCCAAATCATCGGTTACGGCTGGACTCCCAATTTCTGGGCGGATATCAAACTCGTTCATCCGTTCCCAGGAAGCGGTATTGATGCGTTTGATGCAAGGGTAATTGCGATTCTCCCAGCCAATCCCGGTGTGAGATTCTTCTATCCTGCACTGGTTGTGGGTGGTAACAACCAAGTTGTTCTGGAACCGGATGGTTACACAAAGTTGTTTGATGAACTTGGAGGTTTCATTTTAGGCAACGTGAATCCTTTCAAGGCGTATTTCAAGGATCAGCCATACCGTATCTGGTCAAGCATGGTAGTTACCGAGGAAACCCAGAAATGGCAGATGGATCTTTCAGGTTTCGCTGGACCACTTCTATATAAACTCGTTGTTGATGTCTCAACGAAGTTCCCAAATCCCTCGACTCCTGTTGTGGACAACGCTCCCGAGCCGGTTATGATTGAGGTGACAGTTGGAGAGGGTCTTACCTCGGTTGGCGGAAGCGCAGATATCACCGTAACCCTTCTCGACTGGCAGGGACAGGTGACCGTCGGGGGTGTTCTTATCGAAGCGCCTGACCTCTTCAACGGTACGGTCAGTCTTTCATATTCCGCTCCAGGACCTAATCCGAATGAATATGATTTTGCTGGCACAATCGCAAATTCACTTCTTGCACCTGAGGGCGAATATAATTGCCTCGTAGCAGCGTATGATCAGTCGACAAGTATTTATATTTACAATGAGTTCATAGCTAGTGTAAATGACACCACCAACGATGGCAACCTCATCTGGGCTAAACGCGCTGGCGGGTTATCCGATGATAGAAGTAATGCAATCACAACGCTTTCAGACAATTCGACAGTCGTGACCGGAGATTTTTGGGGTTCAGTCACATTCGGTCCGGGCGAGCCAAATCAGACAGTCCTGACTTCCGCTGGAAGTTCTGATATCTTCATCGCGCGGTACAATCCAAATGGAACACTTGCTTGGGCTAAACACGCTGGAGGGACAAGTATTGATGTAGGCTTTGGAATCACAACGCTTTTGGACAATTCGACAGTCGTGACTGGAGATTTTAGGGGCTCAGCCACATTCGGTCCGGGCGAGCCGAACGAAACAGTCCTTATTGGCGCTGGTGTTGACGATATCTTCATAGCACAGTACAATCCAAATGGAACGCTTGCATGGGCTAAAAGCGCCGGTGGGGCAAGTGATGATCACGGCTTTGGAATCACAACGCTTTCGGACGATTCGACAGTCGTGACTGGAAATTTTAGGGACTCAGCCACATTCGGTGAAGATGAACCTAACGAGACAGTTCTGACTTCCGCTGGATCTTTCTATCCCGATATGTTCATAGCACGGTACAATCCAGATGGAACACTCGCATGGGCTAAACGTGCCGGAGGGTTGGGTTATGACCCCAGCCGTGAAATAACAACGCTTTCGGACGATTCAACAGTCGTGACCGGTGATTTTTATGAATCAGCCATATTCGGTCCGGGTGAAGTTAACGAGACTGTCCTGACTTCCGCTAGGATTGGCGATATCTTCGTCGCGCGATTCGAACCATAGGCAACACGTTTTTAGTTGCTAACATATAACAAATGGCAACCCGAGAGAGTCGGCAGCCTTGCCGGAAAGTTGGGAGCTTACGCTCCCCTGTCGGCAAGGTTGTCGACTCTCCCAGGTTATGAATAAGTGTTGCTTGAATTATATAAATAAAGGTTATATTATTCAGATGTTCGTGTTTCTTTAAAATATATGTTGAATAATTTAACAGAGAGGTTATCAAAATGAAAATCGCTAAAATCCTGCCAATCATGATTCTAGCGCTTGCATTTGCGTTTGTGTCATTCGCATGTTCAAATGCAAAATCGCCAGTATCACCTGCGACCGATGATTTATCCGGAATCACAAATGATCTGCCGGAATCATCAAACCCAGATGTTCATAGCCGAAGTTTGCTTGCAGCTTATGATGCGGTCATAGACCCGGTTGCTAAAACTTTTACAATTACACCTGTTGAGCGAAACGCTCAATATCACTACCCATTAACCCAGCTCTATCCGAATGTGCTTCAAATCACCGGTTACGGCTGGACTCCGAATTTCTGGGCGGATATTAAACTCGTACATCCTTTCCCCGGAAGCGGCATTGATGCTTTTGATCCGCGTGTGATAGCAATTTTGCCTGCGAATGACGGTGTGAGATTTATCTATCCAGTTATGGGAGTGGGCGGTAACAATGCTGTTGTTCTGGAGCCAGATGGATACACAAAGTTGTTTGATGGACTTGGCGGAACAATTCTCGGTAACGTTAATCCATTCAAGGCGTATTTCAAGGATGAACCTAATCGAATATGGTCGTCAACTGGAGTCACAGAGGAAACCCAAAAATGGCAAATGGATATTGCAGGTTTCGGAGGACCACTGAAATACAAACTTGTTGTCGATGTTTCAACTAATTACTCGAATCCCCCTCAACCAGTTATTGACAATGCACCGGAGCCTGTGCAGCTTGAGGCTGCAATTGGTTCGGGTCTCACGTCAGGTGGAGGAGTGGCCCCCGTTGATGTTGTATTGCTTGACTGGCAGGGCGATACCGGGGCATGTAGCGTCGTGGTCGAAGCACCAAGCCTTTTTAATGGCACAGTAATCCTTAATTATGACGGACCTGCACCTGATCCAAACACGTATGCTTACAGTGGAAATATCACCAACAGTCTTGGAGCTCCAGCAGGTGAATATAATTTGCTTATAGCATCATGGGATCAGGCGACGAACATCTATATTTATAGAGAATTCAGCGCTTCTGTTGACTTTGCCTTCAACCCGGTTGATGTAACCCCCCCATGGCTGAATTTTTCAGCTCGAGATGTTTTTAAGAGTGGTAATTACGCATATTGTGCTGCACTTGAAAGCGGTCTTATTATTATTGATATTTCCGATCCTGAATACCCAATGCCGGTTAATTGTGTTGATACGCCGGGTTCTGCACGTAAAGTTCATGTTGTCGGCGATTACGCGTATGTCGCGGATTTTACTTCCGGATTACAGATAATCGACATCTCATCGCCGGAATCAGCATATATCGTGAAGACCGTTGACACGCCCGGTCAAGCAGAAGGCGTCCATACATACAGCGGGTACACATATGTCGCCGATTGGACTTATGGATTACAGATAATCGACACATCTCCTATAGGTTCAGCGTATATAGTGAATACTGTTGACACGCCGGGTGTGGCATATGATGTTCAGGTAGTATTAAGCGAGTATGCGTATGTCGCGGATTATACTTCCGGATTACAGATAATCGACATCTCACCGCCGGAATCAGCATATATCGTGAAGACCGTTGACACGCCTCATTATGCAAAAGGCGTTCAAGTATCCCGTTGGGGGTATGCGTATGTCGCGGATGGGGTCGGGCTTCAGATAATCGACGTCGACCCACCCGGATCAGCATATATCGTTAATGCTGTTGAGACGAACGGCACAGCTGTTGATGTTTATCTTTACGGCGGGTACGCGTATGTCGGGGATTACGATAATGGTTTGGCGATAATTGATGTCGAGCCGATATCATCAGCGTCTGTAGTGAAGAACGTGGATACCCCGGGGTCCGCCTATGGTGTTTATATGTCAGGTGCGTACGCCTATGTCGCGCATCATCCATCCGGGCTTTATATAATCGACGTCGTGCCGCCGGAATCAGCCTATGTTTCGCTGGTCATTGGCACACCGGGTTCTGCGGAAGATGTTTATATTTCAGGTGATTACGCGTATGTCGCGGATTCGGAGCCGAATACCGGTTTAAAGGTTTTCGACATCGAAACGCCTGAATACTCGTGGTTAACGAAAACCGTGAACACGCCAGGTAGTGCATTAAGTGTTTATGCATCCGGTGATTATGCATATGTCGCGGATGAGTTTGCCGGATTACAGATATACAACATAGTGGAGCCATGGTCGCCATATCTAATAAAAACCGTGGATACGCCATGGATGTCGTGTGGTGTTGATGTTTCCAGCGGTTACGCATATATCGCGGATGCCTACTACGGGCTGACGATAATCGACATTGAGCCGCCATTATCAGCGTATTTAGTGATAACGGTTCAGACACCGGATTATCCTAATAATGTTCATGTATCGGGCGGGTATGCGTATGTCGCGGATAATGTATCCGGGCTGACTATAATCGACATCGACCCTCCGGAATCAGCGTCAGTAGTAATAACCGTTGACACCCCTGATTATGCATATGATGTTCAAGTATCCGGTGAGTACGCATATGTCGCGGATCGTGAAGCTGGACTACAGATAATCGACATCGACCCTCCGGAATCAGCGTCAATAATAAAAACCGTTGACACACCGGGTCTTGCATATGAAATACAGGTGTCAGGAGGGTACGCATATATCGCGGATTATGGTGCCGGACTGCAGATAATCGACATCGCTCCAATATCATCAGCGTCCATAGTCGCATCGTTTGACACACAGGGTAATGCAAAAGGCGTGTATGTATCCAATGGGTACGCGTATATCGCGGATGACACTGGCGGTTTGCGAATAATCAAGCTCTGGAACTAAATTGTAACCCGCCTCTGGTGGCAGTTCGAGAATCATAGTCATCATTTTGAAAGCACAACCGAAGAATTATCCGAGCCTCGAACGTTAGTGAGAGGTATTTCCGCTGCATAATCAAGATCAAATTAGCCCGTCATTCCCGCGAAAGAGTCTTTCGGAAAAGCCAAAATCGCTATTTCCGTGAAACAAAATTCCGTCATTCCCGCGAAAGCGGGAATCCAATTTTATTTTTTAGAAGACTTGATATATTTCGAAGTTACGCATTTTCACCCACAAATCACAAAAAGACGTGATTTGTGGGCGGCACCCGAGAGTTATCAGAAATTTTGTATATTTGAAAATCAACATGCTTTTCCGACAGATTCGAAAGCGGGAATCCAATTTAATGCCTGCACACGCGCTTCATTGGATGCAAATCCGAAGAAAAATGGATTCCCGCTTTCGCGGGAATGACGGGTTGTTGACCTTTCCCGACAGGCTTTAATATTCGAAGCTCGGTTTTCAATATATGGCTTTATAATTAATCACCGATTTGCAGCAGTTCAATATAACTTTTTCAGGTACGACTATGATAGAATTTTATGAAATCTAACATAGGAGATTGCAATGAAGGTTTTCATCGCGGGATATGATGTAATGGGAACGAACATGGCGGGGCCGGGGATGCGCTCGTACGCCATCGCGACGTTCCTTTCCGATTATGCCGACGTTACGCTTTCACATTGTGAATCATCCGATATCAACTCAAACGACATATCATTCAAACTTATCCCGGATTCAGATATTAAATGGGAGTCCGACACCTTCTGGCAAAACTTCGATTTTGCAATAATGCCGGCTAGCCAGAATCTTAAATTCACTCTTCCTGAGTATTTCCCAATTCCATTAGTAGTTGATATTTACGATCCTTACATACTTGAAAACATCGAATTGCTTTCAGATAAGAAACCATCCATTCGCGATTATGAATATCTACGGCATCTCAAGGCAATGATAGAGATGCTTCTGAAAGGTGATCGCTTTCTTGTAACAAGCGATAGAACAAAGGACTTTTTCCTTGGCATGATGGCTGGCTGGGGCGTTTTGAATCCCGTATCCGCATCAAAAGAAAAATCCGAGAAGTTGTTTTGGGAAATCCCGTTTGGCGTTACTGATGAACCGTTCGATGATGCTTACTCCAAATCAAGCAAGGAACTTCCCGGCAATATATCACTGGATGATGATGTCATACTCTGGGCTGGCGGACTCTGGGACTGGCTTGAACCGCAGGCTGTTATCAACGCGATGCCTGATATTTTGCAAAACCATCCGAACGCAAAGTTGCTATTCATGGGATACAAACATCCAAACAAGCATGTTCCAATCATGGATACAGCGTATCAGTGTATCGACATGGCAAAGAAATTAAAACTGTTCGACAAATCAATTATATTCAGAGAATGGACACCTTTCGATAAACGAATCCCACTTCTGCACGTTTCCAAAATTGGAGTGTCGCTGCATAAAAAGCATATCGAAACACGTTTCTCGTTCCGCACCAGATTAATGGATTATATCTGGGCTGGAATTCCAATGCTTCTGTCAGGCGGCGATGTTCTTTCCGAGGAACTGGAATCATCAGGCGTTGCTGAAATCGTTGTGGATAACAATCCGCAAAGCATTACCGATGCTGTATCCAAACTGCTTGATAAACCCGACAAGGCGGATATATCACAAACGTTCGACAATCTGCGATTACAATACAGGTGGGAAAAAGTTCTTGCGCCATTAGCTGAAATGTCTGAGAACATTCAAAATTTAGAGAAATCGGATTACCAGAATCTGTTCAGGCAATATCTAAAGGATTTTCCTGTCCCACCAGCTCCGGGATTGATTGACAGAGGGATTGAGAAAATTAAAAAGAAGTTACGATAATCTGTAATCCGGTGTCCCTTCACCGGGGTAATATGTAACCCGGTGTCCCTTCACCGGGGTAATTCGCAAACCTACTCAATTTCCACATCGGTCATCACAGGAATATTCTTCTTAATCATAGCCTCCATCTCAGCCAGTTCATCGACAGGTCCACCAAGATATTCAAGCGAGACAATCGCGACATCATCCGCAAGTGGAGCGTTTGATTTAAACGTCATAAGGCTGCTATGAATTCCTGCCGCTGTTTCCTCATCCTCTTTCATGCAAATATCATGGACAAGTTTGAACAGATTCTCCGCAGTGAATCTGTTGCCATTCTCATCGACAACATCAGTAGCGCCATCGGTGTACATGATTACCTTGTCACCGGGATTAAGAAAAACCTCATCCTCATTGAATTTCCCTTCAGGGAACATGCCCAACGGGAATCCTCCTCCTGATAGCATTCGTATCTCTCCAGTCTCTTTTTCGAAAAGATATGGCCTTACATGCCCGGCGCTTGAATAGCGCATTAATCCACTAACAGGATCAAACATCATGAAGAAACAGGTTGCGTACTGCGTAATATCGTCACCTTCCGAATTTTCCCAGTCCAATTCGCTGTTAAGTTTATTCAGAACATCAATACTGGAAGATGTTTCCCTGCTTAGCTGCCTGATAATGCTGACAATGCGCATCATGGTAAGCGCCGCGGGAACACCTTTCCCTGAAACGTCGCCAACTCCTATCCCAAGCATTCCATCCGACCTTGTGGCTATTTCAAAAAAATCCCCACCAAGATAACGTGCCGCTGTGAATCTCGTTCCAATCCTGACCCTTTCCGTCATGAAATCATGCGGAAGGATTCCCGCCTGCACCCGAGCCGCGTATGTCAATTCCTCGTTACGTTCATTATATTCCCGTTTCAGATCCTCATGAAGCCTTGCATTTGCGACCGCGCCGCTTAACTCCTGCGCAATAAAGTCAATTATCTCTTTTGATTTATAGCTGAAATTGTCAGGATCTTTCGACATCAATGTTAATGTTCCAATTTTCTTGGATTCAGTGCAAAGCGGGTATATAGCTATTGAACCTATGGCGCATTTATGACTGCCATCAGAATCCGATGATTCAATCAATCTTCCAATTGCTTTTGGATTACTTGTCAAAAATGGCCTGTTCTTTGTTAATACGCTTTTTAGAAGTTTCTTTAAGCGAAATCCACAAAGCAAATTCTCCATTTCGATATTCTCACCCTCATCAACCGATGAAGGTTTGCTCATCAAGCCTGTCTCATCGCATATGTGAACAGCGCTCAATTCACATTTATACATTTCTCTGATTCTTTCAGCCACTGTTTTGATTACGAATTTCATATCAAGGCTTGAATTGGCGGCAATCGCTATCTCTCGTTGTGCTGTTATTCTGTCAATATTCTCATCCAGTTCTCTTTTCTTTCCGCTCAATTCAATTGACTTTCGTATGAAAATCCACAGTCCTATCATGAAAACCAGAGGAGCTGCGAGTTCAACAATATCTGCCGAGTCATAAGATATGTAAATGTAGAATGCCAGAGGAGCGAATATCAGTTTCGCAAGTAAATCCCATTTTAGCACGTTATAGAAATTGAAATAATTTATGCTCTTTCCATGTCTAACAATCAAAAGCGGATAAACCATTCCAATATTGAAACAGAAATGCGTTATCGCGCCTCCGAAAATCGGCAAGAGAAACGTTGGATTGGTTATTCCAGTCTTTGAATCAAGTAAAGCTTTTCCTCCAAGATGCATGAAAACCACGCCTGCGGCTAAAATGGATATGACTTGAATCGCTGAATTCAGCAAATACCAGCTTACATCTTTATTTTTACTTCTTATCCCCTGGCCTAATATTCCTGTTACAGTTATCCAGGCGGCACTCAACGGTCCCAACAGCATTAACGCCAGATATTCAAAAGCGAATGCCTGGGTTATCTGCGCGTAACCCAAATCCAGAGGAATACAATTAGCAATTACAATCGCTGCCGCAAGAAAGATAAATTCCTTCGTGATGATTGGATTGGTGACATCTGTTGTAAGTGACAACAGTAAACCCCAACCAACAATAATCAAAGCAATGCGGATTATATTCTCTTTGATTTTCATCCTTCTTGACATATTTCCATGAAAAGAATTCATCCTCATTCAATCCGACAGGTAATTGCATAAAATCGATTAAAAGCTATACATTATTAATATCATGATGTTTCAGGGGATTTTTCTAAGAAAATTCAAGCATGAGGAGATATCCCGGTTAAGGCATCTAAAAGCCAGTCTTTATATCACTGTTTGCCATGCAAACCACCAAACCACTCAAAAGCACAGTCCTGCCCAAAGGTACAACATCAGCGTACTTTTCAATCGTTTTCATAAAACATTTGTTTTCAACCAGTCCACCAGACAGATAAAAATGCTCCCGACCGTCAACAAGCTGATGAACATTCCGCGCTACTCCATGAACGAATCTCGCAACCGCTCTATCCACAGAGACTCCCTCGATTATCAAATCAAACACACGTTCGATACCGAATACACCGCAGGTAACGTTTATGAACTCATCATCAGCATCAAGCGCATTGAAATCGATATCAAAATACCGCCCAATTATCTCAAGTGTGAATCCAGTATTCGCTCCGCAAGCGGTGTTCCAATCGAGTTTTAACGGTTTGCCATCTTTAAATTCCACGAGTTTGGTATCACGCCCTCCAACATCGACTACACAAAACGTATCTGAATTAATAATATTTTGTGTTCCACGCGCGATGCAGACAAGTTCATTCTTGTAATAATCAGCTTTCATCCTGCCGAGATGTCCGGTTGCGGCATCGAATTTCATTTTAGTTAAACGCAGAAGGTCCTTGGTCTGGATGATTTCCAATTCATCAGATTCCGTATCGAGGATTTTCGTGTATGTCGTACCGCAATCAGCTATCTTCATAAATACTCTATCTCGCCATTATATGTTTAACTCAAGAAAAGCCTCTATTCTCGCTTTAATTCCCATACCGATTTTCCCATCAGCATCGATATACAATCCGCCATACTTATCTGCGAGATGCTTCGCGAGTTGCGATTTGGCACAGAAACTTTGCGTGTAAAAAACAGTTGGAATATCGGAATCGACAAAACACTCAAGGTCTATATCAGCCGGCCTGCATGCCTCGACGGTTCGCGTCCAGCCGTAAACGTGTGTTGTATCGGGAAAGAGTCGCAATAGCTCAAAATCGTTTGGAGGTACGCCCCAGAATCCATGAGTTGGTTTAACCTGTCTGAATGTTTCGTTTGAATCAACCAAAACCGTATCCATGATTTTTTCCACTTTCTCAACAAGCGGAAGTGAACTGGTTGATATTGGAACATCTATCTTTTCAGGATTTTCGCAACTCAAAATATCATCATTTGTCGCTTCAACAACATCAAATCCCATACGTTTAAGAATGTATGCTGCGTACCGTCCGCCCTCGCATTTATCAGCGCCGACAGACGCGATGATAATTCTCATGTTATCTTTTAAACTCACTGCGTTGTCTATGATATTACGAATGATTTTGCAGTACGCTCTGGGGATAATCCCGCTGTCCGGTTTGCCATAATCAATATCCAAATCCACCCATTCGCATTCGGGAAACCGTTTGCGAATCTCCCTTGTTACTTCTTTTTTAGGGCAACCGTAGAATCCAATTTTTTCTTGTGTATCATTCATTCAGACCTCTTAAAAAGGATGGATTCCGGCTTTCGGGGCTGTTGAAAAGCCGCTAAAGTAGGGGCGAACCTTGTCTTCGCCCAGAAGTTTAGGCATAAATACGGGTCGACCCACTAGTGGGCAAACACAAGGTTCGCCCCTACGGTCTGTAACAAAATAAACTTTTTCAACAAGCCCTTTCGTCGGAATGACAAGCTACTGTCATTCCGGGCTTGACCCGGAATCCATTCTTTTTTGCTTATAAATGCTAGCATCATTTCTTTCTTTTTCAGAGTCTCATTGATAAAAACCAGTTAGAGTCTCTTTGTAGATTCAAAATGATATTATACAATATTAATTATAACCATTAGTGCAACTGATTGTTAATCCTCATTCGAACTTCAGTTGTCTTATAATTGTATGAGTTAACTCACGATGCTGACCCATTGAATGAAATCAGCATCAGATGACAAAAAGGTGAAAAAATGAAAAAAGCACTTTTAACAATAATCGCATTTCTGCTGGTATGCCTGCCGACAATATCAGCATCAGCCCAAAGTGGTTCAAGGGCGAGTGTTGCCCAAAAGGACACAGGCACCATTTTCGATATTGAAATATCAACTCCCGGCAAAGCATCTGTAACATGGAAAAACTTTCGCGATAAAGGCATGTATTATGGCGAGGCAACCATTGACGGCAACAAGTCAATGATTATTATCCGTGATGGTTTCAGCTACAGCCTTTCACCGGACATCAAAGTCGCGAGGAAATCCAAAATCGAATTGGATGTAAAAAAGAACCCCCTTGCGAGCAAGTACGGCGTCCTTGCCGACATACCGCAGATTGACCCTGTTCGTTACCTTTCCACAATCAAGAGCCTAAACGCTAAATTACAGGGGCCGACCATGCTTGACGGCAACCGTCGCGCTGATATCTACACGCTTACGATAACTCAACAAAACAAATTCCCGTGGAATAATTTCAAGTTCTGGATAGACAAGGAAACAACGCTGCCAATCAAGATTACATACTCCGAAGGATCAGCGAAACGAACACTTACATTCAGAAATATTCAAAAAGGCGTTAAGATTAATCCTTCGAAGTTCGCTGTTCCAAATGGCTACAAGGAAATATTTTTCGAGTGGGATTGATGTATTTATTAGATTCCATAGTAACCCGGTGTCCCTTCACCGGGATTTCCCTGCCAAATCGCAATTGTAACCCGGTGTCCCTTCACCGGGGTTTTCCTGCCAAATCGCAATTGTAACCCGGTGTCCCTTCACCGGGGTTTTCCCAAGCGATATCAATAATTGTAATAATCAATATACTCCTCAATACTTCTATCATGCATATCTATGTCCACCTCAAATCGCTTGATTAGCCATTCCCCGTTGATCTTGCGAAGTTCAGCTATGCCATACAGTTCACATGGAAAGCTTGGCAGGTCCAATCCTTCTTTAATTGACATATTGAATTGAAACGTCACAAATGCGCGGTCTGGCTCGGACTTACCTGTTTGGGTTTCCATCGATTCGGCCTCAAACGATGGCACACGTCCTCTCGCGCATGGAATATATAATCTTGCCATACCCTCAATGTGATTTATATCATTCCCCCAAAGGTCTTTCAGATCTTTTTCCCCTGAATCAATAATTACACTGTCCGCTATGAACGTGCCAAATGACTTGTCGATAAGGTAATCCGCAGCCTCATCGACATTTCCTCGTCTCATTTGATTGACAAAGTTATGAACTACAGTTTCCTGTGGTGTAGGTCGTGTGAAAAACCAGTAACCGATAAATCCCACCACAACAATGATTAGAATAATGCTGAAAACAGATCTTGCGCTCATTTCATGCCTCCCTTCATACGGCTTCTATAAACTGATTATTAGACACCATTTAAGCTCTTCGGTTTGGGCATGTGTTTAGCTATTTCCTCTTAAATCCAAATCCGAAGTTATCCCGTCGAAGAAACCACATTATTCCCGGGATAATAAAACTTCCAACAAGAGATGAAATTAGAGGTATTCCGACAATGTACAGATATTTGGAGAGATATAAAAAAGGCAGTAGGTGTTTTCCAATGATAATTCCAACCACGCCAATCGAAAATGTGACAAATCGATTATCACGCTCGTACTTGAGCACATGCTGTACGATTACGCCATAGAGATACGCCAGCAGAACGATAATTATCCATTTGACTATTTCATTGCCAACTACCATCAAGAGTATTTTACAACATGAAATGAAAAAAAAGCCTCCTTTCGGAGGCGTATTTTACTAAATCTTATTTTTAAATCAATCACTATTCGTAAGTATGTGTGAAGAATATTTCGCCGCCCGACATGTAAGTATTGTCTCTATAAATCATGTATATTCCACCATTTGAATTACCGGCGAATCTGGGCATATCCTGATCCGCAAAGAATTCGGTCGGCTCCTGGATATGTGCATATTCCTCGAAATAATATGAATATACTGATTTGTAAACATACACATCCTGTCCATGTATCGTATCCACACTATCCAGCTGGTTCCAGCAAATATAGGTATTTCCTGATGGCATGGAATGGATATCGAGGTCACCAAACAGTTGATCAGCTGCTGATCGCAGTGGGAAAGCAATAAATTGATATTCATATCCTCCCAGGTCTACACCATAGCTGATCACTATCCGCGATTCTGCTCCCATATGTTCATTTACTTTGTAGAAGCAGAAAATATTACCATCGTAATCCATTGAAGAGCGTGGGTTGGATGCGTATTCATTGGTACCTTCCGAACTTAATGGCATTTCCCCTGCGAATGAGAGTCCTCCATCGGAAGAAATAACATAATTAATATCCGGTTCATTAAGATTCGCTTGCCGCCAGACCACTGCCATCAGTTTTGGATCTTGTCCCGGCTCAGGATGTGTAAGAACAACGGGGGTTCGATAATTGTGTGGACTGTTACTAATTTCCTTCACTTCTGTAAATGTATCCCCATAGTCATTGCTCTTGCAGATTACAATGTTAGTGGTGTTATCCGGATAATACTCAGTGTACCTTCTGAATGCTGCCCACACATACCCATCGCTGCCAGCTTTTATAACCGCCTGATCTGAAACATAATCAGCTTTGTAATTCAATTGAATTGCAGGTTCGCTGAATGTCATTCCGTTGTCAGTCGAACGCCTGTAGAAAGATTGCGTTTTGCTTACACCATATCGATTGCATGATGCGTCTGTAAATGTAACATGCACATAACCTGTATCAGGTGAAATGCTGATACACGGCTCTGATTGTTTTCCCAGATATCCAAGTTCCCAGTCCTGGTTAATCATTACAGGCATATAAAAGTTCATCCCTGTATCAGTTGATCTGTTGAGGAAAATATCCCAACCGTCGCCATTCACTGCACTGGCAACACTGCTGATTACATATACGTTATTTCCAAATACAGCGATATTGTTACCGCTTGGGCTGTCCAAACTTACAGCACTGCCATAATACATTTGTGATGAGCCATCCTCGCCATACATACTGAATCCTGAGGAGAAAGAGCCACCGCCGCGGTCAATTACGTTTATGTTGAACATTGCATACGTTACAAACTGGTTCATATCAAACAAGGTTATGCCATCCCGCTCGACACCATAGTTCTCAAGATTAGTGCCATGAAGATCATCGGTAACTCCAACCATGCCGAGATACTGATTCTCCAGTGCCGCAAGATCATTTTTTACCCAAACGTTGTAACACAACGGGTCATCTCCCCAACCTGTTCCTGAAACAGGCTCCATTGCATAATCAATGTTGCTGACTCCGGGTATTTCAGCATACACACCTTTCACCCTGCTTGCTCGCCTAAGTGAATCCTTCGGGTCGATCAGAGGGTCATAGTCTCCAACAACGGTTCCGTAATCGTGCTGCCAGTCATATACATAAACCTGAAGAAGTGAACTTGATTCAGTGTCACCTGATGAAAGCATATCTTTATCAGCAGGAATATGCACATCTACTTTCCACGGTTCCTTTCGGTTGAATTCAGGAAGCATATATACGGGGTTGCCTCGACGCCCCAGCTCATTACCCCATAAGCGCGCTGATTGTCCATAAGCCGATGAGATAACGACAATAAAGCCCATATCTCCTCCGGTTTGAGAACCGAAATTTACAGTCTGATGATCCGGTCCGCCACCCTGTGGAAAAACATTGTGACCGCTTGGATTGAACAGATTTGTTATTCCGTTTGGATCTGATGCATCCACATTACCGCGTGATGAATCCTCGAAAAACATCAGGTAAGGATGCAAATTCGAGTTAGTCTGCCAGAAACCATCGACATAATCATCAAAATGGTTTGTAGCGCCATCCCAATCCTGTGATGCCCAGAATCCCGAGTTGTCGGATTCCATAATTTCAGCGCCGCCCAGAGGTCCCAGCACGGATGATGATATCTGGGGAAAAGTCACTGCGTTTCCGCTATCCTCGAAGAAAAATATCGCCTGAGTATCGAACACATGGAGGTCTAAACGTTCATCATCAGCGGGAGGTCTGTTCGTGGGAAGTCCAAAAGGATGCCTTAGCGAAAAATCAATCAATATCTCACCAACGCTGTTTAACTGAATTGATTCCATTTTAAAACAATCACCGCACGGTGAGCCGTTGAGGAAATTTGTGATATCAACAATAAATGCATCACCAACAGCCTCAACATTCCTTATGGGAGTCATTTCTCCTGTAAGTCCATCCGTGTCGATGGAAACATAATATGTCCCCATGGAACCATATCCGGTTGAGATATCTCCATCATATTCACCAGTAACATATACTGGAGAATTAGTGGATGTTTCACCACCAGATGGCGTACCCGGGATCAGGTCACCCTCAATTGGATTCATTCCACTTCTGCTTTGGCATGAATATACAACGAGGAAAACATCGATAAGAATCAAAGCAAGTATCACTAATTTGATGTGAATTCCACCGGTCTTTGAAAACATGGATTTTACCCTCCATGGGCTAATCTACGCTGAACGAAAACAGCGTCTCCTGAATAAAACAGTTCAAATCTCCTAAAATAGTATCGGGGTTATACGTTCGATGTTTTTCCTTGAGGCTTAATAGAAAGAAGATATGACGCAATTATTCCTGAAACGGCATATATCGAAAACATTAATCGCATGTTATATATTGAGTCAGTATTCAGGAAAATAACCAGCGAAAGCAGGCAGAAAGCCAGATTTGCACTGGCAATCTGATGATATTCAAGCGGAATATTTTTTGTTTTTAATGCTCGAATCATAAGCAGAATAATATGTGCCATTATCGCCAAACCTAAAAAAAGCCCGACTACGCCAAATCTGAAAGCCAGGCTAAGATATGTTGACTCAAAAGGATTTTTAAAACTCTCCTCTTCTGACAGGTAAAAACTCTGTTCATGAAGAATACTCTTTGATGGCCCAAAGCCAAGTATTGGCGACTCCTGCATTTTGGGCATCATGTAGATAACCGGTGCTATTCTTCCAATGCTTGTCTCATCCAAAACCTCTTCCATTCGGACATTACCGCCATATTTAACAATATTTACCACGCTGTCCTGAACTGATTTCATACGCTGCATCATGAAAGTCTCGCCAATGAAAGGCATTGATATAATCGTGATAACAAACAGCACAGTCACCGACACAACAGTCCCCATGGCCTTCTTTGATAGATTCACAAAAAACACCGCGGGGAATATGAGAATCAGCATAACGAAAACAATAAATGCGCCCTTGGAACCGGTCATAAACACAGCTACAACAGCTAACGTGAAAAGAATTATCGTTTGAATTCGACTTATCGCATTTTCAGAAAGCAGCTTTGCCATGAGGTATGAGCATATACAAATCAGGAATATTCCAAAACTTCCCGCCGAGTAGTATGTTGAGAATACTCGTCTGGCATCCGGTTTCATCAGCTCTCTCAGATGATGTTTCTCTGTCCAGTAAGAAAAGAGAGGCTCGTTCAGACCAGCGAAATTGAAATACTGCGCATATCCAATAATAATCGTGGCAAGCCCGCTATAAATAATTGGCGCGATAAAATATCGTTTGACTTCATCCGCGCGCCAATCCATCTGATAGAAGAGATTGAAAGTAAGTAAATAAAACACAGGCTCCTTGATCATAAGAATATCTCTGGCATGAAATGGAACTCCCTTTGCAGCATAGCCATATATCATGGATAACAGAATTGACCCTATAATAGCGACTATCCAGACATTCGCCCTCGCGCTGCGCCATTTGAAATCACGGTATTTCAATGCGTAATAATTCCCAACAAGCAGAATCAGAAGCGGAATTGTGAATTCAATCACGAGCCCGATATCTCCAAGCTTGTAGAACAAATGAGGCATGAAGATATATGCCAGAATCGAAATCACGGCAAGCCGTTTGGGATAAACACGCGCGAAATCATCATCATTGGAAATTGGTGATTTCAGGTAGTTATGCACCAGAATGGCAATTAGCGCGACTACCGAAAAAACAATGCCAAAATCAGGCCATTTTGCTGACAATGCTCCAAGGATTAAAAGTAGCGCTCCAATCCAGAGGAATCCGGTAAATGATAAATTGTATTTCAGATTCTTACTCATTATTTAGCTTTCACTGATAAAAGCTCTCGATATAAATCCTCATATCTCGCAGATGTATGTTTCACATGAAACTTCTCAAGCGCAGTAGTTTTACCAGCAACGATGAATTTCTCAACCATTTCCCTGTCTGACTGCATCGATTCAATCGCTTTGGAAATCGAACCTTTTTGCTTTATATCAACAAGAATTCCGTTTTCTCCATCGCGGATTATTTCAGGAATTCCCCCCGTATCACTCGCTATTACAGGAATGCCATTTGCCATTGCTTCCAGAATTGTAATCCCAAATCCCTCTTTTCGCGATGCCAGCACAAAGCAATCGGATGTCCGCATTAATTCGGATGGGTTACTTATTTTACCAGTGAATATCACATGTTCAGCCATATTCAATTTAGACGCTTTCTCTTTTAGTTTGCCGGATTCTTTTCCATCGCCGATTATTATTAATTTACCATTCCCTGTTTTGTCTCGATATGTTTTAAACTCATCCAGAAGAATATCGAATCCCTTTTCATGGATAAGCCGTCCCATTGAAACAATAACGAATTCATCCTTGGATATGCCCAGCTTTTGGCGTACCGCATCCCTATTAGTCGTTCTTTCAGGACACACACGCTCCGGGTCAATTCCATTGTAGATTAGCGTTATGTAATTAGGATTAACATTGCCAAATTTCTGAATATACTCCCCTACCCCTTTGGATATAACCACAAAATGGCTCGCATATCGAACAACGAAATATTCGATTATCCCCTCGTGAAGTGGCATTGAATCAAGGAAATACAAACCCGCGGCGTGGATTGTTATAATCCTAGTTTTTACGCCAGCGCGCTTTCCGCCGTAAAGCCCAATCAAATCGCTGAATCTGGTATGAGTGTGTATCAAATCCGGCTTCAATTCACGGATTTTATCCACGCCCTGCTTAAGGAGTTTCATTTTCCCCGATGATTTATCAGCATCAAGATAATGCAGATTGATTCCATATGATTTTGCGCGATTGTCGAGTTCGCCTTTTCCATAGGGCAGAAGGATATGATAGTCGAATTCATCCCGGTTGGCGTATTTCAGGATATCGAGAATCATGACCTCGGCGCCGCCGATGTCTAGTTTGTTTATTATGTGAAGGATTCTGGGCATTTTATTTTAGTCATCTCGGAAAAACCATTTTTACGTATGAGATAAATGTTTTTCCTGGTAGCGCTGGTCTCTGACCGGCATCTGATCAATTAATTGGTACCTGGCACCAATTAAATTTACAGGTGTCGATTATTTCAATTTAATTTTCCCCTCCTCCCCGTTTCGCCCATCAGATGCAGGAAAGACACTTTTTGTCTTATCAACAATAACCAGTCACACTAAAGTCAATTAAATTGGTACCTGGCACCAATTAAATTTATTTACAGTAAACCAAGCTCAGCCTCACTCATTTTGAGAAGCTGATTCTGATTCCTCTCATTGCCGATTGTAGATTCCGGCCCGTGTCCCGGATATATCCTTATATCATCGCCAAGTGGAAGAATACGCTCCCTGATGCTCTTGAACAGCTGCTTCCCATCACCGCCCGTAAGATCCCACCTGCCAACTGAACCCGCGAATAATGTATCTCCGGTAATCAATATTTTATCCATCAGAAAACAAACTCCGCCCGGAGTGTGTCCCGGTGTGTGAATCACTTTTATTTCATCATTACCCCATTTGATTATTTCACCATCAGTAAGTTTCTTTTCAGCTGCTATATCCTTCATGGGAATATCAATTCCAAATTCCGATTTCGCTTTCTCTGAAATTCGTTGAAGATATACATCATCTTCCTCATGAATCCAGATTTCCGCGCCTGTTTTTTCTTTAATATAGGCAACTGAAAGGCAGTGGTCGAAATGCCCATGAGTAAGCAGAATCAATCCAATCGGTTTGTGTTTTTCCTCAGATTCCTGAACGATAAACTCATCCCCCCAAGCAGGGTCAACCACGATTGACTTGTCATAATCGTTCACAAGAAGGTAAACGTTATTTGACATTGGACCAAGAGTCCACGTTATTATTTCCAAGTTTTTCTCCTTAATTAGATTTAATTCAGATTAATGAGTATATCATAGCCAAGAAAATGATTGTCATTCTGAACTTGATTCAAACATTGTCATTCTGAACTTGATTCAGAATCCATATCTTTTCAGGTTGGCAGATGGATTCCGGGTCAAGCCCGGAATGACATTAAAACCAATTGGAATGACATTAAAACCAATCGGAATGACATCAAAATCAATCGCGGTTTTTTTATTATGATTCGGTATAATGCTGTGTTATGAATCTTATTGATGATTTGAAATCAGGGAAACATCCGGTAATTGTAGCGCCGCTCGCGGGTTATGTTGACCCGCCGCTTGTCTCTATTCTTCTTCAACTTGGCGCGCGATACATGATTTATCCGTTCATGTCATCAGAGGGATTAATCAAACGCAGCAT
>CBDURE010000038.1:0-26690 GCA_965369605.1 uncultured bacterium
AAATGATTTATGGTAGAATTCAGAAGGTCGTTCGATAATCGTTCCAGAATGACCGCCAGGTAGTATAAGAGGCGGTGTTCGCGAGGAGCGAACACGGATTAATCCAGTTCCAGAGCAATTTCCGCGAAGTGAATGGATGAATCAAGTCAGAATGGAATAAGGAAAATTATTATGGATATTAGAATTTATGATGTTGAACATGGTGACTGCTGTCTTGTTTTGAGCAGTAAAAATGAAGCCGTTTTAGTTGACTGTGGATATAACTCAACAACAAAATGGAAACCGTCAGATGGTCTGGCAAAACAAGGTTTTGGTTCACGCAGAAGATTACATCATTTAATTCTCACCCATCCCGACCAGGATCATCTTTCTGATTTGCCAAATGTGTTGGACAAATTAAAACCAGTGAATGTCTGGCAACATCCACAATTATCACTGCATAGCATTTCAGAACTCAAAGGTACATTGAGCAAGGCTCAGGAAGCATATATCTCTCAAAAGAAACGTGCATCAGAACTTCAACCGATGGAGGCGTCTCGAAAGTTTAAAACAATGGAACTACGTCAGTTCTATTTACCCATCGGAAGTGTCAGAGATGCCAACGATCTTTCGTTAGTCAGTTTTATCAGTGAGGATGGCTTTACAGTTTGTTTTCCGGGCGATCTTAAATCACGAGGATGGAGACTACATCTTCAAAACAAAGCGTTCCAATATATGCTGAGAGAGACGAATCTTTTCTTTGCTTCTCATCATGGCAGACCGACAGGATTCTATACGCCTGTTTATGAATATCTTTATCCGAAACTCATAGTTATTTCAGATAAAGAGCAGACCAAAGGCAGAAAACTAACCAAGCGAGTTCCGTACCGAGACCATGCTTACGGTGTCAAATTACCTGATGGTACTTTCAGAAGAGTTCTCACCACTCGTGGGGATGGACGTATCCGAATTGTTTTTATAAATAAAAAGTGGGAAGTTTCAACCTCCCGACTCAAAATGAAATCTTCTTAAATAGAACCTGCATAATTAAATTTATTTATTAGGAGTAACCATCATGAAAAAAAATAACCGACCAGCCACCAAATATTTTATATACGCTCGAAAATCATCTGAGAGCGAGGAACGCCAATCTCGGAGTATTGAGGATCAATTGTCTCTCTTATGGAAAACTGCGCATCAGTCTCAGTTCAATGTAATTGCTGAGTTCACTGAGAGTAAAACCGCAAGGAACCCTGGACGTCCTATGTTCGATGAAATGTTAGAGCGTATCGAATCTGGTGAAGCGGACGGCATCCTTGCATGGCATCCTGACCGATTGGCTCGTAACGCTGTCGATGGTGGCAGGATTATGTATCTCCTAGATACCGGACAATTGAAAAATCTATCTTTTGAAAACTTCTGGTTTGAGAATACTTCTCAAGGGAAGTACATGCTCTATCTGGCATTTGCTCAAAGCAAATACTACACTGACAACCTGAGTGAGAATATCCATCGTGGGATAAAAGCCAAACTTGCGAAAGGAATTTATCCAAACTGGGCTAAGCGTGGTTATATCAATCATCCCAAGACAAGAGAAATAATTCCCGATCCGGAAAGGTTTCATCTGATAAAAGATATTTTTGAAATGTATGCCAGTGGAAACTATTCCTTTCATTTGCTTGGTCAGCATGTATTCGAGAAAGGTTTTAAGAATCGATCCGGTGGAACTCTTTCTGCATCACAAGTCCAACGTATGCTCAAAGACCCCTTTTACTATAGTGCGTTCCGTTTCAAAGATGAACTTTATCAGGGATGCCATAAACCTGCCATCTCCAAAGAACTCTTTGATAAAGCCCAGTTAGTCATGAGAAACAAAGGCAGGAAAAAAACCATAAATAAGCATAACTACGCTTTCACAGGAATGATGGTTTGCGATGAGTGCGGACACGCTATCACAGCTGAGAAGCAAAAGGGTTATGTTTATTATAGATGCACGAAGCGAAGTAAAACTCATGACTGCAAGCAACCTTACATCAGAGAGGATAAACTGATTAATGAATTCGATAAGATGTTTGATCAGATCACTCTTCCTGATTCATGGTATGAACCAATTCTCTTGGAGATAGAAAAATTATCTAACTCTCATGAATCTGACACCAGCAAGTTGCTATCTGACTTTGAATCGAAGTTCTCAAAAATCCAGTCGAGGATATCCCGACTGGCAGATTTATATATTGAAGGGGAAATGGATCGTGCGGATTATATCGCACGCAAGGATTTATTATTGAATGAAAAAATCGCTCTCTTGGAGCGCAGGAGAAGTATCTCAGAAGATACGTCTGAAATGCGGTTCGAACGAATGAGAAGACCGCTGATGCTTGTTCAGGACTGGAAAAACGGCGTAGCCGGGGATGATCCCGAAAACCTCCGCAAATTAATTGCGGAGGTCGGTTCGAACTTCAAATTGAGTTCGCGGAAATTGCTCTGGAACTGGATTAATCCGTGTTCGCTCCTCGCGAACACCGCCTCTTATACTACCTGGCGGAGAGGGTGGGATTCGAACCCACGGTACGTTGCCGTACACACGCTTTCCAGGCGTGCACCTTCAGCCACTCGGTCACCTCTCCATATTTTCGGCTCGAAAATATGTCCTGAGCGAGCGTAGCGAGTCGAAGGGCTTAAATCTAAAATCTGTCGCAGACACTGAGCCCTTCGACTCACTTCGTTCGCTCAGGACACCAACATCACTTCGTGATGTGAGTGAAAATATAACATAATCAGGGCATTTTTTTTCGATTTTAATGATTTCAATGCCAAATTTTCTCTATACTCTTTGGATATTCACGATGTCTTATTGGTGTACCCGGTTGACGGGTCGCCCTGATGGAGTTTGTAATGGCAGGCATGATGTCTGAGCAAGAACGTAACGAGAAATTCCTGGAGCTCTTGGGTATGCATTACCAGGGTTTCTTTGCGTATGCCAGGTACATGACAGGCACTCTTGAGGGCGCCGAGGACCTTATACAAAGCGCATCGTTAAATGGATTGAAGTATCTGCACCAGCTTAAAGAGGATTCGAAATTCAAATCGTGGTTCTATCGTATTATACATAACACTTTTCGAAACCAGAATCGGCGGCAGGAATACAGAAAAACAATCCATGTTGAGGATGATGTTCTTCAGGGATATATTAACAAGGGGGGCGGTACGGGGGATATTTCAAAGAAGATTTTGGACAATATTGATCTTGATGCAGCGCTTATGAAACTCCCGCCGCAATTAAGAGAAACGCTTTTATTATTCGAAAGAGAGGGATTCAGTATCGCGGAGATATCAACAATGATGAAAAGGTCCGAATCGGCGATAAAACACAGGCTTCGCACAGCTCGAGACCAGTTGAGAACCCACTACTTTGGGGGCAAAGTGCCTGAAAGAATCGCGAATAATAAAAACAAGAAGATTGCTATGGATAAACAGTAGGTTTTGATTGGAGAGGTTTTCGAAATGACTATTACTGGAAACAGTTTTTAATAAACGCGGAAAAGAACATTACTTTTCCGCAATGAACCAAATGGTGTGAATATGAACTGTGACAAAGCACTGAAACTGATAAGAGATAAATTCGCCGGAGGCATTTCACCTTCGGATGAAAATTTGCTCGAACAACATATTGAATCGTGCCCTGATTGCAGGGAATTCTATAAGCGTGAAAAAGCGATAACGGACGATTTGAAATCCCTGAATTACAACAAGTATCGTGAGGAAAGCATCGAAGCGTTTGGACGTCTTGCTGTAGCGGTTCGGTCATACAGGTCGCCCAAATCGAGATGGCTGGAGAATTTCCAGGTTAAGCCGATGCGGGCCGCGTGGGTAACAACGCTGCTGCTGGTTATTATAGTTGGGCTTTCGAACCTTAATTTCTCTTACTCCCACACAAACGGCGCTAATCTCAGAATAGACTTCAACCCTCCACTTGAAAAATCCCAATCAATGAATATTAATGAATTTTATTCGAAACTCAATGATACGCTTACACAAACTCTATCTGATCCCGACAGCCCAAGAAAAATATCGTGGGCAATCCAGATGGAATCCGATGCGCTGGAAAGCCTCTCTATTGACATAAAAACAGATGAAGCGATTGATATCGCGGATATCTACGACTCACTGCTTAAGCATTATCCCTCGTTCGCGCGTGGGGAAGTCTCCATATGCCCACTTAAAGAGGAACTTCAGCAAAACGCATTTAAAATGATTGTAGCGCGCAAGCCGGATACTCTTGAAGATGATGAAATCCGCAGGATTGTATCTGATGTTCTTCCTAAAAATATAACTCAGGTTGAAATTAGTTTGAAAAGGGTTGAAGAGGAAAGCGAGAAGATTCAGAAGATAATCGACGCTGACCTTTCTCGCATTCGCGAACTAATCAACGATATCAACGACATTACTTTGTCAGCTAATGCATCCATGGATTTAACAACAAGATTGATGCAGGAGGGCGGAGGGCAGCTGGAGGATTTAAGCGATTTAAATAATCCGTTTGCTGAATTCCGTAACGGTATCAAGGAAATTCTAGCCAATGGGGGCATTAATACCGATGAACTTAATCTCGATGATCTTATTAAATTCGATTTTGAGAACGGCACAACGAAAATAATAATCGGCAATTCGGATAACCTGTTTGAGCCACACTCTGTTGGCGGACGTAAAATCTCAATCATTCACGGGTCAGGTGAAAGTGTAAACCTTAACGGAGCTAATGATGTAATTAAATCGACTGAGATTGATGACCTTCTGAGTGGAACAATAAATCCAGATGAACTTGAATCGATTATAAGCAGCAGGCTCAGGGAGAATAACAAAGAGACTATTGTTATTGAGGTTTACAGGGGAAAGAAAAGGGCGGAAATTACAATAAAAGACAACGAAGTTAATGTTGATTTGACATCGCCGCCCATGACAAATATTCGAATTAAAACACATCGCAACCGGGAATTGGAGGATAACGAGGACTACCAGGATATGCTGAAGTGGAAAGAGCAGCTTTCATCTGAAAGGGAAATCGTGCTTAAACACTTCGATTCAACATCCGAGGATGACAACTCCAATATCTTTCCCGCACCTGTTTTCCAGCAGCAGGAAGATTGTCTTCTGCACGAATTGGTTACAGAGGCTGAAATTAAGGCGCTTTCTGACGGTGTGCTTAAACCATCTGAACTTGAGGAGATAATTCGAGAGCGTATAAGCAAGCAGAATGTTCCAACCGGCAATCGAAATATAGCCTTAATTCGAAACGGAAAGATTATTTCCATTAAGATCATAGGCGAGAATGTTTTAATCAATATGGATAATCAATCGTCAACAAATATTGTTTCAGGCTCGGTTGTTGTTGCACACCCGGATGAACAAAACGTCAGCTCATCAAACAAATTCGACCTGATACGGGATGGCATAATCACTGAACAGGAAATTGATGAAATCATGCGCGGCAAAATACCAGTCTGGGTTGCTGAAAAGAAACTGTCATCAAGGCTGGATGATAAATACGGCGACAAGTGGAGTAACGAATTCAGCATTATAATGAAGAGAACAGAAAACGATAAATCGCTTGAAATCAGGATTGAAGAAGGCGAAGTGAAGATTAATTTGCAATAGAAATAGAACGCATTGCCTTATAAAAACGGATAACCACCGGTAAGTCATCCAACCTCCTGATAAAGGCTTTTACTTACTGGTATGAGAAGTCCGCATAACTCCTCAGGGTTAGGTCCGGGACACAGTCCCGGGCTTTTTATTTAACCTTGGTATAATGCTGGTTACTGAAATTGTGAATTTACGATTATATCAAATATTTGGCGCTTCAATATATTGTGTGGGTTATTTGCTCCCCGTAAAAAAAGGGGACAGTCCACATGAGGCTTCAAATCTGATGTTATTAATATACTATGCTGTAACCCCTGATTTATACTGTATTTATCCGCCTAGTTGGGACAGTCCCCTTTTTTTACTCAATCTAAACTCAACCCACACAGTTTATTGAAGCCCCTAAACATCAACCCTATACCCAAGCTCCTCAACAGCGAGCTTTATTGCGTTGATATTTAATTCCAATCCGGTTATTACAACTTTGCCTGATTTCAAATCAACAACGACATCCTCAACCCCTTTTAATTCACCAATCGCGCGCGATACACTTTCAACGCAATGAGAACAGGTCATGCCGGATATTTGAATTGTTATTCTTTCTTTTCCCTCATCCAAAGCTGGAATCTCCTTTACGTGTGATTTAACAATAAATGAATAAAATAAAATCCCCAGCATAATCACGGAACAGAGCGATTTAAACCAGAAAGGAAACATCCACGGCATCGCGGCGGATGCTGTTGCCTCGCTGTGAGTGAAAATGTAATCAAGAAGCAACCCGGAGGCAATAGCTGTAATCGCAACCACTACAAGATAAATCACCGCTGTTTTTTTCCCCATCGTTCGCCATATAACAGCGATTGTAGCCGCATTTGTAGCGGGCCCGGTCATAAGGAAAACCAGAGCCGCGCCGGGCGAAACTCCTGCTGCGATAAGCGCCGCCGCAACCGGCACTGATGCTGTCGCGCAGACATAAACCGGAATTCCAATAATCATCATGACAAGCATCGCGCCAATGCCCGCACCGAGCATATCGGCAAAATAATTCCCCGGAACCATAGCGGATATAATCCCCGATATAAAAAGCCCGATTAGCAAAGCTTTTCCGATATCGGCTGGAAGCTCGATGAATCCGTATTTAAGCGCGCTTACCAATTTGCTTTCGGTTTGATGTTCGTGTTCATGTTCAGTATCGCATGAATGGCCGCATCCACAGTTCGAATCAGCTTTTGATGCAACATCCTCGCCGGTTGAATCTGAATCGCGAGTTGCAATGTCAACAATCCATCCACCCAGAATGCCTTTGAGAAGCGCCATGACTGGTCTGAAAATCGCGAATACAATTCCCAGCAAACTGAAAGTAACGAGGATGCTGTCAATGCCTGTCTGTGGAGTTGAAATGAGAAACGCGGTTGTCGCGCCGCGGCTCGCGCCGCTTCGTCGAAGCGATGCGGCAACGGGAATCACACCACACGAACACAGCGGAAGTGGCACGCCAAACGCGGATGCTTTAATCGTGGATAATATCCCCTTTCCGCCAAGATGCTTTTGCACGAAACTCGTTGGAATATAGACATACAGAAAACCTGCAAAAACAAACCCGAGCAAAAGGTATGGTGACATCTCGCCGAGAACATCCCAAAATGCAATTGCTATTTCAAGCAGTTTTTCAGGCATCTATTGCGTCTATATCAACCCCAACGCGATGATAGAACTCATTTATTTCACCGTCGTTTCTCATCACAAGGCGGGTTAATGCGAAATCGTATTTGACCGGGTCATCGGGCGCAATCTGTTTAAAAGCATTTGTTATTTCAATTGCGGTTCGCAAATTGGCAGTTTTCCTTTTGGTTATTCCAAGATTCCGGCATATCCTGTGAATGTGAACATCGACCGGCGCTATCAGTTTATTTGCCGGTATATGCCGCCATCCTCCCGGGTCGACATTATCACATCTGACCATCCATTTAAGAAACAGGTTCAGGCGTTTGCACGCGCTTTTGTCTTTCGGAGATGGCAGCAGGTGGCTAATTCTACTGTCAGCAGATTCTTTTAAACTACAAACGAATTTCTCAAGGGCGGGAAGAATGGTTTCGTCATCTTTACTCAAGCCGTTCATGAAACACGATTCAAGAGAACCATGGTTTTCGATTATTCGTTTCACGCCAATTATCATTGCGGATAGCTCTTCCCCGTTTGTAAAACGATGTTTGAAGCCAGAAAATAAATTCACGAGCGTTTCCGGCGATGTACTGGTGAGAAACTCCGACGGGGAGGGCATCCGTTTAAGGACAGTTGATACACTTATGCAAATTTGCTCGACTCGTCCATATGCCAGCGAGGATGCAATCAGCCCGACGATTTCACGGTCAGGAATATTGCTGTAATGATAAAGGAACTCAAGCGGATCGGGGGAGATAAATTTATGGCCATTGAATTTATTGTAAATATCATCGAGCGCGGGTTTAAGTTGATTCAACTTTAAATCAATCATGGTGGCATTCCACGCTCAGGGTTTCCTTGCGGCTTTTAAGCAGGCTGGGCAGATTCCAAAAAAGTCCAGCCTGTGTCCGGAAATTTCCCAATTCGTGGCTGTACTCGTTTTCTTCTCTATTTTTAAATCAGGTAAATCGTGAAGGTCATCAACTCGACCGCATTTAATGCACTTTATATGATAATGCTCCTCCGGGTTGCCGTCATATCGAAGACGGTTTTTATCCACATCGATTTTCTGGATTTCGCCTGACTCGGAAAGGACCTCAAGATTGCGATACACCGTACCAAGGCTGATGTTTGGAAGGCGCTTTTTCACCATCTGGTAGATTTCATCAGCGGTGGGATGCGATGTTACCTTCCTGAGTTCCTCAAGAATTACTTTCCTTTGGCGTGTAATTCTCTGTTTTTTTCCCTTTTGCATTGTGAATGGAATCTTTGGTTAATTGTTTTTACCAGATTGAGACCATTTATCCCAATATCTCCCCTTTTCTATAACAGTTTTCCTACTGAAAATCCAGCTTTATCTAAGGAATATCAGAGTGGACAGCCCCCCCAGGGCCATTGCATGTTGCTCTGTCCACTCTGCCTGCTATAGGAGTTTCATTTAATTATCACGCGTGTTTGTCCAGGTATTCGGCTACGCCTTCAGCGGTAGGTTTCATGGCGTCATCGCCGGGTTTCCAGTTCGCCGGACATACCTCTCCGTGTTCCTCGAAAAATTGAAGAGCATCAACCATTCTCAGAGTCTCCTCTACGTTCCTTCCCAGCGGAAGATCATTTATCACGGCGTGACGAACAATCCCCTCCCTGTCGATAAGGAACAATCCCCTTAGAGCCACCGAATCATTGAGCAATATGCCGTATGATTCTGAAATCTTTTTGGTCAGGTCAGCCACAAGCGGGAATTGAATATTCCCGATTCCACCCTCGTTATGCGATGTGTTTTTCCACGCGAAGTGAGAGTATTCCGAATCGACCGATATGCCTATCACTTCACAGTTTCGTTCCTTGAATTTCGAAAGCGCCTTGTCGAAAGCGATAATTTCGGATGGGCATACGAATGTGAAATCCAACGGGTAGAAAAACAAGATAACGTGTTTGCCCCTGTAGCCTGACAACTTCAATTCCTGAATCGTATTGTCAGGCATGACTGCCTGAGCCGCGAAATCAGGCGCTTCTTTTGTAACCAGTTCTGACATTTCTTCTCCTTTGCAGAATAAAATATTAATCAGTAATGATTCCTATTATTATTTACACTATTCTGATTAGTTTGTCAAGGGGGGGGTATATTTTAAGTCTTCCTTTTATCTCATCCCCCCCTTAATCTCCCCGCGAGCGGGAGGAAATATTTTTTTGTGTTTGTAAACGATATATCGAGTTTATACATTTTCGAAGGGGAGAAACAACACTCCTTCAGGGGGGTGTCGGGAAGGTCATAAGAGATAAAAATGTTGTCATTCCGTTTGCGAGTTCTGCAGCCTTGTCAAGCAAGGGTTTGAGGCTGTATTTATCCTCGCGCTTTCGAGTCAGACATCGTATCTCAATTCCAAGCGCGTCGAAATTACGCCAGAGCGGTTCATAAACCGGCGACTCGATTACAACCGGTTTCTTCGATTGCGCCATCACACCGGGCTGTCAGATAGAAAGGATACGCCCAGTCTGCAAGATATTTAATTGGTTTCATGCGGATATTAAAAGTCAGTTTGGTGATGTATTCAAGGGATTTTCAGTATCCGTGGCATTTGAAATTTGCTTTTCCAATTTCTCCAAAGTTTGTTCCTCTTTTTTCAGTCGCTTGTTTATCCGACGATTGCGGATTGACACAGCGCAGTAATCATAAAGAGCGCCGAAGATAAATCCGAATATGGGCAGGTGGAAATAGAACCAGCCCAACGCGAGACTTTCCGCAAAATCGATTCTGTCAATATCGAACAACGCCTGAAGGTCTTTGAGATAGAGGTAACTCATGTTGAAAACATGCGCGAGAATAAGCGCCGCAACTCCCCAGAAATATCCGCGTTTAACCGGTGTGCTGATGCGCTCATCCTGCAACAGCCCATGAGTAACTCGAAAGAGAAACAGCGCGCAGACTATTTCAATCAGTATCAGAGTTGACGGCTTTATAAAAAACCAGCCGGTAACGTCCAGCGCGATGACATACCCAAGCGCAAGCCCACCGACAATTCCAAGTATGCTTCTGGTTATGTGCTGCCTTGTTTTTCGCATAAACTAATTTCTCAGGCTTTATCCACAAATTCGCCAATTAATGTGCGCTGGCGTTCCTCGATAATTTTCACTCGAACAAAATCTCCTGTGCTAACGAAATCCACATTGTTAAATATTACGATATCCTCACCCAGACTTCTACCCATTAGCATCTCTTCCGATTTCAAAGCTGTCCCCTCGACCATTATTGTTAGCTTTTCGCCAACAAGTTCCTTGTGGCGTTCCAGTGTAATCAGATTCTGAAGGTCGATAAGTCGGTTCAATCGAGCGCGTTTTTCCTCGATGGGTAAATCATCTTTCATCCGAGCTGCGGCTGTTGATGGTCTGGTCGAATACAGGAATGTGAACACTTTGAAAAATCGCACTCGTCGCAGTAAATCAAGCGACTGCTCGAAGGCATCCAAATCCTCGCCGGGGAAGCCGACTATTATGTCGCTCGATAATCTGGCATCGGGAATTTTTTTATTTATATATTCAACCAGTTTGAAATAATCATTCCTGTCATGGCCGCGATTCATCTTTTTTAAAATACCATCATCGCCGGATTGGATCGGCAAATGGATAAAACGGCTTATGTTTTCCCGCGATGCGATTAAATCAATCGTTTCGAACGACAGGTCTTTTGAATGTGATGTCAGGAATTTAATCCAGATATCGGGAAACTCAATCGAAACCCTTTCAAGAAACTCCCTGAAAAGATTATCGCCTTTTATCGAACTGATTGGTTTCTCTTCCTGCCAGTCCTTGCCGTAATCGAGGATGCTTTGTCCGAGAAGCGTAATTGCTTTCGCGCCGCCATCAATGCGCCATTTTATTTCATCGCGGATATCCTCATATTTCCTGCTTGCGTTTTTGCCGCGCGCTTTGGGAACAATGCAATAGGTGCAATGCTGCTCGCATCCTCGCATTATATTTACAAACGCGTGAAATGAAGATTTGCCTGAATCGTTTTGGATGGCATCCTCAGATATCTTTTCACAATCAGGAACAGGTTTGCAGTGTTCAAGAATCAAATCGCGAAATGTATCGACATTCTCAGGATTGATTGAAAATAGAATGACCGGGAATCGACGTTTTATTTCACTTTCGTTTGCCAAAGGCGCAAGGCATCCGGCAAGAATCACACGCACGTTTGAGCCTGATTTGCGAATGCGTTCGATTTCACCAATGTACGATATCGCTTTGTCCTCAGCTTTTGCCCGTACGACACACGTGTTCACAACCACCAAATCGCTTTCATGCGGTGAGTCGGAGCGCGTGAATCCGAGTTCATCCAGGATACGGGCGAACCGGTCGCTGTCAGCGATGTTCATCTGGCATCCAAATGTTTTAATGAAATATTTTTTACAGGTTTCAGGCATTATCAGTATTTAGTTGTCCCTGAAAAATTATATTTGAATTTTTCACGTATTTAAAAAATATCTTTTACCGATACAAAAAAAGCCCCATCGGGGCGATATGTTTTGATTGTAACACAGGATTTAACACACTGCTTTTTTCCATCCTAAGAAATTACTTAATTCGCAATAATTTCGTTCTTTTTCTGTTGAGCCTTCTGTTTTAATTCCCTGGATGGCAGTTGGCTGAGAACGTAATCAAGTTCATCGAGAGCATCCGCGTTGTTGTTCTCCGCGATATAGGTCAACGCAAGTTCATAATGAGCTTCAGGAGATCTTAGTTTATGGATATTCACCGCGTCCTCAAGAGTTTGTCGGGATCGTTTGTAATCGCCTCTCACTCTGTACATTCTCCCAAGCCCAATCAGGAGATAATAACTGTCAGCATCAAATTTCGTGCCTTTCGAATATGAAATCATTGCGGCGTCAAAATACTCCAAACCCTCATTTGCATGTCCCTGTTCGAGATAGAATTTCGCCAAAAGCACCTGATCAGCCGGTTTAATTTCCTCAATAATATTAGTTGTGCATTTTAACGCTGAATCATATTCCTCAAGAAGGTTGCACATCTCAGCGAATTTCAACCGGGCTTTAATATTTTTTTTATCAGACGACTTGTAGGCAGCATCATAATGCCTCTTTGCCGTTGATATTTTATCGAGTCGTTCGTAAAACTGTCCCGTTTGATAACTGATAAATGAGTTTCTAATTTCTGGCGCAACAAAATAGAATGCAATTGGTATGATGACAAGAAAGACCAGCAGGACTTTGAACACACCCAGATTGGAAGTGCTGCGTGATTGCGACTTTCCCGGCTTGAACCTCCTGTTGCTGCTTTTTCTTTCAATTGCCATTAATATTTAACCGCCTTCTAATTCTGTTGAGTTTTCATCTGCCAACTACCCGTATATTTTAAACCATCAGACAAATTTTGTGAAATCTAAAAATCACTTTCCTACCTGCAACCTATGGCATAGCTTGCAAGAAATCCCAGCTGCATCGCCATTGTCAGCAGATACATATGTTTCCAGCTTGGATGGTTGCCCTCCAGAGCAAGTGATTCAGGATTGCGCAGAATCAACCACGCGATATAAAGTCCCCAGACTGAAAGGAACGTTATTGGAAATGTATGCGGCTCAATCAAATCCTGATGGATAAAAACAGGAATCAACAGAAACGGGAATACAAAGCTGGGAGAGATCACCCATGCGCTTCGCTTGACACCCAAAACCACCGGAAGAGTTCTCGCGCCGCATGCTTCATCCCCTTTCATGTCAGCGTAATCCTTTGTGGATGCCGCTCCGAGCACATAAAGAAACAGGATTGTTCCTATCGCCCACGGAGTTGAGTTTGTGAGTTTATCGGGATGAATGGCAAACCATCCGACAACAGGCAGAAGAAGCCCTCTTGGAATCGCCATCGCGACATTCGCAAGGATAGGATTATTCTTGAATCGTATCGGCGGCGCTGAGTAGAAATATGTAATCAGTGCGGTAATCGAAACCACAATCAGAACAGGCATGTTGATAAATACGGCAAGAATTATCGCGAGGATATACGCGCCGATTCCGAAACGCATCGCTGTTATTTTTGACATTCGCCCGGAAGGAAGCGGCCTGTCCGGCTTGTTGATGCAGTCGATATCGTAATCGTAATACTGGTTGATTGCATTTGAGGCGACATTCAGAAGAGGTGCGGCTATCGCGCCCAGCAGAATGTTAACATAAAGATCAATTCCAATGCTCTCCGGCTTGATTGCGAAATACGCTATCCCGGCTCCCGCGAGAAACCCCACAATGGGCATTAGAAGAGTAAAGGGGCGCGCAAGGTCTTTATACGCCGCGAAATCCGCTTTATTTATACTGACTGATTCTGAATCGCTCATGGTTAATATCTATCATTCAATCCAATCGTAATTGCAATACTGAAATTTTATTCATATCCATTATACACCTTTCGCCGATAAAATTCCCTAAACCGCAGGATTCGGATTTCATAAGAAATTTACTCAGTTTTTGGCGAATAAAATGGAGGTGACGGATTTGTTCCGGTATAAACCGCTATGCCTTTGTAGAACAAATATCCCCCATCAATTACTTCAGCCTCAACAACCTCACCATCCTTGATTCTAACGAAGAAATAATCAGCGCTTGTTTGGATATCACCAAGTTCGATTTCCCGGGATGTCGCCACGCCGGGTTTCTTTTCGCCGTAGATATCGACAAAATCATCGTGGGTAATTTTGATTCCGTATGCGTTGTTGTTTTTGCCAATCAGTTTCTCGCACTTTATTTCAGGGGCGATTTCAGAATCGTGCGGATACAGAAGCACGATATAATTAACCTCATCGGCATCAGTGCTTTTGTTCAACCCGATATATGGAATGTATCCCCAACCGGGATCGCCGGGAGTCCACGTGCCGTCATCACGTAGTTTGGTTTTCCTTTCGCTTGTTGTGTCGAGGCATAATCCCTTTTTAAGGTCAACGGAACTGATTGCATCAGAGTCGGCGGGTATAACCAGAAGGCTTTTGCCATCTTTGGTGAATGTTACAAGCGATTTATCCACCTTGCCCGGTTCGCCATAGACATGAAGCAGCCAGGAATAATCGTGCTTTTGCGAGTCAGAGGATTTTAAATAATCGTTGATTATGAAATATTCATCACGCGGATGATAAATCGTTCGTGTATGGTCGATTCCCTCATAGCCATCGTGGCTTGCTGAAACCAAATCGAAATTCTCGCGACTTTCCCATTTACGCAGCGTTCCGGTTACCGCGTCCTGGCTTTTGTTGTCGATAAAAACTGTGTTATGGGCGATTGTCTGTTTGTGCCATTCGTTGTGTTCCTTGATATATACACAGTAATGCGGCGACGCTCCGGCATCGAGCACCCAGCCGATTCCGTCAGCGTACATCACGAAATTCATTTTATCGTAATGGCCGTGCCACGCGCCGTGCTCGCCGTAATCGAATATTAGATATTTCGAATCCTTATCCCAACTATCTCGCATAACCGCCCAGCCGGTATCTGGCAGAAGCAGTGATTTAAAGTTCGGAGTTTTGGGTTTGATACTGTCTGACACAAGATGCTCAAGCGGCAGGCCTGTTGTGTCGATTTTTCCAGCTTCAAGATATTCACCCTTGTCAAACTGGTTGATAACATCGAGCATAAATAAATGCGTTGCCATTTGGGGTCGCTTTGAATCGTTTAACGCTGGTGTTTCACCAAGCGGAGTCGCGATTTTAGCCATCCAGTCAAGTGTCATTTCAAGGCTTTTGCCGTCGTATTCCTTAATGAATAAATTCTCGCCTGTTAGATGTTTCACCGCGTTTGCGTACTTGCACAAAAACGAAAGGCCATAGATATGATGTCCCGGACTGCGTTCAATCTGTCCGCCATCGTTCAGGATATCCGCATACAGCATCGGCATCCTGCTTTCGACATCATTCGCCCATCGCTCGTGTTCAGGGAATTCGGGAAAATACGCCACCATGCATCCGAAATTGCCTGTCCACATGAACTGGTGATTGCCGACCATCTCGGAATATTTGACACAGTAATCGACACTGTGTCCCATTTGCCTGATGAATTCAATCAGCCTGGCTTTATCCGAATTGCTCATGACACCTGAATCGGCGAGCATATCGTAGGCGTAAGTGGAGGAAAACATTTCATAGGATGAATCCCAGATTGAATACCAGTTTTCCGCTGACCTGAACACCTGGTATTTTTCGTAATGGTCAATCAGTTTGGACTGCGCCCCCCATGCCTTTTTTGCGTATTTTGTTTCACCCGTTATCGCATACACAAGCGCGCATTTCATTCTTGTTGATCCGAGAGCGCCATAACCCTCTGCTGCTCTTTTCGCCTGGTCTCGTGAGATACAGTTTCTGTCCTGCTGCATTTCATTTGAAACAAAATCAACCATCGGTTTATCCAGCATTGCATTCGCATCTTCTTTTATCTTCAGCCATTGCTTTAGAATATTTGGATTATTGCTGATCTTTTCTCTGAGTTCACCTAGTGATTTATCATCATAGACAAATCTTGGAGTTTGTTTTGAAATAATCTTATTAAGGGCTTTTTTGTCAAGCGGAGGATATGCGTCATCAAGGACAATACGCCCCTGGCCATCTCGACGGGCATAGTTTGGAATACGGATTTCCCCATCCGCGCTTTCGTATCCCATAAACAGGCCTCTACTGTATTTCGCTTCCCAATTGCATTCGAGTATGTAAGAGCTGATTTCATCAATAATTGGCTGTAATCGGTCTCGCTCACTAGATTTCTTTTCATTAACAATCCTGTTATGCTCTCTTCTTATATCTGAATACGCAGAATAAACATCATTATCCATGCCAACATAGGTACCAGGTCTGTCCCAAGTATATTTCTCTATTGGCTTTTCCCAAAACAGAATGTGATCAAACTGGTACGGCATATAAAATTTGTCGCAAACACCGGGAAAACTGCTAAGTTCCTTTTGTTCAGTTTGCTTCCTTCTGGCAAAACAAAAGTTCCATGCCGTGCCATGTTCAACAACAGGCGCAGTTAATAGAGAATACGCCGACCTTTCTACCTCTTTTCGCTCTTTGAATACACTCGGCCTTTCAATGCCGGTTTGCAGTGATTCAAACGGTATTGCCATCTCGACATACCAGTGTTTATCATCGACGGATGTTTTAACCTCATATTCAGGCTCCCAATCGTAATAGATATCGATGAAATCATCCACCAATTCGACAGAGCCGTCGCTTGTTACGCCTTTTGAATTTACAATAAAATGGAAATAGTTTTTACAGTCACGGTTGAGATCGAGAAACAACTCAATGCAGTCATCATCGACAACCTGCTGGTCGTGTTTGGTTTCATTTGCAGCAATAGAATCAGGATTTGGTTCGTCACATTTGAAAGCGAAATAGACGTTTTCATCATCGTAGGTTACATATACTGTTGTTTGTTCGGAAGCGCGTCTGGCAGTATCAAGTAAAATGAAACCTGTCATGCCGAGTGGTTCTCTCCAGCAGTCATCATTTAATACGCCATCAATGACAGGAGGCGTCTCACATTTTATAATTACAGGGCATCTATCAAGCACTATTTTCATGCCTGATGCGCCTTGAGAAAGCATGGCAACAAACATAATTAACAAGATTGTTATTTGTGAAATTGGTTTTATTTGCTTCATGGTTATTGCTCCTGATGTTTTATACAGCACCATTCTAAAGCATGGTGTTATTCACGTTATCGATAATTACAACCCTTATTAAACACATAAGCTCGGGTGCCGCCCATAAAGCCGTCTCGGCTTTATGGGTGATATTGCATGACTTCGCATCAATCACCCACAAATCACAAAAAGACATGATGAGTGGGCGGCACCCGAGATTGAATTGTATAGATTTTTATTTAGCACCATGCAAAAGCATGGTGTTATTTTGCGTTAATGATAATCGCAAACTTTCTTCAACGCTTCAGAAATATCATGCGCGTCCTCATCTGTCATGAATTCATTTGACGGCAGCACCATCATTCTGTCTAAAACATCCTCCGCGACAGGGCATAAGCCTTTTTTGAATGACATTCGCGAATCGCATATCTGAATATCCCTAATAGAATCAAACAGATATACAGGCGACCCCAAATATGGATACATAACCGGAATCCCCTCCGCGGTTACCTCCCGTGCGAACGTTTCAGCATCGACGCCAAGTTTGTCCGAGTCAATAGTGAACGCATAAAACCATCGAGAATGTTCTATCCCATCCGCCACATACGGAATATTCACGCAATCAATATTCCCTAGTAGTTCATTCAGTTTATCAGTAAAAGCGCGCCTTCGTTCAATAATCGATTCCAGTTTTTTCAGCTGCACACTCGCGACTGCAGCCTGCAGTTCAGTCATGCGATAGTTCACGCCAAACATAATTGAATTACGCGCGGATTCTGTTCGCGGATATCCCTTATCAGCAAACAGTTTCGCTCGTGTGACTAAATCCTCATTATCGGAAATGACAAAACCGCCATCGCCGCAGGTGATATGCTTGAAATCGTTCAGGCTAAAACATCCGATATCGCCGATTGTGCCTGTGATTTGGCTATCGCATGTCGAAAGATAACTTTGGGCGCAGTCCTCAATTACATAAATTCTACGCTCCTCAGCCAGTTTCAGGATTGGCTTCATTACACAGGACTGCCCCGCAAGGTGAACGACAATCACCGCTTTCGTGCGCTCTGAAATTACTTTCTCAATTGTAGATGCAGTAATGTTGAATGTTCTGGAATCGACATCGGCGAAAACAGGAACTGCGTTTTGCGCGATAATCGGAATAACGGAACCCATGTCCGTTATCGGGGATGTTATTACCTCGTCGCCGCAGCCGATATCAAGCGCCGCGAGCGCGCAATGAATAGCGGCTGTACCGCTCGTGGATGCCGCCGCGGATTTTACATTAAAATACTCCGCGGCCTCTTTTTCAAACTCCCCGGTTCTTTCGCCCATCACACGGCAAAGGTTGCCGGAATCTATAACATCACAAAGCGCTTTTTTCTCTTCTTCGCCAAATCTCGCTTTATGATGTTCCTGTGGAACCAGCGGCTTTCTTCTGACTTTCGCGCCGCCATTAATTGCCAGTTCCGATGTCACTTCGCGTCCTCCTGGCTTCCGGTCGATTCCTTAACGCTCTGCACAAGGCCTTTTCCGCCCTGCATGATTCCAAATCCGGTAGCAGACAACATTGCAGCCAGCACAACGTTAACCAGGGGATTGGAACGTCCCTCAGGGAATAAAAGCATCAGAAGAGACATTGCAGCGAGTCCGATTACTATCATGCCAACAAACGGATAAACTGTCGCGGTCTGGTGCGCGGGACCTACCTCCTTGTCAGCATCGATGGGTGTTTTCAGCAGTCTGAAGAATTCATCCACTTCAGGTTCCGGTTTATCCAGATCACGATTGTAGATATTACTGAACAGGTAAAACAGATATCCGAAAGCGAGCGCCGCAACGTGCATCATCGTCAAATAACTGGATGGTGAACCCAGTTCCGGGTCAGGTGTTACAGCGCCTGTCAGAATCCCCCATGAAATCAGGTCGTTGCCGTTTACGAATATAAAAAAGAACCACATGCCAACTGAAATGGCAGCGGAGAGTGTAATTGTCGCCAGTTTGTTGCGTGCAAGGCGTCCCATCGGAAGTGACAGGAGAAACACTGCAAGTGTTATCGCGGCGATGAAATACATCCTGTCGCCAAAAGTTAATTTCAAAAATCCAAGCGTTTTAAGCGGGCCTAAAAGCGACAGGTCACTCGACACTATTGCGGCAAGCGATCCCATAACCACCGCTCCAACTCCAGCCCATTTGGATATTTTCCGAACGACAATTCCAAGAGTGAGAGGAATTGTAACAGCGAAACCAGTCAAAAGCCCGATTGTTATTCCTATGATATCAAGTTTAACTCCCCTGAGAACGATTGCCAGGGCACCGGCAAGCGCTACAAAGAAGAAAACAACAATCGCGATTCGCCCGACTTTTAATACCTGCTTGTCAGTCGCATCACGTTTAAATATCCCCTTGTATAAATCCACCGACACAATCGCGGATGCCGTATTCCAGCATGTGTCCGTCGCGGACATGGTAGCGGCAAGCATCGATGCCACAAACATACCCAATATTCCTGGAGGAAGATACTTAATCGCCATCGCGATGAAAACGCCCTCCTCTGGATTCTTAACGCCCGCGAATCCGGGAATCATCGAGGGATCAGGCCAGACTACACTTGCCATCAGTGGGACGAGTCCAAATAGAATGGGGCCTGTGCAGAAAAGCGCAGTTGCTATGATTCCGCATTTCAGCACAGCTTTCTCATCGCGTACACTGTAATACCGTTGCGCGCGGTCGCCCATAGCCGCGCTGAAAACACCGTGAAGAATATACGCAAAAAGGAAACTTGGACCATACAATGGCTCGCTCTCCGGTGTAATATCAAATGCCGGAAGTTTTCTTAATATGTCCGGGAGTTCAATACAGGTTAAACCGACCAGGATAATCACTATTGCCAGAAGCAGAAACGATTGCACCGCGTCGGTAATTGAGACCGCCCATAATCCGCCGGAATATGTGTAAAATAGAATCAGGAAGGCGATTACGATTATCGTTCCTGTCATCGCTGTCGCAGGATCGATCCCGGGGAAAAGAGTGGGACCGACCATTTTACCCAGCGATGCCATATGCTGGACAGGCCAGTAAAGAAGCGATACCGCGAATATTATGCTTAACGTTGTGTGAGTAGCGCGGTTGAATCGAGTTTCTATATATTCTATTGGCGAAATGACCCGACTCCTGCGACATCGTATCGCCGCCAAAGAGAACCCGATAATGAATCCGATAGGCCAGGTAGCGAAATACATGATTCCGTACCAGCCTGTTCTGTAAACCAAACTGGCACCGCCGCTGAAAGTCCAAGCTGAGAATAATCCCATGTAAAGAGATATTCCCGCTACCCACCAGGGGATTTGACGTCCGCCGGCGAAGAAATCCTTCGCACCCTCCATGAATCTCGAAAAGAAAACCGCTATCCCCACCATGATTAACAGATAGACAATGATTGATGCCCAATCGAGCGAGGTGATGCCCATGATTTGCTCCTTGTGCTTGATTAGTATCAGTAAGGCTATAGAAAAGCAAAAGCCGTATCCCCCCGCCGCACTTAAACGGCAGTGATTATAACATATTAATTTGCATTAACGTTTAGATGATATTGTGTGGAACTGGAGTGTCGCAGACTACCACGGCGCGACTGGCAAATAAACAACTCATTTGATTAAATCCCATTATCAATCCATAGGAAAGTGATATAATGGAATCTGATAAATCAGGATTTGAGAGTTTTCATGAACATTAAAAACATAGTAAAAGATAAAAAAGAAGCTATTCTCGCTATTGCATCAAAACACGGAGCTTCGAATGTTCGCATATTCGGCTCAGTGGCAAGAGGCGAAGCAGGCTCTGAAAGCGATCTTGATATTCTTGTAAAAATGGAACCGGGGCGAAACATGCTTGATCTCGTGGCATTATGGCATGAGCTCGAAGAGATGCTGGGATTCAGCGTAGATATCATCACAGAAGGCGGAATCAATCGACATTTACGTGATCGAATTCTTAAGGAAGCGATTCCATTATGAAAGATGATCGTGTATATATTCTTCATATCAAAGATGCTGTTAAAAGCGAGCTACCCGAATCTAAATAAAGAAAAAGAAGTATGACAATCTCAGAATCGGATCTTCGCCAGATGTTCCCTTAATTCCTCTATTGAATCCGGGTCGATATCGAATACAATCTCGATTTTCTTCACTCCCCACGGCAGCATTTCCTGTGCCTCAGCACGGCAGTTGGGAGCGTACACGACAATCTCGGCATTTGCGACAAGGTCATCCATTTTTTCCTTGTCTTCCAGATGAACATTCAGAACCTTTGTGTTTCCTTTGCCTTTCTGCTTGAGATATGCCATGACCAAACTTGTTGCCGCTCTGAGAGTATCCTCATCACGGGCGAGAATGCCGACAACCTTGTATTTATGCAGTTCCTTGAGCACCTTGAGGAATTTTTTATTGATTGTCAGGTCGATGTTTAACGGGTCCTTACCGAATTGTTTCAGGATGTCATGTATGTCTGAAAAATGAAACGGAGTGGTTACAAATACGGTACGTTCGCCGAGATACTTAACCAGCTTACTGCCCTCTTTGAGAAGGGTATCCAGCACTACCGGAAAGAACTCGTAATCAAGTTTCTCCCTTAGCGATGTGCACATGTCCCATGACTGCTCAAGGCTGCATTCAATGACTGCCACTCCCGGCTTTGCATACTCTCGCTTGCTCTTGGGTTTTGGCTTCGACTTCGTTTTCGATTTCGGCTTCGATGTTTTCTTTGTTTCTTTCTTTTTAACAGGTTTTGTCTCAAGCCCCTGTTCAGTTACACGTTTTATCGACTCGGTTATATCATCAGGAGTGTAACCAAGTTTCATCCCGCGAAGGATTTGACGTTGAACCAGGCGGTCGAAATCCTGTTGTTTTATTTTCTTGTCCATGACACATTCCTCAGCACAAGATAACTTACTAACCACTATAATTATATCGCATCAGAGGGTATCCTGAAACGCTTTCAGATGCTTTCGAGGTATTCTGATGCTATTTCCATGAATTTTTCGATTATTTTTATGAAACCACTCGGAACAGACGGTGCGGTGCAGTCCTGAGGGCAGGGATGATACTCAACTCTGAAATCGGTCGATTTGCCATACACCTCGATTACCTCAATTGGGATTGTTAAATTGCATGTCGTATAAAGCGCATCCATCGTAAAATAACCGTTTGTTATTATCAAATTGTAAAACGCTAGCATGTCATTCTCGGAAATGGTTGCGTTCTCGAACGTTTTATCAACGCTTGTGCCGGTATCCTCATACAACTCAAACCGAAGCGTGCCGGATTTGTCAACTGCCAATACCTGACGATACGGCGGTGCCACGTGTTCATCGCGGATTTCATAAATCAGTGCGAAATCGGATGGAATATCGTTATAGGAATTTACCGTTTTAAATGTCGGAGCGGGTATAATGCCATCACTACTCCCGCATGATGCCAATATCAACATTGCATACATCGCAATAACAAAAATACCCGTAATCATAAAATGTCTTTTCATGTTTTAGTTCCCTTCCTTACTAACTTACTACTGTCAGGATAATAGACTGGTAAATCAGACCTCACCCCCCAGCCCCCTCTCCACCATGTAGAGAGGGGGAGCAGGAAGGCATTATACTTTCTCCCCTCTCCTGATGCTGGAGAGCCACTAGTGGCGAGGCCCTTATTTCTGTTTCCTTCCAATTTAACCGGATAGTAGTGTTCTAACCTACTAACTTACTAACTTACTAACTTTCTAACGTTCTAACTGCTTTTTCTTATACGATTTACAGTAGATACAGTACGGGTAACTCACAATGCTCTTTTTGTAAAGATTGCAATATCCTGAGCGGTCGGAAAGGCCATCGGGTAAATCGCCATCGAGATACTGGCATCGCGACCTCATTCCCCGCTCCTGAATTGATTTACGGCGTTCTTTCACCATCACACTCGAACCTGAATTGACCCAGTGAATGATGATGAAAATCACCACGCCGGCTCCGACCAGCACACATCCGAAATTATAGATAATCATTTTGTAGCCGACAAAGAAATGGATCATGACAAGCAGCAATCCAATGACAATCGCCACGACAGCCGCCGCGCGGATATGCGGCATGAATCCGAGGCCGTAATGGCTCTCAGCGGCAAAAACCCGTTTCTGGAATTCACCCCAATCCTCAGGAGGTTTTTCAATCTCAGCGTTCATAAAGAGATATTGTATCACTTAAAGGGAATTTCTGCTGGCATGATAGCGGATTGGAAGATTGGGAACACCAGCCAATCAAATCATTCCAATTATAAGAAAGCGCCATTCCGACATTCACCGAAGGCGAATGTCGGAATCCCTTTCGTGTACCTTCACAGCTATTCATGATTGATTCTTTACCAGCTAGCGATTAGTATATATGCGTACTTTGTATGTGTGTTTTACCAATTAGCATCATTTTACTCATTGGGGGAACAGGTCGGGAAATTTTGCACTAAGATTATTCTATGCTTCTTTAAATCCCGGATTTCTCATGCCCTCAACTATATATTTGGATGAAGTGTTGGAAACCTTAATTTGACTTTAACGCAAAAACAGATCGATACTAACCCGGTTTCCGCCGATGGAGCAAACCACAAATACGGGGATTGCTACCATTACTCCGGCGCGATTCATTTCCACACCAACTATTCCGATGGCAGCGGCACATACAGTGAAGTGGCTAAAATCGCCTCATCTCTGGGAATGAAATTCATCATTCCAAGCGACCACGACACCGTTGAGCCATACAACGATGAAAATCACTCCTACATGTCTGATGTTCTTGTCGTACCCGCTGTTGAAATCTCAACTGACAATTTCAAGGGGCATTTCCTTGTAATCGGCGATGATATCCCCGTTCTGCCAAACAACGGCGTTTCATCCCAAACGGCATTTAACGATTCCCTCAAAAAAGGAATGATGACTTTTCTCGCCCATGTATATCATCCGAACCCGAAATTCGACTGGCATAACTGGGACATCGGCAAGTTTACCGGAATGGAAGTGTTTAACCTCGACTCGAACTGGCGATTAGCCCTTTCATTCAGGGATATGACCAGCATATTTATCGCTTTTGTTCTCAGCGGATGCAAGGATTCCGCAATGTGCAACGTAATGCGATTCCCAAAGCGGGAAATGAAAAAGTTCGATGAGCTCAACATGAAACGCAAGGTTGTCGGAATTGGATCATCGGATGCCCACGCGCGCATCAAAATCTGCAGATGGCTGAAAAACTGTATTCGATATCCCCGCTACAAAACCCTTCTCAACATGGTTTCAACTGTGATTGTCAGCCGCAGTAAATTCACAAACAACTACGTTCACGATCGCAAAATTCTCCTCGACGCCATCCTCAATGGCAATTCCTACATTACATTCCCCTGTTTCGGCAAAGCGACAGGTTTCCAATTTACAGCGTTGTCCGATTTCGGCAAAGCGATAATGGGTGAAACGCTCAAGATGAGCGGATCTGCCGGTTTGGAATTTGTATTGCCCGCAGGCGGTGAGACAACTGTTCAAATCATACGCAACGGCGAAATAATAAATGAATATAACAACAGCAACAACAAACAGGAAAGGAAAATCAACCTTACAGTGCACGAGGACGGCATCTACCGCACACAAGTGCTGCTGCATCGCGAGATGCCCCCATTCCGCGGCAAACGCACCTACCCCTGGATAATCTCCAACCCCATTTACCTTGAGCGCGTCGTTTGAATTGTGGTGGAGTTTCATTAAACTAAACATTTGACTTTGTGATGAATTTTGATTAATATATTCATCAGTAACGTTTCTTTCAGGAGCTATTAATAATTAAAAAATAAACATAGAAAAGGAAAAGGAAATATGAAATATGATTACATTAATATCTTTCTTGACACAAATATTTTATTACACTATCCACCAATTAATAATATTGATTGGAATAAATTATGTGATGCAAAAAAAGTCAATTTAATAATTTGCAAGCAAGTCATAATTGAGCTTGATGAAAAAAAGAATCATCCAACGTTATCTTCACGGGCTAGACGTGTTATCAAGGAAATCAAAGGATTTGTAAAATCTAATGAAAATGTAAGAGACAATGTAAATTTGGAAATCTATAAAAAGGTATTTAGAGCAGATGATTGTCCTAAATCCCTAAACCCCGATATCAAAGACGAAAAAATTATATATTTTGTAAAACACTACATTGAAGAGCATAAAGAACAACAAGTAATAATTTATTCCGAAGATATGAACATGTTTCTTAGTTGTGAGACACATAGCATCAAGGTAATCGAACCTCCTGATGGCATACGTTTAGATGATCCAACTTTAGATTTGGACAAGGAGTTAAAAAAGACAAGAATTGAGTTAAACAAACTTAAATCTAAAATGCCCAAAATTGGAGTGATAATTAGTGATTCAGAAGAAATTGATGAGAGAGACCCTTTTAAAGTAAGATTAGAAAGAGATTTCCGGTCAATAGATATTGAAGCAGAGATTAACAAAGAAAAACTGCAAATCACAAACGATATGAAAGATTTAGGCTTGGAAAAAACTGATCCTAACAAGCTTAATGTCCATCCTAGTTTTTATACTGATATCCCAAAGAGTGAATTTGATAGATACAAAAAAGAATCTGCGGAATATTTAGAAAAACTTCAAAATTGGCTTACTCATGAGAATAAACTCAATGAAGCAATGACTCGATGCTTCGAATTTAAAGTCCATATATTGAATACTGGAACAAGTTATGCTGATGACATAGATATCACATTAAGATTACCAGCAAGATTCAAGTTCATTCGAAATAATAGACAAATAATCGGGGATACTATTGGAAGTAGAGAAAAACCGATATCTCCCTCTAAGCCACAATCCTTAATGCTGAAAAATTTTAAGAACACTATGAACACATTAACCATGCACGAACACGCTTTTCACTCACGAAATATCATCCCAACGCACTCACTGCATGACGCATTGAAAATTCCTAATCAACCTATTAGAAGAATAAATTTAAGTGGGACTATGAGCAAAGGTTTTAATATTGAAATATACATTTCTAGATTAAAACATCACGATTATGCATCAATAGGTACCTTTCAGGTAATGTTTAAATCATGGGATGATGTTTCTTCTTTTGAAATTGAGAAAATAGTAACAGAAGCAAACACTCCAGACCAGATTCAAGATAATATTCCAATTATCGTTGATATTTACTGAAAACTCATAATCTAGACAATGACTGTCTAGGGTTACAACGCAACCAAACTCTTATTATATTAATTATATTCCACATATATCACCATGAAAAAATACAACCCTGATAAACATCATCGACGTTCAATACGCCTTAAGGTGTATGATTACTCTCTGATGCGAAAACTATATACCACAGGTTCCTGAACCTGCTACTCCACATCCTCCACCCTCGACAAATACGCTACATCCCTGCCCTCCAGCTCCTTGAGCATCTTATCCAGCAAGCCGGGGACTTTGCCGATGCTTTCCGGTGGATGTACGCCCGCATTGTAAAACTCGCCGTTCATCATTATTCTGGCGACAATCGCACAGGGGAAAGCTGTTGTGTTTGTGGCGCGGTCGTAATAATCGAGCATGGAACCGACCATTCCGGCTCCGAGTACGATTATTTTTGGCATTGTGTCACCATCTAAAGCATTTTCCCGGCGAAGGGACGCCGGGTTACGTGTATCACTTAAAAAAAAAGAAACTAACCGAGCCCCG